>NZ_JBSFIE010000025.1:0-112507 GCF_053597395.1 Streptomyces sp. NPDC001415
CCCCGCCCGGGTCCGCGCGGGGTTCGGACACCGGCTCTCAGCCGCCACCGACCATCCGGATCGAGGAACAGGCAACGATGGACAGCAGCGAGGAACCCCGCGCCGGCGACCCGGGGCAGGCGGTTCGTCATGAGCCCTGGCCCCGCCCCGCGGACTCACCTCCCGGTGCCACCGCGTCACGGGTGGCCCTGCGGGTGAACGGCTCCAGCCACAGCGCCGAGGTGGACCACCGCACCACCCTGCTCGACCTGCTGCGCGAGCGGCTCGCCCTGACCGGGTCGAAGAAGGGCTGCGACCACGGCCAGTGCGGGGCGTGCACGGTCCTGGTGGACGGCCGCCGGGTCAACAGCTGCCTGCTGCTCGCCGTGACGCAGGACGGGGCCGAGATCGTGACCGTGGAGGGGCTCGCCGACCTGGCCGGCGAGGACGGCGACCTCCATCCGTTGCAGCGCGCGTTCCTGGATCGCGACGCGTTCCAGTGCGGGTACTGCACGCCCGGCCAGCTGTGCTCGGCCGTCGGCATGCTGGAGGAGGCTCAGGCGGGTGCCCCCTCCGCGGTCACCGACACGCGGTCGGCGCCGGGCACCCCGGTGCGGCTGACCGGCGAGGAGATCCGGGAACGGCTGAGCGGAAACCTGTGCCGGTGCGGCGCCTACCCGCACATCGTCGAGGCAGTGCGGGACGTGATCGTGTGAAGCCGGTGTCGTACGTGCGGGCCCGGAGCGTGGAGGAGGCCACCGCCGCCCACGCCGGCCGGGACGAGGCCCGCTACCTGGGTGGCGGCACCAACCTCGTCGACCTGATGAAGCTCGGGGTGGAGCGTCCCGAGGTCCTGGTCGACATCACGCGCCTTCCGCTGGACCGCGTGGAGGAGCGGCCGGACGGCGCGCTCCGGCTCGGCGCGACCGTACGCAACAGCGACCTCGCCGCACATCACCTGGTGCGGGAGCGGTACCCCGTGGTCTCGCAGGCCGTCCTCAGCGGCGCCTCGGGTCAGCTGCGCAATGCGGCGACCACCGGAGGGAACCTTCTGCAGCGCACCCGCTGCGCCTACTTCCAGGACGTGTCGAAACCCTGCAACAAACGTGTGCCGGGCAGCGGTTGCGGGGCGCTCGACGGCGTCAACCACGACCACGCCGTCCTCGGCCACTCGCCGCGCTGCGTCGCGACCCACCCCTCCGATCTCGCCGTGGCCCTCGCCGCGGTCGACGCCGTCGTCGAACTGGCCGGCCCCCAGGGCGGCCGTGCCGTGCCGGTCACGGAGTTCCTGCGCCTGCCGGAGGACGACCCGGAGCGGGACACCGTGATCCGCCCCGGTGAACTCATCACCGCCGTGGTGTTGCCGCCTCTGCCGCCAGGCTCGGTGTCCCACTACCGCAAGGCGCGCGAACGAGCCTCGTACGCCTTCGCGCTCGCCTCCGTGGCGGCCGTCCTCAAGCTGGAGGACGGGTCGATCCGCCACATCGGCATCGCCTTCGGCGGGCTGGCCCATCGCCCCTGGCGCGCCCGGCAGGCCGAAGCCGCCCTGCTGGGCGCGCGGCCGACCCCCGAAACCGTCGCAGAGGCGCTCGACGCCGAGCTGGGCGAGGCCGTACCGCTACGGGACAACGCGTACAAGGTGGCGCTCGCCCGTGACCTCGCCATGCGCATGCTCGGCACGCTGACCGCCACGGGCTGAACCCCCTTTCGGGGAAGGCCCGCCGCGTCCTGTTCGACCCGCTAGGAGACCCGTCATGGCTTCGCAAGCGAACAACGCAGTCGGCTCGCCCATCGAGCGTCGTGAGGGCCCGGCGAAGGTGAGCGGGGGCGCCCTGTACGCGACGGAGTACACGCCGCCGGGCTGTGTGCACGCCTGGCTGGTCACCGCCACCGTCCCCAAGGGCAGGGTCACCTCCCTCGACACCGCCGCCGCCCTGAGGATGCCCGGAGTGCTCACCGTGCTCACTCCGGACTCGGCCCCCCGGCTCGCCGCCACGCACGACCGGACCCTCGCCGTGCTCCAGGACTCCCGGGTTCCGCACCACGGGTGGCCGGTCGCCCTGGCGGTCGCCGAGACCCTGGAGGCGGCACGCGCCGCGGCCGAGTCCGTAGCCGTCGGATACGCGACCGAGCCCCACGAGTCCGTCCTCACCGAGAACCCGGCCGGCGCCTACAGCCCCGACGAGGTCAACGGCGGCCACCCCACCGAGCGCCGACGCGGCGACCCCGAGGGCGCGTTCGCCGCGGCACCGGTTCAGGTCGACGCGCACTACCGGGTGCCGCCCCTGTACAACCACCCCATGGAGCCGCACGGCGCGACCGCGAGCTGGCAGGACGGCCGCCTCACCGTGTACGACACCAGCCAGGGCGCCGACCCGGTACGTGCCGTCCTCGCCGAGCTGTTCGGGCTGCCCGAGGAACGGGTGACCGTGGTGTGTGAACACGTCGGCGGCGGTTTCGGCTCCAAGGGCACGCCCCGGCCGCACGTGGTGCTCGCCGCGATGGCGTCCCTGCACGTCGGGCGACCCGTCAAACTCGCCCTGACCAGGCGGCAGTTGACAGAACTGGTCGGCCACCGCGCGCCGACCGACCACCGCCTGCGGCTCGGCGCCGAGCGGGACGGCACCCTCACCACCCTGATCCACGAGGTGACCACACACACCTCCCGGATCAAGGAGTTCGTCGAGCAGGCGGCGGTGCCCGGGCGCGTGATGTACGCCGGCGCGAACAGTCTCACCACCCACCGGGTGGCCGCGCTGGACGTGCCCACCCCGTCCTGGATGCGTGCGCCCGGGGAGACGCCGGGCATGTACGCGCTGGAGTCCGCCATCGACGAACTCGCCTGCGCGCTCGGCATGGACCCCATCGAGCTGAGGGCGCGCAACGAGCCGAGCGAAGAGCCCGACAGCGGCCGTCCGTTCAGCAGCCGGCACGTCGTCGAGTGTCTGCGCGAGGGTGCGAAGCGCTTCGGCTGGGCCGAGCGCGATCATCGTGCGGGGGCCCGGCGTTCGGGGGTGTGGCTCACCGGCACCGGCGTCGCTGCCGCCACCTACCCGGTGCTCGTCTCGCCCAGCCGCGCGACCGTCACCGCCCACCCCGACGGGCTCCACGTGGTGCGGATCAACGCGACCGACATCGGAACCGGCGCCCGAACCGTGCTGGCGCAGATCGCGGCCGAAGCGCTCGGCGTCGGCGCCGAGGCTGTCCGCACGGAGATCGGTACCACCGGACTTCCCAAGGCCCCGCTCGCGGGAGGATCGGCCGGCACCGCGTCCTGGGGCTGGGCCGTGCACGAGGCGTGCCGCTCCCTCGCCCGCCAACTTCGCGAGCGTACAGGTCCCTTGCCCGCCGAGGGGCTGACGGCGTCCGCGGACACCAAGGGCACGGCGGACCAGGAATCCCCGTACGCGCGCCACGCCTTCGGTGCCCACTTCGCCGAGGTGGGCGTCGACACGGACACCGGCGAGGTACGGGTGCGCCGCCTGCTCGGCGTGTACGCGGCCGGGCGCATCCTCAATCCGCGGACCGCCAGGTCGCAGTTCATCGGCGGCATGGTGATGGGACTCGGCATGGCACTCACCGAGGGCGGCCGCGTGGACCCCGCGTCGGGCGCCTTCATCGGCAGTGATCTCGCCGGTTACCACGTCCCGGCGCACGCCGACGTGCCCGAGGTCGAGGCCCACTGGATCGACGAGGAGGACGCCCACCTCAACCCGATGGGAAGCAAGGGCATCGGGGAGATCGGCATCGTCGGAACGGCCGCCGCGATCGGCAACGCGGTGCACCAGGCGACCGGCATCCGCTTCAGGGAACTCCCGCTCACCCCGGACCGTGTGCACGCCGCCGGACGAGAGCCGGCCCACGACGGGAGGAGCGGGGCCGGCCCATGGGGGCACGGAGAGGGTCCCTGATCCGTGACGACGTCCTTGATCTTTCGTTCGCCTGCCGGGTGGCGCCCGGGACGGCTGCGCGCCCCGGCCACGTTCCGTATCCATGCGACCACGGACGAGCAGCCCGGCACTCATGGCGTGTGACGGCCCGGTTTGCCGGGTATTGGCCTGTCACCGAAGTGAGTCCTGCGCCTCTTGGGAGTTGCCTATGCCCACCACCGACGCCATCGTGATGCTGAGGGCAGGCCACAAGGAGATCAGGCGACTGATCCGCTCCTACCGGGCCGACCGGGATCCCGGCGTGGTGGAGAAGTTCCTGCGAGCGCTGACCGTGTACACGTACATCGAGCGGGAGGGCATGTATCCGCGGGTGTCCGTCCTGGCCCCGGAGACCGAGCTGACCATCGTGGCCTTCCGGGAGGAACACCACATCGCCGAGATCCTGGCGGCCGAGCTGCAGGACATGCGTCCCGAGGAGATCGCCTTCGACGCGAAGGCCTGCCTTCTGATGGACATCGTGGAGCGGCACATGGACGCCGAGGACCACATGTGGTTCCCCCAGGTACGGGCCTCGGTCGGGCGCAAGGAACTGAGGGAGATCGGCGCCTGGATGACCAGACTCGCCGAGCGGGCCCCGCAGCGGCCGTGCCGCCCCGATCAGAAGAAGATCTGGGACACGGTGGCCGCCTGAGGCCCCGCCTGCCGCTCTCTGGCGCGACCAGGAAACATCAGCGTCGCGGGCGCCCGCCGGGGTGGTAGAGCGTGTGGGCGCGGGGCAGGTCGACGGGCTCGGCTTCGGACAGCTGGAGGAAGTGTTCCACCTGCCAGATCTGGGTGCCGCGGGCTTGGCGGCTGGTGGTGGTCACCCACGGCGGATAGACACGGAAGGCCCGTTTCCCGCCGGAACCGTCCGTCGAGACGATGCCCCGTTCGCGGAGCACGTCCTGCGGGAACACGAACTGTCCGAACCGGTCGCCATCGCGGCTACTGATGACGAAGAGATCGACGGAGTCTTCGGCGTCGAAGGGCCGGATCGGCCCGCTCGCGGACCTCCTCCACACCGTGACGAACTGGCCGACCTTCGTCGGGGTCGTCTTGGCCACGCGGAACCTGACCGAGAGGCCGTCCAGCGTGAACTCGTGAGCCCCGTACTCGGCACTCTCCGCTTCCGGAATCGGTGATGAGCACGTGAACCCGCTCGGGTCGTAGACCAGCGCCTTCGCCCGCACAAGATCACCGGGAGCGCGCAGCCAGGGCTCGGGGGCGCCGCATCCTGGTGGGTCTTCATGGTTCATGGTCATTCCGACATCGTGTCAGAGGCCCGATATGTGTACGCGGCCAGGCACCGCCCGCCTTCTCTCATCGTGCGGCGAAGACCCGTACGTCCCACGCGCCCAGGGAGACCGGCCCGCCGGCGGGCACCGGGGTGCCGTCCAGCGCGTCGGTCAGGTCCACCGGCGGCTGGGCCTCGGCGGGCTGCCAGCTCCAGTTGTGGACCACGTGGACCCGGCGCCCGTCGGGGGACGTTCCGGTGGTCGCGGTGACGGAGGCGGGCAGGTCGGGCCAGCCGCTCACCGGATCTGGGGCGAGCCAGCCGGCCAGCGCCCGGGCCAGGTCGCGTCCGGGGACGGTGCCGACGCAGGTCACCCGGCCGGCGCCGTGGGCCCGGGTGGTGACGGCCGGCCAGCGGCCGAAGTGCGGGTGGTCGTACCCGGCGAGCACGGTGGCGTCGGTGGCGGTGAGGCCCTCCACCCAGCGTGTCGCGGTCGCGCCGGCCGGGAGCTTCAGCGGGCTGTCGGGGGCGGCGCGAAGGGGGAGGTCGGTGGGCAGGTTGCTGAACTCGTCGTACCGCGCGCCCGCGGCGGCCGTGAGGCGCGGCGGGGCGGTCTCGTGGCGCGCCCGGGCCTCGTGGTCGGCGTAGCCGGTGCGGGGGCCGAGCACGAGGTGGCCGCCGGCCTCGGCGTAGGCCGTGAACCAGTCGAGCAGCGAGTCCTCGGCGAGGTACAGCGCGGGCACGACCAGCACCGGGTGGCGCCGGGCGGCCAGTTCGGGCGCTATCCCCGCCCTCCCCCAGCCTTCGGCCGGGGGGACCCCCATGCCCCGGGCGTCGTGCAACTGGCGGGCGTGGATGATCCGTACCTGGCGGCCGGCCTCGAAGGCCCCGCGGTAGAAGGGGTCGAAGATGCGGTGGTAGGACGTCGGGTCATCGCTGCCGTCCGCCTTCGCCAGCGGCGGGTACTTCTGCATCAGCCACTTGCTGGGCATCGAGTAGACCATCGCGATGTCGGCATCGGGCTCGATCCCGGCGACCAGCGACCCGGCCGTCTCGAACTCCGCCCCCAGGCGCGCGAGTTCGGCGTAGATCCGGCCGGGCTTGCCGCTGTGCGGCAGGATCCCGCCCCAGTACGTCTCGGTGCCGAAGTGCAGGGTGTGCCAGTGCCAGTACTCGATCATCCACGCGCCACGGGAGACCAGGGCCCAGGCGGCCTGCCGCCACTGGCCGTCATAGGCGGGCCGGTTCTCCGAAGTACCGCCGATGGCCTGGGCGTTGGTCTCGGTGATGAGGAACGGCTCCTGGCGGGAGGAGAAGACCCGGTCGGCGCCCTGGTAGAGGGCCCAGACGCCCGTGGACTTCCAGCCCTGTTCATGGTCCTCGGGGGTGGGGTCGGGCAGCGCGAGGGCGTCCTGCATGTCGTAGTACGGGTTGCCCGCGGTGACGTCCAGGCTGTCGGTGAGCTCGTCGTCCTCCAGCGCGGGGTGGCCGTAGTGCAGGCAGGTCGTGACGAACTGCCCGGGGCGGGCGTACTCGCGGACGATCTCGGCCTGCCAGGCGATGAACTCGCTGGTCTGCCGCGCGAGGAAGGCCCGCCAGGCGACGTCGTACTGCGGCTGGGCGTTGCCGTCGGGCGTCCACAGGTCGGACCAGTCGGTCAGCCGGTGCGACCAGTAGACCAGCCCCCACTCGCGGTTCAGGGTCTCCACGTCGCCGTACTTCGCCCACAGGTCGTCGACGAAGCGCTGGAAGACACCCCGGTTGTGGGGCAGCCGGCAGCCGGGCTCGTTGTCGACCTGGAAGCCGATCACCGCGGGGTGGTCGGCGTAACGGGCGACGATCCGGCGCACCACCCGCTCGGCGTGGAAGCGGAAGGCCGGGTGGGAGAAGTCGACCTCCTGGCGGCCGCCCCAGTGGGCGCGCCGCCCGGTCGCCGTGTCGGCGGCGATCTCCGGGTATTGCCGGGCCAGCCACGGCGGCACGGCGTAGGTGGGCGTGCCGAGGACGACCGCGATGCCGCGTTCGTGGGCGGCGTCGAGCACCGGCTGGAGCCAGTCCAGGTCGAACCGTCCGTTCTCCGGCTCCCAGGTGGACCAGACCGACTCGCCGACCCGGATGACGGTGAACTTCGCCTCCGCCATCAGGTCGAGGTCTTCCTTGAGCCGCTCGGACGGCTGGTACTCGTGGTAGTAGGCGGCGCCGAACAGCACGCGCGGGGGCAGCGGGAGCATGGGTGCACCTCGATACATGAGGGGCCCCGGCCGCCGGCGGGCGGCAGCCGGGGCGGGGAGGACATCGGTCAGGAGGCGGTTCCGGTCACCGTGGTGCCGGACTTGGTGACCGTGTAGTCACCTCCGGGCCCCGCCACTTCAGCTCGGCCCGGTCGAGGAAGGCGAAGCCGTCCCACAGCGCGGTGGTGACACCACTGACGCGGGCCTGGTAACCCAGCTCCTCGTAGTACTTCATCATCTCGCCGTGCTCGACGGCGCCGTCGGTGGGCCGGGTGAGCAGGCCGTACTCGCCCAGGTGGACGGGGACGCCCTTCGAGATGAAGGTGCCGCGCAACTCCCGAGCGGGAGCGGGCAGTTCGGCGGCTACCTCGCCGGCGACCGGCCAGCCGTGCGCCCACTCGACCGGGGCGAGGAACGTCTCCCGGCCGAGTGCGTGCCAGCCGGGGGTGCCGCCGCGCGGCCGTACGCTGAGCAGCACCATCCACCAGGAGCCGTCGGGCGCCTGTACGAGGTCGGCGTGCCCGGTGTTCTGGATCGGGCGGGGGGTGCCGCGGTGGGTCAGGATCGGGTTGGCCGGGCACGGTTCGAACGGGCCGGAGGGCGACGGGCCGCGGGCGATGGAATCGTGGCGGTGGTGCTCGGAAAGCTCCTACGGTTCAACCCGGTTCTCATGGTGACCTGGCCCCTCTCCGTCGGTACGTCGAAGCGCTCGGAAGCTTCAGCCGTGCGTCGAAGCGCTTGGAAGTTTCGGCGAGACTAATGACGCGTTACCGGTTGAGCAAGAGCCTGAACAAATACAAAATCCTTGCTGTCCTGAGTAGTTGACAGCCGGATTGGAGCATGGCAGCGTCGAAGCGCTTCGATGAACGGCCCATTGCATCCAGCCCGCCGAGGGGTATTCCACGTGAGTTCCGTTCCCGTCCCCGCAGCCGACCTGCCTGACTTCCGTGATCCCGCGCTCCCGCTGCGCAAGCGCGTCGACGACCTGGTCGAACGGCTCACGCTCGACGAACGGCTCGCGATGCTGCACCAGTACGCGCCCGCCGTGCCGCGTCTGGGCGTCGCCCCCTTCCGTACCGGCAGCGAGGCCCTGCACGGCGTCTCCTGGCTCGGGGAGGCGACGGTCTTTCCGCAGGCCGTAGGCCTCGGCGCCAGTTGGGACGAGGACCTCGTGCGCCGGGTCGCCGACGCGGTCTCGACCGAGCTGCGGGCCTTCCACTACCACCGTCCCCCGGCGATCAGTACGGCCGAGCGGGGAGCCAACTCGCTGCAGGCCTGGGCCCCCGTGCTCAACCTGCTGCGCGACCCCCGCTGGGGCCGCAACGAGGAGGGCTACTCCGAGGACCCGGTGCACACCGCCCGGATCGGCGAGGCGTTCTGCCGGGGCCTGTCCGGCGACCACCCGACCTACCTGCGGACCGCCCCGGTACTCAAGCACTTCCTCGCCTACAACAACGAGGACGACCGCTGCACCACCTCCTCCGGACTGCGTCCGCGCGTGCTCCAGGAGTACGACCTGGCGGCCTTCCGCCCCGTTGTCGCCTCCGGTGCCGCGACCGGCGCGATGGCCGCGTACAACCTCGTCAACGGCCGCCCCTGCCACGTCAGTCCGCTGATCGAGGCGGAGCTGCGCCGCTGGGCCGAGCCGACCGGTCACGAGCTGTTCGTGGTCAGCGACGCCGAGGCTCCGTCCAACCTGGTCGATCCGGAGCACTACTTCGACGACCACGCCGAATCCCACGCCGCCGCTCTCAAGGCCGGCATCGACAACTTCACCGACCACGGCGAGGACAGCGGGACGCCGGTCGGCCGGCTGCGCGAGGCCCTGGAGCGCGGTCTGATCGACGAGGCCGACGTGAACAGCGCGGTCCGACGGCAGCTCGAAGTGCGCTTCCGGCTCGGTGAGTTCGACCCCGAACTGGATCCCTACGCCGGGATCGGTGCCGAGGTGATCGACAGCCCCGAGCACCGCGCCCTGGCCCGGTACGCCGCGATCGAATCGACGGTGCTGCTCAAGAACGACGGCCTGCTGCCGCTCGACCCGGACCGCACACCGAGGATCGCCGTCATCGGCCCGCTCGCCGACACCCTCTTCGAGGACTGGTACAGCGGCACCATGCCGTACCAGGTGGGCGTCGCCACCGGACTGGCCGCGGCCGTCGGCGCCCACGGCGGCGAGGTGGTCCGCGTGGAAGGCTCCGACCGGATCACCCTGCGCTCGCGCACCACGGGCGACGTGCTCGGCAAATGCGCCTTCGACGTGACCGACTGGGGCGGCGGCGCCTGCACGCTGCGCGCCGCCGACACCGGCCGCTTCCTGAGCCTCCAGGACGACGACACCCTGGCCGACGACCAGAACACCATCAAGAGCTGGTTCGTCAAGGAGACCTTCCGCTTCGAACCGGCCGGCGCCGACACCGTGCTGCTCCGCTCCGTCTTCACCGGGCGCTACGCCGCCGTAGACCCGACCGACGGCCAGGTGACGGTCACCGCCGAGAGCGCGGACGACGCCGAGCGCTGGCGGCGGGAGGTGTTGCGCGACGGCGCGGCCGAGGCGCGGGAGGCCGCCAGGGCGGCCGACGTCGCGGTCGTGGTCCTCGGCAACCACCCGCTGGTCAACGGCCGCGAGACGGAGGACCGCGCGGACATCGACCTGCCCGAGGGGCAGGAGGAGCTGCTGCGCACCGTCGCGGCCGTCCGTCCGGAAACGGCGCTGGTCGTGATGAGCAGCTACCCGTACGCCCTCGACTGGGCCGACGAACACCTGCCCGCCGTGGTGTGGACCTCCCACGGCGGGCAGGAAACAGGACACGCGCTGGCCGCCGTCCTGCTCGGCGAGGCAGAGCCCGCGGGCCGCCTGCCGCAGACCTGGTACCGGGGCGACGACCCGCTGCCCGCCCCGCTCGACTACGACATCATCAAGGCGGGCTGGACCTACCAGTACCACCGGGCCGCCCCCCTCTACCCCTTCGGCCACGGGCTGTCCTACACCGACTTCGCCCACCGCGACCTGCGCCTGTCGCAGCCGTCGATCGGCCAGGACGGCTCGGTCGACGTCACGCTGACCCTGACCAACAGCGGACAGCGCCCCGGCAGCGAGGTGGTCCAGGTGTACGTCCGGCCCCTGGAGGCCCGCTACGAGGCACCCCGGCTGCGACTGGCCGACTTCCGCAAGGTCTGGCTGGAGCCGGGGGAGAGCCGCGAGCTGACGTTCCGCCTGTCGGCCGGGCAACTCGCCCACTGGGACGTCACCACCGGCGCCTTCGCCGTCGACCCCGGCGACTACGACGTGATCGTCGCCCGCTGCGCCGACCACCCGGTCCTCTCCGCACCGCTCACCGTGACCGGCACCGCCGCCGGGCCCCGCGCGGGCGTCGGACACCGGATCCCGGCGGTCGACTTCGACGACTACGAGGACGCCACCATCGTCGACGCCACCCGCACCGACGGCGACGCCGTCACGCCCACCGACCCCGCGCGGCCCGCGACGCTCCTCTTCTGCGACATCGACCTCTCCGGGGCCACCAGGATCGAGGTCGAGACCAGCCGCGAGGGTGCCGGCACGGGCGGGGCCCGGCTCGAAGCCAGGCTGGGCGACCGGGTCCTGGCCCGGATCGACGTGCCCGTGACCGGCGACCGCTACGCGGCGACGGGCGCCACCGCAGACCTCGCCGCCCCGCTCGACGGCGTGCACGACCTGAGCCTGACCCTGCACGGCGACTTCCGGCTCTCCGCCTTCCGCTTCAGCGCGGCCGACTGACACCCGTCGCCCCACAGACCGGCGGCCCGCTCACAGGGGGGCGGGCCGCCATCCGTTCCCGCCCGGTTGCCGAAGCCGCGAGGCCCCCTGGTACCGCGCCCGCTCCACCCCCGCCGTCTCCGCGGCCCGGAGACGGCCCCCATGTCGCTGCGCACGTCCCACCACATCGGCTCGTCATCGCTCCACCCGGAGGAAGCACCCATGCCGCTCACAGACTTCGGACTTGACGAACTCGTCGGCTACCGGCCCGAGTTGACCATCCCGCAGGACTTCGACGAGTTCTGGCGGCGAACCCTCGCCGACGCCCGCTCGCACGGCGCGGCGGTCAAGGCCGAACGCGTCACCTCGCAGCACGCGCTGCGCACCGTCGAGGTCGACGACGTACGGTTCCCCGGCTGGAACGGCGAGCCGGTGGCCGCCTGGCTGCTGCGGCCGCGCGGCGTGGACGGGCCGCTGCCCGTCGTCGTCAGCTACATGGGCTACTGCGGTGGCCGCGGGCTGCCCACGGAGCACCTGTTCTGGTCCGCTGCCGGATACGCCCACCTCGTGGTCGACAGCCGCGGTCAGGGCCATGACACCCCGGACCGGGGCATGGGCGACGGCACCCAGTGGGTCGAGGGCTTCATGACCCGGGGCATCGACTCCGCCGAGAACTACTACTACCGGCGGCTGATCACCGACTGCGTGCGCGCCGTGGACGCCGTCGCTCAGCTGCCGGGGCTCGACAGCGACCGCGTCGTGGTGAGCGGCGGCAGCCAGGGCGGCGGCCTCGCCCTCGCCGTCGCCGGCCTCAGCGGCGACCGCGTCGCGGCCGTGATGCCGGACGTCCCGTTCCTGTGCCACTTCCGCCGTGCCGTGCAGATAACCGGCGAGGGGCCGTACCCGGAGATCGCCAAGTACCTGCGCTGGCACAGTCGGCACCGCGTGGTGCCGACCTTCGACACCCTCGACTACTTCGACGGCGTCAACTTCGCCGGGCGGGCCACCGCGCCGGCCCTGTTCAGCGTCGGCCTGATGGACCCGGTCTGCCCGCCCTCCACGGTCTACGCCGCCTTCAACCACTACGCGGGCGAGGACCGGACCATGACGGTGTGGCCCTTCGCCGACCACGGCGGCGGCTGCGGCTCCAACCCGCCCGCCCAGCTCTCCTGGCTGCACAGCCTCGGGCTGGCACCGCACCTGTGACCGCCGCCGTGCCCCGCGACGCGGGGCCGACCGTGCGCCCGATCTCCGAGAGACCCGTGAGGTACCGCCGCATGAGCACCCCGGCACACCCGGACCTGCCCCCCGACTTCCGCTTCGGCGCGGCCACCGCCGCCTACCAGATCGAAGGCGCCCACGACGAGGACGGCCGCGGCCCGTCCATCTGGGACACCTACAGCCACACCCCGGGCCGTACCCTCGGCGGCGCCACGGGCGACACCGCCTGCGACCACTATCACCGCTACCCCGAGGACGTCGCCCTGCTCCGGGACCTCGGCGTCGACGGCTACCGCTTCTCCATCGCCTGGCCGCGCCTCCTGCCGCGGGGAACCGGCCCGGTCAACCCGAAGGGCCTGGACTTCTACGACCGGCTGATCGACGAACTGCTCGCCGCCGGGATCGCGCCCGCCGCCACCCTCTACCACTGGGACCTGCCCCAGGCGCTGGAGGACCGAGGCGGCTGGCGCGTCCGGGAGACCGCCGAGGCGTTCGCCGAGTACGCGGCCGTCGCCGCCGAGCGCTACGGGGACCGGGTCGAGCGCTGGATCACCCTCAACGAACCGTTCTGCTCTGCCTTCGTGGGCTACGCCGAGGGCCGGCACGCGCCCGGCGCCCTGGAAGGCCGCGGGGCGCTGGCGGCCGCCCACCACCTGCTGGCCGGCCACGGCCTCGCCGTCCGGGAACTGCGCGCGGCCGGCGCCCGCGAGGTCGGCATCACCCTCAACCTCGACCGCCTGCACGCCCTGACCGACCGCCCCCAGGACCTCGCCGCCCTGCGTCGGGCCGAGGTCCTGCACAACGAGGTCTGGACCGAGCCGCTGTTCGCCGGGCGCTACCCCGAGCACGAGGCCGAGACCTGGGAGGGGCTCGCCGACGGCCCCTGGCGGCGGCCGGGCGACCTGGAACTGATCGGCGCGCCCCTGGACTTCGTCGGCATCAACTTCTACCGGCCGATCACCATCGCGGCTGCCCCGCACCACCAGGACGACCCCGAACTGCGCACCGCCACGGACATCGGCGTCGCCGAGCCGAACCTGTACGGCACCAGGCTCACCACCATGGGCTGGCCCGTCGTCCCGTCGGCGCTCACCGAACTGCTCCGCGACCTCCACGCCCGCTACCCGCGGCTCCCGCCGATCTGGATCACCGAGAACGGCTCCGCCGAGGCCGACAGCCTCACCCCCGACGGCCGGATCCACGACGCCGAACGGATCGACTACCTGGCCGGCCATCTCGCCGCCGTCGCCGACGCCGTCGCGTCCGGGGTCGACGTGTGCGGCTACTACGTGTGGTCCCTCCTGGACAACTTCGAATGGGCCCGCGGCTACGAGCAGCGCTTCGGCCTGGTCCACGTCGACTACGACACCCTGACCCGAACCCCCAAGGACAGCTACCACTGGTACCGGGGCCTGATCACCGCGCACCGCGCGCGGACGGAGGAACCTGCCCGATGAAGTTCACCGACGGCTACTGGCTGATGCGCCCGGGCGTCACCGCGCGCTACGCCACCGAGGTCGCTGACGTCCGGACCGACGAGGAGCGATTGACCCTCTACGCGCCCGTGAAGCACGTGCGCGGCCGTGGTGACACGCTCAACAGCCCACTGCTGACCGTCGAGTGCTGGTCCCCGGCCGAGGGCGTGATCGGGGTGCGCGCCACCCACCACGCCGGCTCGGTGCGGCGCGGCCCGGAGTTCGCGCTGCCCGGCTCCGAACAGGGCAGTGGGAAGGTACGCAGGGACGGCGACGTGGTGGAGCTCTGCGCCGGCGAACTGACGCTGCGCGTGGACACCTCCAAGCCGTGGCGGCTGGAGTTCACCGCCGGCGGCCGGCTGCTGACCTCGGTGGGCGAGCGTGGCACCGGCTTCGTCACCGACGCCGAGGGCCGCCACCACATGCTGGGCCAACTCGCCCTGGGCGTAGGAGAGTTGGTGTACGGGCTGGGGGAGCGGTTCACCCCGTTCGTCCGCAACGGCCAGGTGGTGGACATCTGGCAGGCCGACGGCGGCACCAGCAGCGAACAGGCCTACAAGAACGTCCCGTTCCACCTGACCAACCGGGGCTACGGCGTCTTCGTCAACCACCCCGGCAAGGTCGGCTACGAGATCGGCTCCGAGTCCGTCGGCCAGGTGCAGTTCAGCGTCGAGGACCAGTCCATCGAGTACTTCGTCGTCCACGGCCCGACCCCCAAGCAGATCCTGGATCGCTACACCGCGCTCACCGGCCGCCCCGCGCTGCCGCCGGCGTGGGCGCTGGGCCTGTGGCTGACCACGTCCTTCACCACCGAGTACGACGAGGCCACCGTCAACCGCTTCGTCGGCGGCATGGCCGAGCGCGGCATCCCGCTGAGCGTCTTCCACTTCGACTGCTTCTGGATGCGCGGCTACCAGTGGAGCGACTTCGACTGGGACCGGGACACCTTCCCCGACCCGGAAGGCATGCTGGCCCGGCTCAAGGAGCGGGGGCTGCGGATCTGCCTGTGGATCAACCCGTACATCGCCCAGAAGTCGGAGCTGTTCGCCGAGGGCATGCGGGAGGGCTACCTGGTGCGCCGCCCGGACGGCAGCGTCTGGCAGTGGGACCTGTGGCAGCCCGGCATGGCGCTCGTGGACTTCACCAACCCGGCCGCCCGTGACTGGTACACCGGCAAGCTGCGCACCCTGCTGGCCGTCGGCGTGGACTGTTTCAAGACCGACTTCGGCGAGCGCGTCCCCACCGACGTGGTCTGGCACGACGGCTCCGACCCGGAGCGGATGCACAACTACTACACCCACCTGTACAACCGGGCGGTGTTCGATCTGCTCCGCGAGGAGCGCGGGGAGGGGGAGGCCCTGCTCTTCGCCCGTTCCGCGACCGCCGGCGGCCAGCAGTACCCGGTGCACTGGGGCGGCGACTGCGAGTCCCACTTCAACGCCATGGCGGAGTCGCTGCGCGGCGGTCTCTCGCTGGGCCTGTCAGGGTTCGGGTTCTGGAGCCACGACATCGGCGGCTTCGAGGGCACCCCGACGCCCGCGGTCTTCAAGCGCTGGACGCAGTTCGGCCTGCTCTCCTCGCACAGCCGGCTGCACGGCAGCAAGTCCTACCGCGTGCCGTGGGACTTCGGGGAGGAGGCCGTCGAGGTCACCCGGGAGTTCACGCTGCTCAAGCACCGCCTGGCCCCCTACCTCCAGCGCGCCGCCCAACAGGCGCACACCACCGGCGTGCCGGTGATGCGCGCCATGGTCCTGGAGTTCCCCGACGACCCCGCCGCCGCCACGCTCGACCGGCAGTACCTGCTCGGCGACGACCTGCTCGTCGCCCCGGTGTTCACCGAGGACGGCACGGTCGAGTACTACGTGCCCGAGGGGACGTGGACCAACATCCTGACCGGCGACCAGGTCACCGGCCCGCGCTGGGTACGTGAACAGCACGGCTTCCACACCCTGCCGCTGCTCGCCCGGCCCGACTCCGTCATCCCGCTCGGGGCGGACGACCAGCACCCGGTCTCCGCCTGGGCCGACGGCGTCGAGCTGCGCGTCCACGCCTTCGCCGACGGCGCCGAGCGCACCGTCGAGATCCCGCGCACCGAGGGCCCCGGTGAGGCTGCCCGCTTCCAACTGCGCCGCACGGGCGACCGCCTCCGGGTGACCACCGACTGCCCGCACCCCTGGCAGCTGAGGATCGGCGGCCCGGACGGCGCCCTGCACGTCAACCCCGCCGGCACCGGTGAGGGGGACGTTCCCTACCCGGCCTGAGAGCCTGTGTCCGAGCCGGCACCCCGACGCGAGGTCCCGCACGCCACCGCATGGGCGCGCGGGGCTTCGCCGTTGAGCCCGGCCCCCGGAGCCGGTGAAGAGTACGGCGACGCGCTCGAACGGATCGGGGATACCCTGCGACGGGCCGGGGCCCCGCAGGTCGCCCCGGCCGAAGACCGGTGGGAAGGGTGGCACGTGGCGGGGGTCGGCATGACGAACAGGGGCGCGGAGAACGGACCGGCATCACAACAGGACATGCGCCGACAGAATCTCGCGCTCGTCCTCGGCGCGGTCCGCGCGCACAGCCCGCTCTCCCGCGCGGACGTCGCCGGACGCGTCGGACTGACCAGGGCGGCCGTCTCCTCCCTGGTCGACGAGCTGATCGACCGCGGCGCGCTGACCGAGGCGGCGGCCACGGCCAGCGGACGGGTCGGCCGCCCAGGACGGGCACTGGCCGTCAGCGACCGCGGCCCCGCGGGCCTCGGCCTGGAGATCGGCGCCACCCACCTCGGCGCGTGCCTGGTGGACCTGCGGGGCGAGACACGATTGTGGCTCAGGGTGGAACGGGCCAACACGGGCCGGCCGGCCGGGCAGGTACTGGCGGAGGCCGCCGCGCTGGCCGCCGAGGCGGAGGCCGGAGCCACCGCCCTCGGGCTGCGCGTCGAAGGGCGCGTCCTCGCCGTGCCCGGGGTGGTGCCGAACGAACCCGGTGGACTCGTCGAGCGCGCGCCCAACCTCGGCTGGCACGGCATCCGGCTCGCCCACCACTGGCCCGACCCGGACACCGTGCCCGAGCCGGAGAACGAGGCCAACCTCGGGGCGCTGGCCGAGTACTGGAACGCCGAGCAGAGCGCGGAGACCTTCGTGCACGTCTCCGCGGAGGCCGGTATCGGCGCCGCTTTGATCATCGACGGCCGGCTGTTCCGGGGAGCCCGGGGCTTCGCCGGCGAGCTCGGCCACATCCCCGTCCAACCGGATGGTCCCGGCTGCGCCTGCGGCGCGCGTGGCTGCCTGGAACAGTACGCGGGCGAGGCGGCCGTGCTGCGCGAGGCCGGTCTCGCGCGACCCGGTCTCGCACAGGCCGGCGACCCGGTCGCCCTGCTGGCCGAGCGGGCGGGCGCCGGGCACGCGCCCACCCTGCGGGCCCTGGACCGTGCGGGGCGCGCCCTGGGCCTCGCCCTCGCGTCCGCCGTGGAACTCATCGACCCGGACGGCCTCGTCCTCGGCGGCGCCTACGCCGAACTCGCCGACTGGCTCCTGCCGTCCGTACGCGCGGAACTGGCCGCCCGCGTCACCGTACGGCCCTGGGCACCGGAGGCGCTGCGCCCATCCGCCCTGGGCCGGCGCGGACCGCTCCTCGGCGCGGCGCTGACGACGGTCCGCCGGATCATGGCGGATCCGACCCTGCTGCCCGCCGGCTGACCGGAGGCCTGTTCCGCGAGGTCGGGCGTGGTGCAGCGCTTCGACTCCGCTCTGGACACCACATGCCCTGACAACTAGGGTCGGTTCTCGGCTGCAATCGTATGGAATGGTCGTGACTGTTCAAGCGGTTCTCCGCGGAGATCGTCGGACACAGGAGAGCGGGAATATGGTCACCCTCGCCGAGGTCGCCAGACACGCGGGAGTCTCGGCCAGCACGGTGAGTTACGTCCTGAGCGGCAAGCGGTCCATCTCGCGCAGCACCCGGGAACGGGTCGAGCACAGCATCGAAGCGCTCGGCTACCATCCCAACGCCGGTGCGCGAGCCCTCGCCAGCAGCAAGTCCAACATCATCGCCCTGATGATGCCGCTGCGGACCGACATGTACGTGCCGGTGATGATGGAGATCGCCCTGGCCGTCACCACCACCGCCCGGGCCCACGGCTATGACGTGCTTCTGCTCACCGGCGAGGAAGGCCCTGCCGCGGTGCGTCGCGTCACCGGCAGCGGTATGGCCGACGCCATGATCCTCATGGACGTGGAACTCGACGACGAACGGCTGCCGCTGCTGCGTGAATCCGCGATGCCCGCTGTTCTGATCGGTCTGCCGTCCGACCCGGCGGGCCTCACCTGCGTCGACCTCGACTTCGCCGCGACCGGCGCCCTGTGCGCCGAGCATCTGGCGGGACTCGGGCACCGTGAGATCGCCGCCATCGGCGAGGCGCCGGCCGTCTACGAGCGGCACACCGGCTTCGCCGAACGCACCTTGGAGGGGCTGCGCCTCAAGAGCCGTGAGCTCGGCCTGCGTCTGCTGCATCGGCCGAGCCAGGGCGGTTATGACGCGATGACCGCCACTCTGGGCCGTGTTTTCGACGAACGTCCCGGCACCTCGGGGTTCATCGTGCAGAACGAGTCCGCGGTGGAACCGCTGCTGGGTCTGCTGCGTCGGCAGGGCCGTGCCGTTCCTGAGGACGTGTCGGTCGTCGCGATCTGTGCCGATCAAGTCGCCCTGCAGGCATCCGTCCAGCTCACCGCGGTCTCCATTCCCGCCGAACAGATGGGCCGCCAGGCGGTGGAGCACGTCGTCACCAAACTGGCCGGGCAGGCCACAGACGTCGTCGAGCTGATCGCGCCCGAGTTGACCGTGCGGGCCAGCTCGGGGCTCGCCCCTGAATGACCCGCACGGCCCTGCCGCGCAGAGGGCTAACTCGACGACACGGTCACGTTGTTGGCCGCGAAGTTCAGACCGCCGGCCGCCGAGGTGATTTCGAAGCCGAACTGGACGACCCCGATCACCTCATTCGCGGACATCCAGCCCTTGGTGTTCGCGATCCACTTCAGGATCGGCAGGATGTCGACGGTGCCGGAGCTGGAGTTGGAGGTGCGCACGAACGAGAAGACCTGGTTGCTGCCGTTGGTCCCCTTGTACACGTTCCAGGAGTGCCCTCCAAGGGACACGGACGCCTGTTGTGTGCCGATCGGGCCGACCGGACCCGTCTTGTTGACCCACAGCATGATCTCGTACTTGTTGGCCGCGTCCCATATGTCGTACGAGGAGTTGTACGCCCCCGCCGACGGCACGGACACGTTGTAGTTGCTGGTCAGCGAGGCCAGCCCGGACAGTGCTTTGTTGACGGCCTTTTTCGAGTTCGGGTACGACTTGATGCCGCCCGTGTTCGGGTGGGAGGCCCAAGTGCCCCAGTTCGAACCGGAGTTGGCCCAGGTGCACTGTGATCCCGCTCCGGAGCCCCAGACGTTGTTGTACAGGGTGTAGCCGTTCAGCGATGTGCTGCCCCACTGGTCGCAGGTGTTCCAGGTCGCGGCCTGAGCGGGAGCGGCGGCGAAGGAGATCGTCGCGCCGAGTGCGACAGCGGCGGTGAGGAGGCCGCGGGTGAGCCGGTGTGCCGTGATGCGTCGTCCCATGCTTGTACCTTCCACGGGTGGGGGGCGTGCGGCTGGGCGGGTTGGGTCCGCACGGCGACGATCGTCGATGGGTGAAGCGCTTCGAAGTTTCTGTGAGGTTAAGCGCGAGTTGCGGTCGTGGCAAGAGTTGCAGCGTATCGAAGCGCTTCGAGTGGGGCGCCCTTCTGCGACGGCGGCACGGCCGTCCCGCAGCGGTAGCAGTGGCACGGGACGGCCGCGCGTGTCTCTGACAGCCGGGGAGGGTTACCGGGTGTCAGCCCTTGCCCTGGAGGCGCCAGATCTGGTTCTTCTTGGTGCCGAGGGCGCTCGCCGGGTCGCAGGTCCACTGGTGGACCAGCGCGCCGGCCGTGGTCGAGATATTGCTGACGTCGACGCACTTGCCGCTGTGGACGGCGGCGAGTTGGTAGTCCTTGCTGTTGCCAAGGGCCGTGACGGGCTTGAGGGTGAACTGCTGGTTGGTGGTGCCGTTGCAGGTGTACTGGATGACGGCGGCACCGTCCGCCGTGGAACCCCCGGACACATCAAGGCACTTGCCGCTGTGCTCGTCGACGACGGTGTACGTGTTGGGCTTGCCGCTCACCGGCTTGAGGCCGAGCATCTGCTGATAGCCGCCCTCGCAGTTCCACTGCTGGTACTGGGTGCCGTTGGCGGTGCTGAGGTTGGTGTCGTCCAGGCACTGGCCGCTGTTCTCGCTGACGGCGACCGTGGACACGGTGGTGTTGGACGGCGGGAGCAGGGTGACGGTGTACCCGTCCTTGGCGTTGCTCCAAGGGAGGCTCACCGACGCCGCGTTGTCGCTGACCGTCAGGGTGGTGTCGGAGATCGTCTCCGGGCCCGCCACCGCGGCGCCGTTGTTGTGGGGGACGCGCTGGACGACCGCACGGACCTTGCCGCCCTCCACCACCGACGTGGTGCCCAGGCCGGTGAGTTTGACGGTGACGTTGCCGGTGTTGCCGTTGCTGCCGAGCAGCACCTTGGCGTTCTTCGCCGTGTTGTCCTTCGTCGCCAGTCCGTCGGTGTTGGTGCCGGGGATGAGGTTGACGATGCTGCCGGTCTGGGAGCCGTAGTAGCGGTACATGAACCACTCACCCAGCGGCAGGTACTGGCCCGCGCTGTTCTTGGTGAGCAGGTTGGCCTCGTTGTCGTGCAGAGCTGTGCCGGAGGCCCAGTTGCCCCGCAGGCCGTCGATGCCGGCCCGCTCCAGGCGGCCGATGTACCAGGCGCCGCCGCCGGGGTTCTGCTGGGAGAGCCCGGCGTACTCGTTGATCTGGTACGGGCGGGTGTTGGTCAGGCCTGCGGCGGCGAGCGTGGAGTTGGCGCTCGCGGCGCCCGAGACGGGGTCGGCGGGTTCGGAGTGCCAGCTGTAGATGTCGGGGGCGACGTTGTTGGCCTTGACGTAGTTGAGATACGTGGTCCACCAGCTGTTGGAGGAGGTGGGCTGGCGGGCAATGCTCGGGCCGACGATGAGCTGGCCCGGGAAGGCGGCCCGGACGCGGGCGTAGAACCGCGACCACATCTGCAGGTACTGAGCCTGCGAGGCGCCCCAGAAGCCACTGCCGTCGGGCTCGTTCCACAGGTCCCACTGGACCGTCATGTTGTTGGCTTTGACGTCGCCTATGAGCTGAGTGACGAAGTTGTCGAACTGCGTCCAGTCGCCGTTGTCACCGGGCCAGCCCACCTTGGTGGTGCTGTCCGCGCCCCACAGGTCGTGCGGCAGGATGATGAACGTGCCGCCGAGGGCGGCGGTGCGCTTGTACTGGGCGAGGGTGGCGTTCCAGCGGGTCCGGTACTCGGCGAGGCTGGTGGCGTAGCCGCCCTTGTTGAGCTGGGCGCCGCCCGCCCGCATGTAGTGCCACTTGATGTCCTTGAAGAAGTGGTCCTGCGGGAGCGAGCCGTTCGGCGTCATGCCGTAGATCATTCCGGAGGCGCGGTACGTGGGGGCGCCTCCGGCCTGGGCGAAGTCGACGGTGACGCCGGTGTCCGCGGCCTGGGAGGGGGTGGCCGGTACCAGGGTCGTCGCCAGGGAGGTCAGGAGGACGGCGGCGGACGTGAGCGCCCGGCGCCTGGTGCTGGTTGTGGCTCTGCGGGTGGGCGAGTGCATGGTGCGGCTCCTGGAGGGGGGAAGGAACCCGGGCCCGGTACGGTCCCGGGGCTGTGGGGGAGACGGCCGGTCAGTGGCTGTCCCGGTGGGCGTGCGCTTCGGCGAGGAGGAGGTAGCTGCTCGCGGTCCAGGTGTAGGCGCGGTCGCGCAGACCCGTTCCGGTGAGGGCGTCGAAGTTCTCGGCGAAGCCGTGGGTCTCGCACAGGGCGCGGAAGCGGGCGCTGATGTCGTCCGCCAGCCGGTGGTGTCCCGCGCGGCGCAGGCCGTCCTCGACGAGGACGGTGGCGGGGGCCCAGATCGGGCCGCGCCAGTAGCCGTCGGCGAGGTAGTGCGACGAGGTGGTCAGTTCGGTGGCCAGGCCGTACGGCGTCAGATGGGCCTTGATGTGGTCGGCCAGCGCGCCGGCGACGTCGGCGGGCAGGTGCTCGCCCAGCACGACGGGCATCAGGTCGAGAAGGCTGGAGCTGCCCCAGGTGTCTCCGGTGGCGGCCGACCGGGCGAGGAACCTGTCGCCGGTCCAGAGCTGGTCGAGCAGGGCCGTCTGAGTCTCCTCGGCTGTCGCGGTCCACCGGCGCACCTCCTCCGGTCTGCCCAACTTCTCGGCGAGATGGGCGAGTTCGTGCAGTTGGAGGACGAGGAAGGCGGCGAGGTCGGCGGTGACGACCACCCGCTCGGGGTCGAAGGTGGTGGCGTTGTCCCAGCCGCTGTCGTTGCCGTGCTGGTAGTAGGGCAACTGGGCGTTCGGGGCTCTTCGCGCGGTGAGCCAGAAGTCGGTCCAGCGCTCCAACCGGGTGTACACCCGGGCGAGTTCGGCCTGGTCGGGCGGTGTCGGCAGCAGGCGGCGCAGGTGGCCGAAGGCCCAGCCGTGGATGGGCGGCTTGACGAAGTTGTACAGGACCTCGGAGTGGGTGACCGAGTCGGGCAGCGCGCCGGTGTCGTCCTGGTGGTCGAAGGGGAGGTGGAACTGGTCCAGGGCCAGTTCGGGAAAACCGGGCGCCAGCGCAAGGGCGTTGAAGCAGTGGTCCCAGCTCCAGACCTTGTCCATCCAGTGCTTGGACATCAGCACGCCGGGCCGGCCGACCAGGCCCGCCGGCCGTACGGTCGCCGACCAGACGACATAGGCGGCGAGTTCGGCGGCCGGGGTGGCCGACGAGCGCCAAGGGGCCACCGCGTCGACGAAGTCCGCGAAGGCGCGCCGTGCGGACTCCACGATGTCGTCGAAGGTCCCCGAGGGCCCGTAGGGCGGGCGGGCGGTGTCGAATTCCTCGATCGCGATCTCCCAGCCGCCGTCCGTCCCCGCGACGACGGTGAGACCGCGGTCGCCGCCGCCCAGGGCCTGCGCTCCGGCCGCGTCGGCGATGGAACCGGACACCATGGTGACCCGGTAGCGGCGCCCGGTCTCGTACGACGTGAACACGTGCGCGTCCGCCGCCGGGTCGTGGAAGAAGTACGTTCCGCTGAACGGGGTCAAGGCGTGCGCGGCGGCGAGAACACCGATGCCCAGGCCGCTCCCCCGCAGGCGAACGGTGTCCGGCGACTCGTAGGCGAGGTCGACGCGCCCGCTCTCGCCGACCCAGCCGAGCAGGCCCGGTGCCGCCTCCACACGGGTGGCGGCCCGATCCCCGGTGGCCGGGTCCACGGGGACCAGGCGCAGGACGCCGTGCATGCCGTTCTGGTGCGAGACGAGGTGAAGGTCCTCGGCGTACGTCTTCTCGGCCACCACGGGCGATATGTCGAACCAGGATCCGTACGTGCTGAACGGGATGTCGTGGACGGAGAAGGCCGGGCCGGTTCGGGCGGCGGTCATGTGTCGTGACTCGTTTCTGGAGCAGGGGGCGTCAGCAGGCCGACGCGCGCGGGTGGTTCACGGTCATGGCGGGGGAGGGCCGGTCTCAGTCCTTGACGGCGCCGGCGGTCACACCGGCGGCGACGTAGCGCTGGGCGAGGACGAGGATGACCGCGGCGGGCAAGGAGGCCACGACGGCGGTCGCCATGATGGCGTTCCACTCCTGGTTGTTGTTGCCGATGTAGTGGTAGATGCCGAGCGTGATCGGCTCCTGGGCACCGCCGTTGACGAGGGTGCTGGCGAAGATGAAGTCGGACCAGGACCAAAGGAACGCGAACAGGGACACGGTGACGACGGCGTTGCGGCTCATCGGCAGGACGATGGACCGGAAGGTGCGCAGGGCACTCGCTCCGTCCATCTGCGCCGCCTGGAGCAGTTCGCCGGGGATGCCCGACATGAACGCCGTGAAGATCAGGACGCCGAAGGGGACGGCCAGGGTGGAGTCGGCGACGATGAGCCCGGGGACGGACTGGAGCAGGCCGAGCTGGAGGTAGATGGCGTAGAAGCCCATCGCCATGATGATCCCGGGGATCATCTGGGCAGCCAGCAGGACGAAGCTCAGGACACCGCCGCCGCGCGGGCGCAGCTTGGCCAGCGCGTAGCCGGCGGGCGCGGACAGGACCACGGTCAGGACGACGGTGCCCAGGCCGATGCCGAGGCTCGTGCCGAGGTAGGGCAACTGCTCGTCGAGGACGGTGCGGTAGCCGGCCAGGGTGCCATGGAGCGGCAGCAGCTCCGGCGGGCTCTTGCGCATGTCCTGGTCGCGGGTGAGGGAGACGTTGAGCATCCAGTAGACCGGGAAGAGCATGACCGCCGTCAGCGCCAGGCCCACTGCCGTCTTCCACCACGTACGGCGTCGGCTTCGGTTCATGACAGTGCCTGCTTCCGCTGGACCCTCAGGTACACCAGGCCGAAGACCAGGGCGGCGACGACAAGCAGGTTGCCGACGGCGGCTCCGGGGCCGAATGCGGGCAGCATGCTGCCGAATCCGAGCTGGTAGGACCAGGTGGCGAAGGTGGTGGACGAGTCCGCCGGGCCGCCCTTGGTCATGATCCAGATGATGTCGAAGACCTTGAGCGTGTAGACGAGACCCAGGAGCAGGGTGATGGCGGACACCGGGCGCAGCAGCGGGAAGGTGATGCTCCAGAACCGGCGCCAGGCACTCGCCCCGTCGAGCGCCGCGGCCTCGTACAGGCCGGCCGGGATGGACTGCAGGCCGCTGTAGAGCACGACCAGGTTGAACGGGATGCCGATCCAGATGTTCGCGATGATCACCGAGGCCAGCGACCAGGAGGGCGAGGTCAGCCAGTTCACCGGCCCGACGCCGATGGTGTGCAGGACGGCGTTGATGACGCCGGAGTCGCTGTTGAGCATCCACGACCAGGTGGAGGCCGACACGATCAGCGGCAGCAGCCAGGGCACCAGGAACAGGGCCCGCAGGGTGGCCGAGAGCCGGAAGTGCTGGTTGAAGAAGACGGCGAGGGCCAGGCCGAAGGCGTACTGGAAGACCAGGCACAGGGCGGTGAACAGCGCTGTGTGCAGCAGGGCCGGGGCGAACGTCGGGTCGGCGAAGACGGTGCGGTAGTTCTTCAGGCCGGTGAACGGCGCGTCGCCTTGGACGAAGGAGCGGACGGTGTAGTTGCGCAGGCTCAGGTCGAGGTTGCGGTACAGCGGATAGGCGTAGAAGAGGGCGAGGTAGAGGGTCACGGGGGCGAGGAATCCCCAGGCGGCCCACTGAGTGGAGGTGGGCCTGCGGCGCTTCGTTCCGCGAGCCGGGGGCGGGGCGGCGGTGGCCGACGCGTTCCGGACGGGCACGGACCGGTGGGCCGGCGGCTGTGTCGTGTGGTTCATGAACGACCCTTGTTATCGGGCTACTTGACGGCTGACTGGGCCGCGGACAGTGCGTCCTGGGGCGACTTGGACCCGCTGAGTGCGGACTGGACGGCCTTCCACATCTGCTCGGAGATCTTGGGGTACTTGGTGCCCAGGTCCCCGCTGGTGCGGCCCTTGGCCGCCTTGACCGCGTCCACCCACGGCTTCAACTCGGCGTTCGCGGCCACCTGCTTGGCCTGGACCTCGCTGGTGGGAGCGACGTAGGACAGCGTGGTGTCGGTGTTGTAGATGTTGTCGGCGCTGGTCAGACAGGTCGCCAGCTTCTGGGACGTGGCGTAGCGGCCGGTGTCCTTCTGTACCGGGGTGGTCACGAACTCACCGCCGGTCGGGGCGGCGGCGTTGCCTCCGTTCACGCCGGGAACGGGCAGGACGCCGTAGTCGAGGCCGGCCTTCTTGGCGCCCGCGAGCTGCCAGGTGCCGTTCTCGATGAACGCGTAGTCGCCACTGGCGAACTCCTGCCAGCTCGTCGTCTGGGTGTTGTTGAGCACCGAGTTCGGGGCGTAGCCGTTCTTCAGCCAGTCCTTCCACAGGGAGAGGGCGGACACGGCCTGGGGAGAATCGAGTTCGGTCAGCTTGGCGCCGGAGCCCCAGAACCACGGCAGGAACTGGAAGCTGCCCTCCTCCGTACCGATCGCCGAGAACGTGATGCCCTTCTTGCCCGCCTTCTTGGCCTTCTCCAGTGCCGCCGTCAGGGACTTCCAGTCCTTGACCGAGGCGATGTCCACCCCGGCTTCCTTCAGGACCTTCTTGTTGTAGAAGAGGGCGAGCGCGTTGGCGCCGATCGGCGTGCCGTACGTCTTGCCGCCGGACTGGCCGGCCGCGAGCAGGTTGGGGTCCACCTTGGAGGTGTCCACCTTGTTCTCCTCGGTCGTGGTGAGCACACCCGCCTCGGCGAGCGTGGAGACCACCGGGTTGTCGACGACGAGGAGGTCCGGCGAGTTGCCCTGCTGCGCCGCGAGGAGTGCCTTGTTGCCCAGGTCGCTGGTGTCGAACCCGGTCCGCTTGACCTTCACCCCGGCCCTGGCGCCGCACTGGTCGAGCAGCTTGACCCAGGCCGAGCTCTTGTCGAACTGCGGGTACGGGTCCCAGATGGTGTACGTGTCGCCGTCGGCGCCCTTGGCGGTGCCGCTGCCCGAGCCGGAGGAACAGGCGGTGGCGGTGACGGTCACGGCCAGGGCGGTCAGGGCGGCGACGGTCAGACGGCGCCGTCCGGAGAAGCTGTTCATCGAGGTTCCTTTGTTCTGGACATACGGGTGCCGGGGCAGGGGGTGCTGAGGAGAGGCCGGCACGGCGAACGGCACTGCCGTACGGCTCGGGCGCCGGTGGTGTGAGGAGGTGCGCGTGGTCGCGGTCAGGGCGTGGTGTGGAGCCCGGCGCCCGCAGTGGGCGGGATTCCCGCGGGCCCCGTGCTCGCCCGCAGAGAGATCGGCGGCACCAGGAGATGGTGCCGGGGCGGCGCGCCGGGGTGGCCGAGCCGCTCCACGAGCAGGTCGACGGCGCGCCGGCCCATCTCCTTGGCCGGTACGTCCGCCGCGGTGAGCTGCGGGGTCACCGTCTCCGCCCACCGACCGGCCACGACCCCGGTGACGGAGAAGTCGCGCGGAACGTGGCGGCCCGCCTGGGCGAGCCCTCGGTAGAGACCGCCCAGCGCGGCCTCGTTCAGCGTGACCAGGGCCGTGGTGGCCGGGTCGTCGTGCAGGATCCGCTCCAGGCACTCCTGGCCGGACGTGGCATCGTCCCCGCAGCAGTACGTCCGCACGGTCAGGCCGCGCTCGGCGGCGGCCTTGGTGAAGCCGTCGAGACCCCGGTGCGCGGATTCGTATCCGGCTCGCAGCAGTTGCTCGGGCCGGTTGACGAAGGCGACCCTGCGGTGGCCGAGATCCGCCAGGTGGTGGACGCACGCAGCCGCCAGCGCGGTGTGGTCCAGGCCGACCCACCAGCCGCCTTCGGGATCGGAGGTACGGCCGATGGCGACGGAGGGGAAGTCAAGGGCGGCCAGGTGGTCGACCCGGTCGTCCTCCAGCCTGATCTCCATGAGGATCGCCCCGTCGACGCGCCGCTCTCCCAGCAACCGCTGGAACGAGCGGTCGCTGTCCTCGCCGCTCGGTGACAGCAGCACGTCGTAGTCGTATGCCGCGGCGGCCTCCACCACGCTGCCGATGAAGTCCAACTGCATGCCCGTGTAGTGGTTCCCCGCCGGTGGGAACACCAGGCCGATCGTGCTGGTCCGGCCGTTGGCCAGGGCCCGTGCGCTGGCGTTCGGGCGGTATCCCAACTCGTCGATGACCTCCTGGATCTTGCGGCGGGTGTCGTCCGACACCGGGCGTTTGCCGCTCAGTGCGTAGGACACGGTGGAGCGCGAGACACCGGCTCGCCGGGCGATCTCACCGATGTTCACGGCGACTCCTTGCTCGAACCGGTTCGACACCCTCGAAGAGGGAGCGCCCACCGGTCGTCAGGGTGCGGGTCGTGGGAAGAGCGAGCCCGGCTGTCGAACCGGTTCGCATGAAGGAAGTTAGGAACGGCTCCTGCGGCTGTCAATACTTCGCGCACACATTCCCAGCCACGGGAGGCAACAGGGGAAAACCCTGTATCAGGGGTATTGCTGACCGGGTGTCACGGTGCTAACTTCCCGAACCGGTTCGACGAATTGATCAATTGACCGCTCGCGGGCAGCGACGGCCCGACGCAGGGTCCGGCCATGGCAGCACGGAGCGGCCCGCCGCACCAGGAACTCTGGTGCGGCGGGCCGCTCGGTGGTCTCAGCTCTGCCGCAGAGGGGTGAGGACGAACGTGAAGTCCCCCGGGGCGAGTTCGAGCCTGTACTGAGGCAGGACACCGGGTCCCACCGCGGCCGTGCCGAGGCCCTGGACGGCATGGTCGGTGTGGAGGTGGATCACCGGGCCCGGCACGAGATCGGTGTGGTGCCGGGCGGCGTCGAGCTGTCGGTCGGTCCAGCGGCGCGCGGCGAAATGGAACGGCTCCTCGCCGCGACGCGCAGTCCGTTCCCGGCTTGGTCGGTGAAGGTGGCCCAGCGGATGTCCGCTCGGTTGCCGTTCTCCTGGGGGCGCACATAGGGCGTCTGCAGTTCGTCCACGGTCGCGCGGAAACGTCCGACGCGTACGGCCTGACGCGAGTCGGGGTAGGCCTCGCCCGGGCCCGTGCCGACCCGGATCCGGACGCGCTCGCTGCCGGTGGCCAGGTACGCCTCGTAGAGTTGCGGGTCCTCCGCGCTCCAGGGCCGTACCGCGGCGAAGGCGAACTCGGCCGTGGCCGGCCGGTCGTGGATCCCGAGGGCCGGGATGTCAATCCGCACCGGCGCGTCCGCATCGGCTTCCACTCGGAGCCGGCCCTCGCCGGTGTCCGCGTCGTAGTCGGCGTGTACGAAGACGTCCCGGATGCCGCCCGCGGGGAGGGCCAGCAGGGACACGTCGCGGAAGATGCCCGACAGGCGCCAGGTGTCCTGGTCCTCCAGGTAGGTGCCCGCGGAGAACTGGTGCACCCGGACCGCCAGCACGTTGCGGCCGGGCCGCAGCAGCTCGGTCACATCGAATTCGGCGGGCAGGCGGCTGCCGTAAGTGACGCCCAGATCAAGGCCGTTGAGCCAGATCCGGGCGCAGGAGTCCACGCCCTCGAAGCGCAGCACGGCCGGCGTGCCCGCCCAGGTGGCGGGCAGGTCGAAGACTCGGCGGTAGTCCCCGGTCTCGTTCTCGTCCGGGACGAAGGGCGGGTCGACCGGTATCGGGTAGGCGATGTTGACGTAGATGGGCCGTCCGTAGCCGTGCAGTTGCCAGTGCGAGGGGACGCTCAGGGCGTCCCAGGAGGCGTCGTCGAAGTCCGGGGCTTCGAATCCGTCCGGTTCCGGGCGCAGGGTGGGCGAGAACCGGAACGCCCAGTCCCCGTTGAGGTCGATTCTGGGGGCGTCGGAGACCAGGGCCGCACGCGGCGCGGCTCTGGCGTGGCCGGGTGCGTAGTCCTCGAAGTACCGTGCGGACATGCGGAATCCTCCGGCGGTCGTAGGTGATGCGCGCGACCGTACTATCGAAGGTGCCTTGCGGGAAGCGCCGCATGAGGGGCCGACCGTCGACCACCTCGACCACTGACTGACCAGCCCCAAGGGCCTGGTTTCTCAGACACGGGCTCTCAGGGGACGCGGGCGGCGCGCACCGCTCGCGGGCCCGTCCCGAACTCGCGACGGCAGGCCTTGTTGAAGGCCTGTAGGTCGGCGATGCCCACCGCCGCGGCGATGGAGGGGATGGAGAGGGTCGAGGACTGGAGCAAATGGCGGGCGCGCTCCAGCCTTCGACGCCGGACGTAGGCGATGACGGTGAGGCCCGTCTCCGCCCGGAACAGACGTGTCAGGTGCGTGTGCGAGACACGGGCGGCCCGCGCGATGACGGGCACGGGCAGTGGCTCGGCGAGATGCTCCTCGATGTAGGCCCGGGCGGAGGTCACGACGGGGTGCCGGCGCCCGGGTTCGTCGGAACCGGCCAGCAGGGCGGCGCGCCACAGAACCGTCCACACCTCGGCGGACGCGCGCGCGGCGGACACGGGCAGCGCGGCGACCGCGTGTCTCAACAGGCCCGCCATGAGCGGCCCTTCGGGCCCGGCGTCCTGCATCAGGGGTACGGAGCGGCGGGGGCCGGCGGAGGGGAGACGGAGATGGGCATACAGGTGTTCAGACCTGCCCCGGTAGTGGAAGTGCACCTCGGTGTCCGGTGGGATCAGGCTGACACATCCGGGCCGGATGGGGTGGACGGTGCCCTCGACGGACAGCCGCCCCACATAGCTGTACAGGTGCAGTTGCCACAGGTCGGGCAACCGGAAGATCTCGTGCGCGGTGGACGTCCCGTGCACAGCCACGCCGGCGTTCACCACCTCGGGCGGGCGATCCAGACACAGGGACACGCTTTCCATGGTGGTGAAAATCTACCAGTGACCGACGATTACATCCCACGCCCGTGACGGGTTCGCGTCCTAGCTTTGTCGCATGCCCACCACTAAAGAGCTGCTCACCTCGGTTCAGGTGGCACGCTTCGTCGCGCAGGGGTTTCTGCGCCTGGACGCGGTCGTGCCGCAGGAGTTGAACGAACAGGCCATTGCCACCCTGTCCTCGGGGATACCCGAAGTCCCTTACGGAACACCGCTGTTGAAGGCTTTCCCCGAGGACACCTTCATTGCGCGCATGCTCGCCCTGCCCGCCGTGGCCGGTGCGGTGGAGAGCCTGGTCGGGCCGGACCCGACGGTCGACCACCACGCGGTGCACGTCCGTCAGCCGCACGAGGGCAGCGCGCAGAACCTTCACGCGGACGCGATCATCGACGTCCGCCCGGACGCCTTCGACATCCAGCTCATGTACTACCCCCATGACGTGACTCCGGACATGGGCGGAACCCTCAGCGTGCCGGGGAGTCACCTGCGCCGCATCAACGAGACCGACATCGGACGCGTGCAGAACCTGCGAGGGCAGACCCGGCTGACCTGCCCCGCCGGAACCATCGTTCTGGTCCACCACGGAATCTGGCACGGCGGCCGGCGCAACGACACCGCACGGCAGCGGTACATGTACAAGATCCGCCTCAACCCGACCGTGCCACAGGTCAGGCTCTGGGACACCTCCGACCTGGACGATCCAGCCGTGACGGCCGAACTCAGTACCACCTTCCCGTGGTACGAGTGGGCCACCGGGCGCCTGGAGATCTACAACCGGGCACTGCTGTGGCGCGCGCTGACCGGGGACGACACGTTCGACATCGAGTACTGGATCACCCGTGCCAACAACCGGCCGGCCCTGCGGGGGAACGTATGAAGCAGCAAGTCCTCGTGCTGTACCTCGCCACGTCGGCGCTCGACTCGCACGTCGTCGGCTGGTCCCGCTACGACGGCACGGGCAGGACCCGTGCGACTACCGGGGACGGCGACGAGGCGCCCTACGAGACGGGCCTCGCCGCCCTGGAGGACGGCTGGCGCCTGTTCCAGGCCTCCCAACTGCTTCCGCCCCACCCGGGCCATGAGTACGACACGTCCTTCCTCAAGCACGAGTTCTTCTTCGAGAAGCTGTAGCCCGTCAGCGAGGACGCGACGTCGTGCGGCGCGGGCGGTGCTCACCCGCGCCGGGTACGGCGTTGAACCAGCGTCACTTCTGCCGGGCGGGAGTCCCGCCGAGGGCGGTGAGCGCCGCGTAGTACGCCGACTTCTTGTTGCCGCCGCCGTCGAAGAGCAGGGGATTCTCTCCGGGGCGCCAGGAGTCCGTGTCCCGGATTCCCCATACGGTGATGCCGGCGCAGCGTGGGACGTTCATGCAGGCCCTGACCGTGTTGGCGTATGCGTTCGGCGGTGCCTGGGCTATGTCCAGTTCGGTGATCTGTACGTCGACGCCGAGGGCGGCGAAGTTCGCCAGGGTGGTGCCGAAACTCGCGGGCGGCCCGCCGGCGCCGAAGTGGGCCTGGAAGCCGACGCAGTCGATGGGTACGCCCCGCGCCTTGAAGTCGCGGACCATGCGGTAGACGCCCTGGGTCTTGGCGCTGTTCCAGTCCTCGATGCTGTAGTCGTTGTAGCAGAGCTTGGCCGCCGGGTCGGCCGTGCGGGCCGTCCTGAAGGCCGTCTCGATGAAGCCGTTGCCCAGGACGTTCTGGAAGACGGAGGAACGGTGCTGTCCGCTGCCGCCGTCCGCGAAGGCCTCGTTCACCACGTCCCAGGAGTGGATCTTGCCTTTGAAGTGGGCCATCTCCCCGGTGATGTGGTTGTTCATCACGCCGCGCAGGGTGTTGGCGTCGGTGATGCGGCCGACCCAGCCGGGCAGTTGGGAGTGCCATACGAGGGTGTGGCCACGGACCTTCTGCCCATGGGCCAGGGCATGGTTGACGATCTGGTCGGCGGGGCCGAAGTTGAACGATCCCCGGGACGGTTCCGTGGTGTCCCACTTCATCTCGTTCTCCGGCGTGATCCTGTTGAACTCGCGGTCCAGGACCGTCGCGTACGTACGGTCGTTGAGCTTGAAGGCCGCGACGGCGGTCCCGAAGTACCGGCCGGACTGGGCGGCTTGGGCGCCCAGGGTGGTGGCTCGGGCGGCAGGGGGAGCGGCGGTCGCCGTGCCGACCGACACCAGGGTGGCGGTGGCCAGTAGTCCCAGCAGACAGGCGCGGCGTGAGCGGGCTCGGTGGGGGTGCTGCATGGTTCTCCTTCGACGGTCTTGTGCGGGTGCGGGTGCGGGTGTGTCGGGGGCGGGGCAGGAAGACCGTGCCCCCAGCGGTTCGAGAGGGGCGTCAGGCCGTCGCGCAGGGCGTGCCGTTGAGGCTGAACACGGTGGGAAGCGAGGTGTTGCCCGTGTGGGTGGCCTGGAAGCCGAACGAGGCGGAGGCGCCGGGGGCCAGCGTGCCGTTGTAGCTGAGGCTGGTGGCGGCGATCTGGCCGGTGGTCGGGGTGAGGGAGGCGTTCCAACTGCCGGTCACGGTCTGGCCGGCGGGCAGGGTGAACGCCAGGGACCAGCCATTGATCGTGGACGGGCCGGTGTTGGTGAGGGTGAGGTCCTCCGTCAGACCCGTGTTCCAGGCGTTGACCGCGCCGGTCACCTTGCACGAGGCGCCGCCCGGGGCGGTCGGGGTGGGGGAGGGCGAGGGGCCGGTGCCGGCGCCGAGGGCCGTGGCGGATGAGGTGTAGGCGGGCTTCGGCCGATAGTTGGCGTCGTACATGGTGGCCGCGCCGTAGCCGGGGAAGGTGCCCGGGATCCAGGAGTCCGCGTCACCGACGCCCCACTGGGTGATGCCCACACAGCCGGTGACGGCCAGACAGGTGTTGACCACGCCGGCGTAGTCGCTCGCCTGCTGGGCGAGACTGGCGGTGGTGGCGGGGAGCTGGACGCGGTCGTCGAGCTCGGTGATCGCGACGTTGACGCCGAGCGCGGTGAATCGCTGGAGGTTGGCCTTGAAGGTCGAGGGGAGCTGGCCGGCGATGAAGTGGGCCTGGAAGCCGACGCCGTCCAGCGGGACGCCCTGGCTCTTGAGCGACTTCACCAGGTTGTACATGGCGTCGCTCTTCGGGTTGAGACCCTCGATGTTGTAGTCGTTCAGGTACAGCTTGACGTTCGGGTCGGCGGCGCGCGCGGTGCGCAGCGCGTCGGCGACGAAGCCGGAGCCCATGGCGTTGTAGAAGGCGTCGGCGCGGAAGCTGCCGTCCTCGTTGAAGGGCTCGTTCACCACGTCCCAGGCGTAGAGCTTCCCCTTGTAATGGGTGGCCTCGGTGGTGATGTGGTTCTCCATCGCGGCCTTCACCTGTGCGGCGGGCAGACCGCTCACCCAGGACGGCAGCTGGTTGTGCCAGACCAGGGTGTGGCCGCGCAGCCTCATCGAGTTGGCCTGGGCGAAGGAGACGATCCTGTCGGCGGGGGCGAAGTTGAAGCTGCCCCTCGACGGCTCGGTGGTGTCCCACTTCATCTCGTTGCCGGGGGTGAGCATGCCGAACTGGCTGCCGGCGATGGCGGTGAGCGCGGAGTTGTTGAGGTCGCTCTGGGTGATGGCGGTACCGAAGTAGATGCCCTTCGCCTCGGCGAGCGAGCGCAGGGTGGTGCCCGCCGCGCCGGCCTGGCTGGTGGGCAGCAGGGTGGCGGCGGCCAGGGCGGCGACTGCGGTGAATGCGGCGGCGCCGAAGGCGCGACCGGCATGTCTGGGACGGGGGAGGCGGGGCGTCCGGACTGACACCGGCGGGGTCCTTTCTCTGTGAGGGAAGAGACGGACGTGCGGTGGTGCGTGGAACGCGGACCGTACGGAGAGGCCGAGTGGCTGTGCAGACAGATAGTCGAAAGTTTCGGTCTCTCCACCGATTCAGTCGGTGACCCTAGGGCCGAGGTGATGCTCCGTCAACCGCTCGGGACGGTGTTTGTGGCGGGGCGGTGCTGCTGCGCTCGACCAGGCTGGTGGCCAGGTCCACCCGCAGAGTGCCGGGCCGGGCGCCTCGGGCGAGGTCGATCACCATGCGGGCGGCGACCTCGGCCATCTCGGTCAGCGGCTGGCGGACGGTGGTCAGCGGCGGCCCGACCCAACGGGCGAGCGGCAGGTCGTCGAAGCCGACCACGCTGAGGTCCTCGGGAATGCGCAACCCCAGTTCGCGGGCGGCCTCGTAGAGCCCGAGGGCCTGGAGGTCGTTCCCGGCGAACACCGCGGTCGGCCGGTCGGGCAGGCCAAGGAGTTCAAGACCGACCCGGCGGCCGTCCTCGTGGTGGAAGTCGCCGTCGCGGACCAGCTCCGGGTCGAAGGCGATGCCCGCCATGTCGAGGGCCGCCCGGTAGCCGTCGGCCCGGGCCCGGCTGCACATCATGCGGCGCGGCCCGCCGATCAGGCCGATCCGGCGGTGGCCGAGGTCGAGCAGATGCCGGGTGGCGGCGAGCCCGCCGTCCCAGTTGGTGGTGCCGACGGCGGGCACCCCCTGGCCGGGGTCGCCGGCAGGGTCCATCACCACGAACGGGATGTCGCGTCCGGCCAGTTGTTCCTGCTGGGAGCGGTCCAGGCCGGACAGGACCAGGAGTACGCCGGTGGGGCGGCGGGCGAGCACGCCGTCCACCCAGGACTGGCCGGGGGTGAGCCGGCCGGAGGACTCCGAGAGGACGATGCTCAGCCCCTCCTCGCGCGCCACGTTCTCGACGCCCCGGATCACCTCCATCGCCCAGACGCTCTCCAGCTCGTGGAAGACCAGTTCAAGGAGCGGGCTGGTCTGGGTGCCGCGCCGGCGCCGGTAGCCGTGTCGGCGCAGCAGCTCCTCGACCCGCTCCCGGGTGGCCTGGGCGACGTCGGCTCGGCCGTTGAGGACTTTCGAAACAGTCGGGGCCGAGACCCCCGCCTCCCGTGCGATCTCGGCGAGCGTCGCGGCTCTGGTCACGAACTCCTCCTGCACTGCCCTGCTGGGCAACTCCGTGGTGTGGGTGGCCGACGGCACGGATGCTAGCCGGTCGGCCGGGTCCGATCGGATCCCGTCGAAACTCTTGACGGGATCCGAGGGTAGTCCTAGTTTTCCCACAACATTCGCCAAATTAATCGAAACATTCGAACGATAGGCAGGGTATGGGATCGAGATTCGCCGCGATGGCCGCGGCCACCGCACTCGTCCTGGGCATGACCGCGGCGTGCGGATCGGGCGGCGCCTCCTCCGATGCGCGCTCCGGGACGATCCACGTCATGGTCTACGGCGACGCCACCAACAAGGTCGAGAAGCAGATCGCCGACACCTTCAACAAGACCTCCAAGGTCAAGGTGGTGCTCGACACCGTCCCCGGCGCGGACTACCAGCAGAAGCTGCAGACCGTCATCAACACCCCGCAGGCCCCGGACGTCTTCTTCAACTGGGGCGGCGGCTCCATCAAGCCGTTCGTCAAGGGCGGCCTGCTGCTCCCGCTCGACGACTTCATAGCCAAGGACCCCGGCCTGAAGGGCAACTTCCTGCCGACGGTGTTCAACTCGGCTGTCGTGGACGGAAAACCGTACGGCATCCCGATGCGCGGCACCCAGCCGGTGCTGCTGTTCCACAACAAGAAAGTGCTGGCCGACGCCGGCCTGACCCCGCCGCGGACCTGGGAGGAACTGGTCGCCGCCACCAAGACGCTGAAGGCCAAGGGCAAAACCCCGATCGCGCTCGGCGGCGCCGACCAGTGGCCCACCCTGATGTGGTTCGAGTACCTCTACGACCGGATCGCCGGGCCCGGCCTGTTCCAGCGGGCGGTGAACGGCGACAAGGGGGCCTGGGCGAGCGAGGACAGCCGCAAGGCACTCGCCACCCTCAAGGAACTGGCCGACTCCGGGGCGTTCGGCGGCAACTTCGACTCCGTCAAGTTCACCGACGGCGGTTCCCCGGCGCTGGTGGCCAAGGGCAAGGCCGCTTTCGAGCTGATGGGCTCCTGGTACTACTCCACCCAACAGGACGCCAATCCGGACTTCGCCAAGTCGGACCTCGGCTACACCGGCTTTCCCACGGTGAGCGGAGGCAAGGGCGACCCGGCCGACGTGGTCGGCAACCCCAACAACTTCTACTCGGTGCTGAAGAAGACCAAGCACCCGGAGGCCGCCGCCGCGTTCCTGAAACTCATGTACTCCGAGGAGTTCGTCAAGGCCCAGCTCGCCCTGGGCAACCTGCCGACCACCGTCAACACCCCGGACTTCCTGGGCTCCTCGGCCAGCCCCGAGTACTCCAAGTACCAGTACGACCTGGTCAAGGCGGCCCCCTCGTTCCAGCTCTCCTGGGACCAGGCGTACCCGCAGAGCGCGTCCACCCGGCTGCACACCGCCATCCAGCAGTTCTTCGACGGCAAGCTCGACGCCGACGGCTTCATCAAGGCCATGCAGGCCTTGCCCGCCTCATGACGCGGGCCCCGAGGTCCGGCACGGGCGTGACCCGCCCGGGCTTCGCCTGGGCGGCGCCCGCCGCGGTGTTCTTCCTGCTGTTCGCGATCGCGCCGCTGGTCATGGTCGCCGTGCTCTCCTTCACCAGCTGGGACGGCATCACCGAGCCCCGCTTCAACGGCCTGGACAACTGGGCCGCGCTGATCCACGACCCGGTGATGGCCCAGTCGGTCTGGACCACCCTGCTGCTCACTGCCCTCGGCGTGGTCACACAGACGCCGGTCAGCATCCTGCTCGGCGTCTGGGCCGCCGGACACCAGCGCAACCGGGCCGTCCTTTCGGCGATCTACTTCGTACCGCTGCTCCTGTCGGCGACCGCCGTGTCCGTGGTGTGGCGGGCCGTCCTGGACCCCAACTTCGGCGTCCCCTCCCAACTCACCTGGCTGTTCGGCGACGGCAACCTGCTCGGCAGCCGCGGTGGCGCGCTCGCGGTGCTCACCTTCGTGGGGGTGTGGCAGTTCACCCCGCTGCACGCACTGATCTACCAGGGCGGCGCCCGGGCCATCCCCCAGGTGCTCTACCAGGCCGCCGCGGTCGACGGGGCGGGCACCGTCCGGCAGTTCTTCCACATCACCCTGCCGCAACTGCGCAACACCATCATCACCTCGATGGTGCTGATGGTGGTCGGCGGACTCACCACCTTCGACACGGTCCTCATCCTCACCCAGGGCGGCCCCGGCACCGACACCACCGTCAGCGCCTTCTACATGTACCAAAAGGGCTTCAAGAGCTACGACTTCGGTGCCGCATCGGCCATCGCCCTGGTCCTGGTGGTCGTCGCCACCCTGATCTCGCTGGCCGTGGTCAAGTTCTCCGGCTACGACCGGATGCGCGGCACGGCGGAGGGCCTGTGATGCGCGGCCGCCCCAACTACCTCGCCGGCTTCGGCTCGTTGATCTGGCTGCTGCTCGTCGGCCTGCCGCTGTACGTGCTGCTGCTCGCCACCCTGCGCACCCGCGCCGACTACTCCACCGAGGGCCCGCTCAGCCTGCCCGCACAGTGGACCCTGCGGAACTACCTCACCGACCTGTCCAACGGCTTCGGCCGGGACTTCCTCAACACCCTGACCGTCACCGCCAGCGTGGTCGCCCTCGTGCTGCTGGTCGTCCCGCCGCTCGCGTACGCCATCGTCCGGGCCCGGGGCCGCGCCACCGGCTGGGTGTTCCGGCTGTTCCTGCTCGGCCTGGCGATCCCCGCCCAGGCGGTGATCGTGCCGATGTTCTACCTGATCAGCAAGGCGGGCCTCTACGACCACCTGATCGGTGTCATCCTGCCGACCGCCGCTTTCTGCCTCCCGGTCTGCACCCTGATCCTCACCGGCGCGATGCGCGACATCAGCCCCGAGCTGTACGAGGCGATGGCGATGGACGGCGCCTCCCCGGGCCGCGTCTTCCGGCAACTGGTGCTGCCGCTGTCCAAGGGCGGCCTGTCCTCCATCGTGGTCTTCGCCGCCCTCCAGGCGTGGAACGGCTTCCTGTTCCCGCTCATCCTCACCCAGTCCGACTCCACCAAGGTCATCACGCTCGGCCTGTACGAGTTCCAGACCGAACACGGCGTCGACGTACCCGGACTGCTCAGCGCCGTGGTGCTGTCCATGCTCCCCATCCTTGTCGTTTACTTGTTCGCCCGCCGCGCCCTGGTCCAGGGCCTGATGGGCGTGGGAGGAAAATGAGCGCCACCCCACCCCCCGCCCCGGACGGCGCTCCCGCCTGGCGGGACACCACGCTCACCCCGGAGGCCCGGGCCGACGCCCTGGTCGCGGCCATGACCTTGCGGGAGAAGACCGCACAGCTGGTCGGCGTCTGGGTCGGCGCCAGCGACGTGGGCGGTGAAGTCGCCCCGCACCAGCACGAGATGGACGATCCGCCCAACCTCGACACCCTGCTGCCGTACGGGCTGGGCCAGCTGACCCGTCCCTTCGGCACCGCACCGGTCGACCCGGCGCTCGGTGCCCTCTCGCTGATGCGCACCCAGCGCCGGATCGCCGACGCCAATCGTTTCGGCATCCCCGCCCTGGCCCACGAGGAGTGCCTGGCCGGCTTCGCCGCCTGGGGCGCCACCGCCTACCCCGTGCCGCTGTCCTGGGGCGCCGCCTTCAACCCGGCACTGGTACGGCGGATGGCCGCCGCGATCGGCCGCGACCTGCGGGCCGTCGGCGTGCACCAGGGCCTCGCCCCGGTCCTCGACGTGGTGCGCGACGCACGCTGGGGACGGGTCGAGGAGACCATCGGAGAGGACCCGTACCTGGTCGGCACCATCGCCACGGCCTATGTCCAGGGCCTGGAGTCGGCCGGGGTCGTCGCCACCCTCAAGCACTTCGCCGGGTACTCCGCCTCCCGCGCCGGACGCAACCTCGCCCCCGTCTCCATGGGCCCGCGCGAACGCGCCGACGTCATCCTGCCGCCGTTCGAGATGGCCGTCCGAGAAGGCCGCCCCCGCTCGGTCATGCACGCCTACACCGACACGGACGGCATCCCCGGAGCCGCCGACGAGAGCCTGCTCACCGGACTGCTCCGGGACACCTGGGGCTTCACCGGAACGGTGGTCGCCGACTACTTCGGCATCGCCTTCCTCAAAACCCTGCACGGCGTCGCCGAGGACTGGCCGGAGGCCGCGGCCCTGGCCCTCACCAGCGGCGTCGACACCGAACTGCCGACCGTGAAGACGTACGGGCAGCCCCTGCTCGACGCCGTCGCCACCGGCCTCGTCCCGGAGTGGCTGATCGACCGGGCGCTGCACCGGGTGCTCGTCCAGAAGGCCCAGCTCGGCCTGCTCGACCCGGACTGGGACCCCGTGCCCGACGTCCTCGTCGACACCGACCGGAGCGAACCCGAGGCGCTGCGCGGCACGGTCGATCTCGACCGGCCCGCCAACCGGGCCCTCGCCGCCGAGCTCGCGGAGCAGGCCGTGGTACTGCTGCGCAACGACGGACTGCTGCCGCTGCGCGACCCCGCCAGGATCGCGTTGATCGGTCCCAACGCCGACGAGCCCACCGCCGTCCTCGGCTGCTACGCCTTCCCGGTGCACGTGGGCGGCCAGCATCCGAAGGTGCCGCTCGGCATCGAACTCCCCACCCTGAGCCAGGCGCTGCGGGCCGAGTTCACGGGGAGCGAGGTGCGGACGGTGCGCGGGGTGTCCGTCGACGGCGAGGACGCCACCGGCATACCGGAAGCGGTCCGCGCCGCCCGGCAGGCCGACGTGGTGGTGCTGGCCCTCGGTGACCGGGCCGGCCTGTTCGGCCGAGGCACCAGCGGTGAGGGATGCGATGCCGAATCGCTCGAACTCCCGGGAATTCAGGGCGAGTTGATGGACGCGTTGCTGGACTGCGGCACTCCGCTCGTGGTCACCCTGCTGGCCGGGCGGCCGTACGCGCTGGGGCGCGCCGTGAGCGAGGCCGCGGCGATCGTCCAGTGCTTCTTCCCCGGCGAGGCGGGCACACAGGCCGTGGCGGGCGTGCTGAGCGGACGGGTCAACCCGTCCGGGCGGCTGCCGGTCAGCATCCCCGCGCACCCCGGCGTCCAGCCGTCGACCTACCTTGCCGCGCGGCTCGCCCAGGCGAGCGGTGTCTCCAACACCGACCCGACACCCGCCTACGGATTCGGACACGGGCTCGGCTACAGCGAGTTCACCTGGTCGGGCCTGGCGGTCGAGACCGACGAGACCGGCACCGACGGCGAGTTCCGGCTCGCCTTCGACCTGCGCAACGACGGCGGCCGGGCGGGCAGCGAGGTCGTACAGCTGTACCTGCACGACCCGGTGGCGAGCGTGGTGCAGCCGGTGCAGCGGCTCATCGGCTACCGGCGGATCGAGCTGTCCGAGGGCGCCGGGTGCCGCGTCGAGCTGGTACTCCCCGCCGACCTGGCCTCCTTCACCGGCCGCGGGGGCCACCGGATCGTCGAACCGGGCGCGCTGGAACTGCGGATCGCCGCCTCCAGCACCGATGCCCGCTTCACCGTGCCGCTGCGCCTGACCGGCCCGGTCCGCCCGCTCGACCACACCCGCCGCCTCCACCCGACCATCACCGAACGGGCCCTGCCTACGCCCAAATCCCTTGGAGCGCCTGTGAGTTGAGGAACGTGGCCCGGGTTGGACTGTTGCCGCTCCGAGGCAACGGCCCCACCTGGTATGGCAGGCCGACGCCCGCAGCGGTGATGCCGGGCGTCGGTCTGCCTTGCTGTGGCCGTCCAGCGCTCAGGAGCAGAGCGCGCCGTTCAGGGTGTACCGCGTCGGTGCCGCGTTGCTACCCGAGTACGTCGCCTGGAACCCGAGACTGGCGCTGCCACCGGGCGCCAGCGAGGCGTTCCAGCCGGCGTCGCGGGCCGTCACCGCGGCGCCCGACTGACTCACCCTCGCGTTCCAGGCGCTGCCGATCCGCTGATCGCCCGCGAAGCTCCACCCCAGCGTCCAGCCCGAGATCGCCGACGTCCCGGTGTTCTTCACGGTCACCGTCGCCGTGAACCCGTTGCTCCAGGCATTGTCGACGCGGTACGTCACCGCGCAGGGTGCCGCGGGCGGGGTCCCGTGCCGCTCCGCCGCGAAGGCCGCCAGCCATGCCAGCGAGGCGTTCCAGTTGATCGCCACCTCGTTGGTGGAGTACGAGCCGATGTCGTCCACGTAGCACGCCGCCGGCGCGCAGCCCGGGAGCTTGGCCTTGGCCACCGGGTCCTCCAGACCCGCGTTCGGGCCGCCCGCGAAGGAACCGGCCGGCGGGTGCGGAAGCGAGGCGTCGTTCTGGTGCGCCCAGAAGCGGTGGTGCTGGTTCTCGGAGGAGCGCTCGCCATAGCCGGTGACGTAGGAGAGGTCGAGGGCATTGCGGCCGAGCAGGTAGTCAAGGGATTCCAGGGCTCCCGCGCGGTACCGCTGCTGTCCGGTCAGCTCGTAGGCGACCGCCAGCATCATCGCGTTGTTGGTGACGGAGCTGTTGGAGCCCCAGACATAGCCGGTGGCGGGGATCGGCACCGCGTAGCCCTGGCCGGCCATCGTGGCGAGGTGGCTGTCGGCAGCCGAGGTCAGCAGGCCGCGGACCCGGGTCACGTCGTCGGCGGGCAGGTTGACGCCGGGGACCGTGGCGAGGGTGATGCGGCCGAGCGTCGCGGTGCCGCCCCACCAGAACCCGTCGGCGGGCTCGGCGTGGTGCGGGGAGGCGGTCACGGCGTCCCGGTACTGCGACTCGCCGGTGGTGGCGAGGAGTTCGGCCGCCGCCCAGTAGAACTCGTCCGAGACATCGGCGTCCTCGTACGCGCCGCCCCCGGTGTTGTCGGTCGCCGGGGCGAGCACGTTCGGGTTGGCTTTGGCGGCCGCCCACGCACGGCGGGCGGCGTCGAGGCAGCGCGCGGAGAAGGCCGCGTCGTACGGCGCGTACACCCGGGCGCACTGCGCGGCCGTGGCCGCCAGGTTGAGTGTGGCCGCGGTCGACGGGCTGTGCAACTCGCGTTGTTTGTCGTTGAGTTCGGGGCGGGTCGGCAGCGCGGTCCACTCGGCGTCGTGCACCTTGTGGAAGGCCATTCCGGCCATCGGTCTGCCCGCCGGGACCTGCATCCGCAGCAGGAACTCCAGCTCCCAGCGGGCCTCGTCCAGCACGTCCGGTGTCCCGTTGCCGCGCTCGGGCACCCGTAGCGTCGAGTCGCCGAGCGCCGCGTCGCCGCCCGAACGCCGGGCCCGTTCGAAGGAGTTGACGAGCTCCCAGACGGATATGCCGCCGTTGACCACGTACTTGCCCTGGTCGCCCGCGTCGTACCAGCCGCCGCGCACGTCGAGGCGGTAGTCGCACACCCCGGTCTGGCAGGGGACGCTGGTGTCGCCCTTGTTCGGCGCGACGCCCAGGTGCCCGGCCGGGCGGGCGTAGGCGTCGCCCGCGAGCGCGGCGTCGATCGCGATGCCGCTGCGCTGCTGGTAGAAGAACGACATGCTGTCGGCGCGCAGCCCGTCGTAAAGCGACGCGGAGATGTCGAACGGGTGGCTGGCCCGGCCGCCGACGGCCAGGGTGAAGCCGGTGCCGGCAGTGGTGTAGGCGCCGAAGTCCACCAGGTGCGTGGACTGGCCGGACGCCTGGTCGGCGCCGTGCACGGTGGTGGTGCCCGAGGCGACCACCGAGCCGGAGGAGTCGCGCAGTTGCCAGGGGAGTGGCCCGGTCGCGGAGCTGACCACGGTGGCGCGCTTGGGGCCGTCGGGCAGGTAGCCGAGCTGGTTGACCCGGACGTCGGTGGCCGCGGCGGCGGCCGCCGCGGACTGTGCCGGAAGCGCGGCGGCGGTCAGGCCGCCGGTGGCCAGGACGAGGCCGACGACCGCGGCGAGCGCGTGACGTATCACGCCGCGGGCGGAGGTGACAGGGGGCACGGATGGAGCCTTCCTCGGGTGGGGGCCTTGAGGGCTTGGAGAGGAAAGAGGTATGGGAGCGCTCCCAATCAATCAAGCCAGCCCCGTGATGTGGACGTCAAGATGGCGTCAGGGAGAGGTAGTTGAGGCACCGCCAGGACAGGGGGGTGGGCGGGGAGCCCCCGGGCTGCGTCGGTTTGGTTCCGGGGCCCGCCCGGCTGGCGTGAGGAGGACGGGCGGGCCCCGGGAGCACGGGGTGTTTCAGGCGGTGCCGTTCAGGCTGAGAACGTCAGGCTCGGCGAAGCCGCCGCCTACGTGTTGACCGTGGAGGAGAACGAGGTCACGGCGAGGCCGGCGCCGTTCTGCCAGGGCTCGAAGCCCGCCTGGACGCTGGTCAGGTACCAGCTGTTCTGCGCCAGCCCGCGGGAGACGGCCTGCCGGGCGAAGTCCATGACGTCGAAGCTCCAGCTGGAGATCGCCGACGGCGCGACGAAGGTCAGCACGTCGTTGCTGCCGTTGTTGCCGGACCACACCTGCCACTGACGTCCGGCCACGGACGCCGTACCGACCTGCGAGCCCACGGGCTGGACGGGTCCCACCTTGTTGAACCAGATCATGATCTCGGTCCGGTTGACACCGTCGGTACGGGGTGTGGGATCGAGCCAGATGTCGTACGCGGCGTCGTACACCGCGTTGCCCACATAGCTGTAGGAGATGCTGGTGGGCGCGCTGGATATGGTGCCGAGCCGAGCGGGAAGGCGGGTGCCGGGTGAGCAGTTGGTGTAGTGGCAGCCGTTGAAGAGGGACGGGTAGGACTTCGGGGCGCCGCTCGTGGGGACCGACCCGTCGGCCCGGGTGACCCTGAATCCCGAGCCCGTAGCGGTGACGCACTGGGGCTGGCCGGTGTTCCAGCGGTTGTTCTGGACGACGTAGCGGCCCTGGACCGTCGTCGACCCGAACTGTTCGCAGATGGTGGTGTCGGCGTGTGCCACCGAGGCGGTGGTCAGCAGCGCGGCCAGCGAGACCAGCGCGGTGAGCAACGCGCCGAACAGCCCACGCGCGCCGCGGGCATGGTGTGGTGACGATCGCATGCGGTTCCTCTGGGAAGTGGGGGGAGTGGGAGTGGAAGCGCCGTGGCCGGCCGTGGGTAGGGGCCGGCTACGGCGGAGCCGTCGGCCGACTACGGCAGCGGCGGGTAGGCGTTCTGCATCAACTGCTGGAACTGGGCGGAGAACCAGTGCCCGCCCAGCGGCGCGTTCGGCAGAGCGCCAGAGGGGTTGTTGTTGTTACGAGGGTTGCCGCCGTAGGTGGGGTCACACATCCGGTCGAAGCCCTTGCCCTCGTCGTTGGGGATGTCCGAGCTGGCTCCGTCCGACTCTCCCGGGGGCTTCACCCACACATAGGCGTCGATCCCGGCGGCCGGGGCGGCGGTGGGCCGCTCGCCGATTCCGGCGCCGCTCTGGTTGCACCAGTTGCCGACATGGATGCGCCGGTCGATGCGGCCGCCGTTGACGTAGGCGTCGACGGAGGTCTGCGGGCCCGCCCCGCTGGGCCGGGCCGAGCCGCCCCACCCGTCGCGGGAGGTGTCGATCAGCATGCCGGTACCGGCGTTGAAGCCGGCCGCGATGACCTTGTCGCGCAGCCCCTGGGCGTAGGACTGCTCGTCCGCGTACTGGTTCCAGTCCAGCCACTTGGCCTGGCGCACCGTCTGCCCGTTCACGCTGTCGGTGATCTTGAAGTACGGCTCCTTGACGGGCCCGTAGTTCGCGGTGTTGACGATGAAGCCGGCCACGTCGTTCACGCTCGCGCCGTTGGTGGTGGCGACCTTGGCGAACTCCTGGGCGGCGGGGCCGAGGTTGGTGTCCCAGCCGAGCCAGCCGTGGTGGCCCGCGTCGAGGTAGTTGTAGACGTTCGGGATGGCGCCGAGCTTGGCCAGGGCGTAGCTGACGCCCTTCTCGTAGTTGCCGTTGCTCTTCATGGTCACGCAGGCGTCGGTGGTGGTGTTGGTACCGCCGGCGTTGGTGACCAGGTTGGGCAGCGAGTCGGGTTCGATCACGGTGGCGATCCTGAGGCCCGCGTAGGCCGGGTCGGCGAGGATCGAGGCGATCGGGTCGATGTACTGGGACTTGTACTTGTCGATGTCGTTCGGGCCGAGTTCGCCGTTGGAGGCGAGGGCGGCGCAGTCGCGTCCGGGCAGGTCGTAGATGACCAGCTGGACGACCAGATCGCCGGAGCCCTTCTGCTTCAGGGCCTCGTTGAGGTGGGCGCGCAGACCCATGCCGCCGCTCACACCGTTGATGGTGGCGATGCGGTCGAGCCAGACGGCGGTGGGCTGGTTGGAGATGCGGCTGCCGCCCGGTTCGGCGGCGGCCTTCGCCGACCATGCCGGGTTCACATACATCTTGGCGCCGGCGTACGGGTTGTCGACCCGGCTGCCGTTGTTCCCGCCGCCGGGGTCGCCACCGCTGCCGCCGTCATCGACGTTGCAGGTGACACCGTCGAGCGTGAACGTGCTGGGGATGGAATTGGTGCCGCTGTAGGAGCCGTTGAAGCCGAAGCTCACCGAACCGCCGGTCGCCAGCGCGCCGTTGTAGCTCTCGTTGGCGGCGGTGACGGCCGTGCCGCTCTGGCTGACCTTCGCGCTCCAGCCGCTCGTGACCTGCTGGTCGCCGGCGTACGACCACTTGACCGACCAACTCGACTTCGCCGCCACGTTGTTGGTGACGGTCACGGCGGCGGTGAAGCCGGTGCCCCACTGGTTCTGCACCTTGTAGTCGACGGTGCAGGGGGTGGCCGTGGCCGCGGCGTCGGCCGACGTGGTGGAGAGCGCGGTCGCGGAGGCTCCGGCAACCAACGTCAGGGCAGCGAGCAGCGATGTTCTGGTGCGATTCATGAGCGGGGATTTCCTTCCGTTTTCCGTGCGATCTACGGGTTGACAGCGCGCGGGCGGCCGTGAGGCCCGCTGCCGTTCGCGGTAGCCCTCGGCTGCACTGGTGCGGTGACGGAGGAGGGCGGTGTGTGGCTCCAACAGGCCGTGCTGGAGCGGGAGTTGACGGTGACGCCGGGGAGGTCGCCCAGCGATCCATTGGCCGGGCACGTCAACTCCCGGCGGTTCGCTCGGCCGTCACCACGGGCAGGCCGGGCAGCCGGCGCGCGAGCGCACCGGGCGGTTAAGAGTGTTGAACATGGGGGGTGTTGTCGCATGAGCGACTCCTCGCAGCTTGGCGCGCCGTCACCGGTGCGTCGACTGAATGGAACCGCTCCCACTGGTGCGAAGGAACGTAGCGCCCGAGGGCGGAAATGCCCAGGGGTGTGGCCTGACTTTGCCTCAATTGAATCGTCGAACTCTTTCGACGCTTCACACACCTTGACCGCACGCGAGGCCGTCACCACTATGGGAGCGCTCCCACTGGGTTCAAGACCTGAATTCTCCCGAGCCGCGAGCCGCAAGGAGGAACCAGTACATGGATCCCGGACACAGGCGCAGAGCCGTGCGGCGGTGGTGGACCGCCGCCCTGGCCGCGCTCGCCCTACCCCTGACGATGCTCGCCACCGGCACAACCGCCGCGCACGCGGCGGCCGTCCGGTGCAGCGTCGACTACAAGACCAACGACTGGGGTTCCGGCTTCACCGCCGACCTCACCATCACCAACCGCGGCACGGACGTCATCGACGGCTGGACCCTGACGTACGCCTACGGTGGGAACCAGAAGCTCTCGAACGGCTGGAACGGCACCTGGTCCCAGTCCGGCCAGACGGTCACCGTGAAGGACGCCGGGTACAACGCGAAGATCGGCGCGGGCGCCGCGGTCTCCACCGGCGCACAGTTCACCTACAGCGGTACCAACTCCGCGCCCAGCGGATTCGCGGTCAACGGCACCACCTGTGCCGGCGCGCACCAGCCGCCCGTCGCCGTGCTCACCAGTCCGAGTGCGGGCGCGGTCTACACGCAGGGGGACGCGGTCCCGCTCGCGGCGACCGCGGCGGCGGCCGACAACGCGACGATCAGCAAGGTCGAGTTCTACGACGACACGACCCTGCTGGGCACGGACACGAGCCCTCCCTACACGTTCTCGGCCGCCGACTTGTCCGTGGGCAGTCATTCCCTGCTGGCGAAGGCGTACGACAGCATGGACGGTTCAGCGGAATCGACCCCGGTCGGCATCACGGTCGCCTCGGGGCCCGCGGTCGTGGCCTCGCCCTCCCAACTCGCCGTCCAGCAGGGCAAGTCGGGCACGTTCTCGGTGAAGCTGTCGAAGCAGCCGAGCGCGAACGTGACGGTGAGTACGGCTCGCACGGGTGGCAACGCGGGCCTGTCCGTTTCCGGTGGCTCGTCGCTGACCTTCACCCCGTCGAACTGGAGCACCGCGCAGACGGTGACCATCGCGGCGGACTCCTCCGGCACGGGCGGCGCGACCTTCACCGCGTCGGCGGCCGGCCACAGCAAGGCGACGGTCACCGTGACGGAGCTGCCCGCCTCCAAGGCGTACGACGCCCGCTTCCTCGACCTCTACGGGAAGATCACCAACCCGGCGAGCGGCTACTTCTCACCCGAGGGCATTCCCTACCACTCGGTCGAGACGCTGATCGTCGAGGCCCCGGACCAGGGACACGAGACCACGTCGGAGGCCTACAGCTATCTCATCTGGCTGCAGGCGATGTACGGCAAGGTCACCGGTGACTGGTCCAAGTTCAACGGCGCGTGGGCCCTCATGGAGAAGTACATGATCCCCACGCACGCGGACCAGCCCACCAACTCCGCCTACAACGCCTCGAAGCCGGCGACGTACGCACCCGAGGAGGACACCCCGAACGAGTACCCGGCGAAGCTGGACACATCGGTTCCGGTGGGGTCGGACCCGATCGCGGGCGAGCTGAAGTCCGCGTACGGCACGGACGACATCTACGGCATGCACTGGCTCCAGGACGTCGACAACGTGTATGGCTACGGCAATACACCCGGCGGCACCTGCGAGGGCGGCCCCACGGCCAAGGGGCCGTCGTACATCAACACCTTCCAGCGCGGCCCGCAGGAGTCGGTGTGGGAGACGGTGCCTCAGCCGACCTGTGACGCCTTCAAGTACGGCGGCAAGAACGGCTATCTCGACCTGTTCACCGGCGACAACTCCTACGCCAAGCAGTGGAAGTACACGGACGCCCCGGACGCCGACGCGCGTGCGGTGCAGGCCGCGTACTGGGCGGACCTGTGGGCCAAGGCGCAGGGCAAGGGCGGCGACGTCACCGCGACCGTCGGCAAGGCCGCGAAGATGGGCGACTACCTGCGCTACTCGATGTACGACAAGTACTTCAAGAAAGTCGGCAACTGCGTCGGGCCGTCCACCTGCCCCGCCGGGACCGGAAAGGATGCCTCGCAGTACCTGCTGTCCTGGTACTACGCATGGGGCGGATCCACTGACACCAGTGGCGCCTGGGCCTGGCGCATCGGCTCCAGCCACGCGCACGGCGGATACCAGAACCCGCTGGCCGCGTACGCGCTGAGCTCCAACGCCGACCTGAAGCCGAAGTCGGCGACAGGGGCGGCGGACTGGAGCACCTCACTGACCCGGCAGCTGGAGTTCTACCGCTGGCTGCAGTCGGACGAGGGCGCCATCGCGGGCGGCGCGACCAACAGCTGGGCAGGCCGTTACGCGACACCGCCGGCCGGGAAGTCGACGTTCTACGGCATGTACTACGACGAGCAGCCCGTCTATCACGACCCGCCGTCCAACCAGTGGTTCGGCTTCCAGGCGTGGTCGATGGAGCGGGTCGCCGAGTACTACCAGCAGACCGGGAACGCCGGCGCCAAGGCGGTCCTCGACAAGTGGGTCAAGTGGGCGCTGTCCAAGACCACGATCAACCCGGACGGCACCTACCGGATCCCCGCCACGCTCCAGTGGGCGGGCCAGCCCGACACCTGGAACGCCTCAACGCCCGGCGCCAACAAAGGACTTCACGTCACCGTCGCCGACTACACCAACGACGTCGGCGTGGCGGCCGCGTTCGCCAAGACCCTGACGTACTACGCCGCCAAGTCCGGTGACACGACGGCGAAGACCACGGCGAAGGCGCTCCTGGACGGCATGTGGAACAACTACCAGGACAGCCTGGGCATCGCCGTCCCCGAAACCCGCGCCGACTACAGCCGGTTCGGGGACACGGTGTACGTGCCGAGCGGCTGGAGCGGCAAGATGCCGAACGGCGACGCCATCAACTCCTCGTCCACCTTCTCCTCGCTGCGGTCCTTCTACAAGAACGACCCGGCCTGGTCGAAGATCGAGGCGTATCTGGCCGGTGGGGCCGCACCCTCCTTCACGTACCACCGGTTCTGGGCCCAGGCGGACATCGCCATGGCCATGGGCTCGTACGCGGAGCTGCTTGAGTAGCCCCGCCCGGCACTCCGCGTGCGCGACCCCGTCGTAGGGCGACGAGGTCACCCGGCCGGGCGGCACCCACCTGCACGGGGGGCCGCCCGGTCCTGTCGAGCCCGTGTGTCAGTGCCGCGATCCGCATATGGCCCGCTACCACCGCCCGCCCGCGTCCATGTGACGCAACACATCAACGACCAAGCAATCGCCGTACGCGGAACTACCTGCGGTTCGTCGATGTCGACCGGCTGCTGTACAACTTCCGCGCCAACCACCGGCTGTCCACCAACGGCGCCGCTGCCAACGGCCGCGAACTGCTCGCCATCGCGAACAACTCCACCGCTGTCGGCGCGTTCGCGATCCAGGACTCGGACAACGGCACTGCCGACAACCGGTGGCGCATCTTGAAGTAGTAGCGCGCCGGGCACCCCGCGTGCCGCCACCACCACCTCCGGGCCGCCCCGGAGTCCGCACTCCGTTGTCCGCGACAAGGTCGACGATGAGCTCGGAAACCGGGTGACGGGTCTTGGGTGCGGCGGTCGTCCCCGGGGGCGGGATCCGGGCGGCCCTGGGGGACGTACACTCCAACCATGGGTTGCACATATGCGGTGAGGGAGTGCCTGAGAGGCATCCCGCGCGTGCTGTGCCCCACCGCGCCACGGACCCGCTGCCGTGCGCTGCACGGTTTCGGCTAGCCAGGGCCAGCCGTTCCTGACGGATCCGAGTCCGGTATCCGATTCCGGTCGTTTTCCGACCGCGGAGTTCCGCCGCCGAACCGGCGCCTTCCCGGGGGCCGTTTTTCTCCGGTTCGCGCGCATCCGGCGGTCGCCCGCACCGCTGAGCCGCCCGTCCGCACTTCCCCGTCGCGCACCCCTTCCACGTTTCCGCACCAATTCCGCGGCTCCTCGGGCGTGCCGTCGCCGCTGTCGGCGACGGTTTGGACGTCCGGCTGGGCCGCACCCCCGAGAGGACCCCTGTGAAGTTGAGCGAGTTGCTGGCCGGGCACGACCACGAGGTTCTTCTGGGCGATCCTCATACACAGATCACCGCGGGAACGTGCTTCGACGCGCACCGCGTCTCGCCGGGCTCCCTGTTCATCGCGGTGCCGGGGCACCGGGAGGGCGGCCCCGAGGCCATCGGTCCCGCCCTGGCACGCGGGGCCGTCGCGATGCTCGTCGGCACCGGGACGCCCGACCTCCCGGCCTCGGTGCGGGCGCCGGAAGCGGGCGTGTGTGTCGTGAGGGTGCCCGATACGCGGACGGCGGCCGCCGTTGTCACCTCCCGCTACTACGGTGAGCCCGGCCGGGACATGGACATGGTGGCCGTCACCGGAACCAACGGGAAGACCTCGGTCTCGTACATGGTGGAATCCGTGCTGCGGCTCGCCGAAGGCGCACGGGTCGGGGTGATCGGGACGGCCGGCAACCGGATCGGCGACGCCCTGATCCCCATGCCGCGATCGGTGCTGACCACACCGGAGTCGCCGGACTTCCAGTACCTGCTGGGACAGATGCGCGACCGCGAGGTGACCACCGTGGTCCTGGAGGCCACGTCGATGGGTCTGCTGAACCACCGGGTGGACCACGCTTTCATCGACGTCGGCATCTTCACCAACCTCACCCAGGACCACCTGGACGACCACGGCACCATGGAGAACTACCGGGACGCGAAGCTGCGCCTGTTCCAGGGGCTGTGCCGGCGGGCGGTGGTCAACGCCGATGACCCGGTGGGAGCCGGAATCGTGGCGATGATGCCCGGCGACGTCACCACGTACGCCCTGGACGCCGAGGCGGACTACCGGGCGAGCGAGCTGAGCATGGACGCCTTCGGTACGCGCTTCACTCTCCACCACGACGGAAACAAGTACCCGGCGGCGATCCCCGTCCCGGGGCGGTTCTCGGTGTCCAACGCGCTCGCCACCGTGGCGGCGTGCCACCTCCTGGGGCACGACCTGGCGGGGCTGGTCGTCGCGCTCGACCGGATGCCACCGGTCCCGGGACGTTTCGAACGCTTCCAGACTCCCCGCGGCACGTCCGTGATCGTGGACTACGCGCATTCCCCCGACTCGCTGGACAAGGTCCTCACCGCCATCCGGGAATTCGCCGTCGGCAAGGTCATCACCGTCTTCGGCTGCGGCGGCGACCGGGACACCACCAAGCGCACGCAGATGGGGGAGATCGCCGGCACCCACTCCGACCTGGTCGTCCTGACCTCCGACAACCCTCGCAACGAAGACCCCGAGGCGATCCTCGACCAGATCACGCCGGGCCTGGTGACGAGCGGCACCCGCTTCGAGCGGTGCGCCGACCGGGAACAGGCCATCGCTTTCGCCCTGTCCACCGCCGGGCGGGACGACATCGTCCTGATCGCGGGAAAGGGGAGTGAGCCGTACCAGATCGTCGGCGAACAGTTGCTTCCCTTCAGCGACATGGCGACGGTACGCGAACTCGCCGCCACACAGGGGTAGTTGGGCCTCACTGGGCTGGGAATGCGGGGAGGGGGAGCCCACGTCGTCGCGGAGCTGTGCGAGTGATAGTTGCGACTTGCCTGTGTCTTCATGGCTGGACGGCGGTAGTCACGTCTGGACACCCCCTGGAACAAGGAAGGTACGTTCATGCGACGCATCGCCACGATCACCGTCAGCGCGGCCGCACTCCTCGCTTTCGGCGCTTCCGCCGTCAACGCCGCGACACCCCCGATCCAGCCCACCCCGGTCGCGAGCAACGTCAACCGCGACAGCGACGAGAACAAGCCTCTGGCCAATGCGCTCGACAAGGTGTTGGGCTCGTCAGACCCCGGTGACGGCCCCGTTGCCGAGACGCAGGACGCCGTGGGTGGGTTGACCGACTCACTCCATGGCCTACTCGGCTGACTTGAGGGTTGTGGGGTGGGTCGCGGTGGCCGCGGCCGGGCCGGCGAGGGTGATGGTCACCGCGGCCTCCAGGCCGGCGAGGGTGATGGTCACCAACGACCTCCGGGCCGCGGCCTCGACGCACGACGGTGATCAGTACGCTGTTCGTTCCGACCGCCAGGGCTGACTCGCCGTCACCTGGAACTCGGCTGGGACGACGGGTGGAGTCTCCGAGTAGTCGAACAGTCCGCTGCGCATGGCCACCAGGTCGCGCAGAGGACACCCGCGCTGTTCTGCCGGCGGCAGAACACCGGCTGGACCGGGCTCGACGATCACTACAGTCCCATCTCATGACGACGATTACGACACGTACGGTCGAGTATCCGGCCGACGGTTTGACGATGATCGGGCACCTCGCGCTCCCGGCCGGTGCCGACCGCCGGCCCGCGGTGCTGCTCGGACCAGAGGGCACGGGGCTCAGCGACGTCGAGCGCCGCCGGGCCGATGCGCTCGCCGAGCTGGGATACGTAGCGCTGGCCTTCGACCTTCACGGCGGGCGCTACTTGGGCGACCCCGAGGAGATGCTGGCCCGTTGCATGCCGCTGCTCGCCGACCCCGACCGGATGCGAGGCATCGGCCACGCGGCGCTCGATGTGCTGCGCGCCGAACCGCGGACCGACCCCGACCGGATAGCCGCCGTCGGCTACGGCACCGGGGGCGCCATCGGCCTGGAACTCGGGCGCGACGGCGTCAACCTGCGCGCGATCGCGACAGTCAACGCAACTACCACGGGCCGACCGGGCGAGGCAGCGCGCATCCGCTGCCCGGTGTGGGCCGGGGTCGGGTCGGAAGACCCGATCATGCCGCCCGCGCAACGGAACGCGTTCACCGCCGAGATGCAGGCTGCGGGCGTCGACTGGCGCCTCGCGGTCTACGGCGGCGCCTTGCACGCCTTCCACCACCCGCCGGTCGACCACACCGTGCGCCCCGGCGTCGGCTACCACCCCCAGCACGCGCAGCGAGCCTGGCGCGACGTCGTCGACCTGCTCACCGAATGCGTGCCGGTGACGGAGGACCTGGGGGCATGACCCGGGCGAATGGGCCGACAGGTCGGCTTCGGCCTTGCGCGGGACGGACTCCGCCCACAGGCGCTGCTCCTCGACCACGGGCTCGGGGGCGGAGGCTCCCGCCATCGGCGTGTAGCTGTAGGGCGGCTGCCACACCCAGGCGTGCACGAGTCGCAGCGGCACGTCACGCAGCAGCGCTTCACGAGCTGCCCGGTCGGCGGCCGCGAGGCTCTCCGTGGAACCGTCCAGACCAACGGTCACGGTGCGTGTCATGACCGGGCCTCCTTCAATCGGATGTCACTCATGGGATGTCACTCCGGTCTTGCGTGACGGAGGACGGTCTTTCTTGTGTGACGCAGGACCCGGCGGCAGGGGCCACCCGGTCCCTGCCGGGGACCGTTCGGCCCGGGACGCCGCGCCGACGCGGAGCTGTCAGCGGTTCTCCTCCGACGGCTGGTGGACCCGGGCCACGAGCACCGCGGCCTGGATGCGCCGTTCCACCCCCAGCTTGGCGAGGAGCCGGGAGACGTGGTTCTTGACGGTCTTCTCCGAGAGGTAGAGCCGCTTGCCGATCTGGCGGTTGGTGAAACCGTCGCCGATCAGGTCGAGGATCTGCCGTTCGCGTTCCGAGAGGCCGGCCAGACGCGGGTCCTCGGCCGCGGTCTCGCCCTGGGCCGGGCCGCGCAGGCTGCTCATCAGCCGGGCGGTGGTGGCCGGGTCGAGCATCGACTGGCCCGAGGCCACGGTGCGGACCGCCTCGATGAGATCGGATCCCTTGATCTGCTTGAGGACGTATCCCGCGGCCCCGGCCATGATCGCGTCCAAGAGTGCGTCATCGTCGTCGAACGACGTCAGCATGAGGCAGGCGAGGCCCGGCATGGCGGACCGCAGTTCACGGCAGACGGTGATGCCGTCGCCGTCCGGCAGCCGGATGTCGAGGATCGCCACGTCCGGGCGGAGCGCCGGGCCACGGGCGAGTACCTGCTCACACGTGCTCGCCTCGCCCACCACCTGAAGGTCGGGTTCGGCGTCCAGCAGGTCGTGCACTCCACGCCGGACCACCTCGTGGTCGTCGAGAAGGAAGACCCGGATCGGGCGTTGTACAGAGAACGCGGGTGTGTCGGGCACGTGGCAGTCCCCCTGATGACTGGTCGTCCTGGTGCGAAAGTCCCATGGTGCTGTCGACGGACGACCGGGCGACAGGGGCCGAACGGCCCACACCTCATCAACGCTCAGCAAATACGCGGGAGTTGCTCGCCCAGAGGCATGTCCACCACCCGGTGTGCGCCGACCAGGGTCCGCATGAGGACCCGCCCCGCAGGCCCGTCGGTGACCTCTCCGATCCGGACCGCTGCCGCGCCTTCGGGCAGCGAGCGCAGCGTCGCGAGTGCCTCTTCGGCGACCCGGGGAGCCACGAAAGCCACCATGCAGCCCTCGTTGGCGACCACGAGCGGGTCCAGGCCGAGCAGGTCGCAGGCCGAGGCCACGGCCGGGGGGACGGGGATCAGGTTCTCGGCGATCGTCACGGAGACCGCCGAGTCGCGGGCGATCTCGTTGAGAGAGGCCGCCAGGCCGCCCCGCGTCGGGTCGCGCAGGGCGTGGATGTGGACACCGAACGGGGCCAGCGCTGCGACCAGCCGGTGCAGAGGGGCTGAGTCGGAGGCGATGTCCCCCTCGAAGCCGAGCCCTTCGCGGGTGGAGAGCACGGCGGTTCCGTGCAGCCCGATCGGGCCGGAGAGCAGCACGGCGTCCTCGGGCCGTGCGCGGGCCGCCGACGGATTCAGCCCACCGATGCGGCGTCCGATGCCCGTGGTGTTGAGGAAGAGCCGGTCGGCCGCACCCCGCCCCACCACCTTGGTGTCTCCCGTAACGACCGGCACGCCCACCTGGTGCGCCGCCTTGCCCGCCGAGGCGAGCACGGCATTCAACTCGGCCAGTGGCAGCCCCTCCTCCGCGATGACCGAGAGGGTCAGCGCCACTGGCAGGGCGCCGCGCATCGCCAGGTCGTTGACGGTGCCGTGGACGGCGAGCGAGCCGATGTCCCCGCCGGGGAAGACGAGTGGGCTGACCACGAACGAGTCGGTCGTGAGAAGGAGTTGGGGCTCACCGGGCAGTACGGCCGCGTCCTCCAGCGGCCCGGCGGGCGGCCCGCCCAGCGCGGGCAGGACCAGGGATTCGAGCAGCTCGGCGGTGAGCCGGCCACCCGCACCGTGGCCGAGCAGGACGACTTCGTTCTCGTCGTAAGGGAGGGGGCAGACCGGCATCATGGGGTGCTCCTGGTGCGTCCGGCGGCGTGGAAGGCGGCGCAGGTCCCCTCGGTCGACACCATGGGGGCGCCCAAGGGGGAGCGCGGGGTGCAGCGCACCCGGTAGGCGGTGCAGTCGGTGGGCAGCCGGGCGCCGGTGAGGATGGCGCCCGCGATGCACTCGCGGTCCTCGACGGGCCGCAGTCCCTCGACCTCGAAGCGGCGTGCCGCGTCGAAGCCGGCGTATTCCGGGGCGAGTTCGAGGCCGCTGGCAGGCAGGGTGCCGATGCCGCGCCAGGCCCGCTCGGTGACCCGGAAGACCTGGGCGATCACCGACTGGGCCTCGGTGTTGCCGGTGCGGTGCACGGCGCGGGCGTACTGGTTCTCGACCTCGTGGCGGCCGGACTCCAGCTGCCGTACGGCCAGCAGGATGCCCTCCAGGAGGTCGAGCGGCTCGAACCCGGTGACCACCACCGGCACCCGGTAGCGGGCGGCGATCGGCTCGTACTCGCGCCACCCCATCACCGCGCACACATGGCCCGCCGCCAGGAACGCCTCCACCTCGCAGTCCGGCGAGTCGAGCAGCGCGGTCATCGCCGGGGGGACCATTACATGGCTGACCAAGAGGGAGAAGTTGGTGAGACCCAGGTGCGCGGCGTGGAGTACGGACAGGGCGTTGGCCGGCGCGGTGGTCTCGAACCCCACGGCCAGGAACACCACTTCGCGGTCCGGACGGGCCTCGGCGATGCGCACGGCGTCCATCGGCGAGTAGACCACCCGCACGTCGCAGCCGCGGGCGCGCAGCGCGAGCAGATCGGTGTCCGTGCCCGGCACCCGGAGCATGTCGCCGAAGCTGGTGAGGATCACGCCCGGGCGCGCGGCGATGGACATGGCGCGGTCCAGCGTCTCCAGCGGGGTGACGCACACCGGGCAGCCCGGTCCGTGGATCATCCGGATGCCGGCCGGAAGGAGCTCGTCGATGCCCTGGCGGACCAGTGTGTGTGTCTGGCCGCCGCAGACCTCCATGATCCGCCACGGGCGGGTGGCGGTGTGCCGCAGCTCGTCGAGCAACTGCCGGGCGAGTGCGGGGTCGCGGTACTCGTCCAGGTACTTCATCGCGGAGGCGCGGCGGGCGCGGTGAGATCCATGCGGACGTCCACGACGCCCTCGACGGCACGCGCGAGCCGGGCCGCGACCGGTACCAGGGAACGGTCGCGCATGGGCCCGCTGAAGATGACCACGCCCTCCTGGACCGACGCCCGGACCGCCTGGTTGGGGAAGAGGGGCGCGATGACGGTGCGGTTCACCTCGGCGGCGATCTCGACATCGGGCCGCAAGAACACCTTGAGCAGGTCGCTGCGGCTGATCACTCCTTGCAGGATGCCGATCCGGTCGGTCACCGGCAGCCGCTTGACCTTGCGCAGCGCCATGATCCGGGCGGCCTGGGGGAGGGTGGCGTCGGCGTGCACGGTGACGGCGGGCGTGGACATGAGCTCGTCGGCGGTCACGGCCGAGGCCTTGGCCAGGTCGGGGAGGCGGCGCAGCAGGGGCACGATGTCCGGGTTGTCGTCGCGGAACTCCTCCTTGGGCAGCAGGTCGGCCTCCGAGACGACGCCGACCACCCGGCCCTCGCCCTCGACGACGGGCAGGGCGCTGACCCGCCACTGCCGCATCAGCTCGACGATTTCCTTGAAGCGGGCCGTGCGGCCGACGGACACCACGGTGTGGGTCATCACGTCGCTCACGGTGTGTGGGGAATCCAGTGGTGCGTTCACGGCAAGACCTCCGGGAGTCAGATGCTGCGGGTGCGCTCGACGGTGAGGTCGAGGAAGTGGGTGGAACAGGAGATGCACGGATCGTGGTTGCGGATGGCCCGTTCGCACTCCCGCGTCAACTCCTCGTCCGGGGCGCCCTGATCGAGCCGGGCCTGGGCGAGGCGGTGCAGATCCGCCTCGATCGCGCCCTGGTTCTGGGCGGTGGGCGGCACGAGGCGGGCGTCGGCCACCGTGCCCTCGGCGTCCAGCAGGTACCGGTGGTAGAGCAGACCCCGCGGGGCCTCGGTGGCGCCGTGCCCGGTGCCCGCCACGGGCGGCACCTTGACGTACGGCCGGGGCGGCGGCTCGTAGGTGCCGATGATGCGCAGGGCCTCGTCGATCGCGTACACGACCTCGACCGCCCGGACGAGGATGGACCGGTAGGGGTTGCGGCAGGTGACGCCCTCGTAGGGGTCGCCAAGCCCGGCCGCGCGGGCCGCCTCCACCGCGGTGCGCGACAGCCAGCGGCCACTGATCGCGAACCGCGCGAGCGGGCCGGTGAGGTGGAGGCGGCCGTCGAGGGTGGAGTGCAGAGCGGTGGAGTGCGGGACCTGTTCCTCGCGGACCCGGTCGAGGAAGGTGTGCAGAGCGAATGTGGAGAGGCTGCCGTCGGGATACAGCACGGCCGGGGTCCCGGTCTCGATGGCGTACGTGCCCGGCGCGGCCAGCGCCAGGAGGTCGGCGTCCGTCTCCGCGTCCGGGAAGTCGAAGCCCGCCACCCAGCGGACGGTTCCCCACGCATCGTCCATCGCCCGCTTCAACTGCTCGGCCAGCGGCCGGAGTTGGTCCCGGATCGGGGCGCGGTGGAAGCCGCCGAGGCGGACGTTGACCGGGTGGATGGCCCGGCCGCCGAGCAGTTCGAGGATCGCGTTGCCGGCCTGCTTCAGGCGCAGGCCCCGCTCGACGTGGGCGCGTGCGGTGCTGGCGAGTTCGACGGCGCTCTCGCAGCCGAGGAAGTCGGGGGCGTGCAGCAGGTAGATGTGCAGGGTCTGGCTCTCGATCCACTCCCCGCAGTACAGCAGCCGCCTCAACTCCCTTATCGGGTCAGTGACTTCAACCCCGCAGGCGTCCTCGATCGCCGCGCAGGCGCTCAGCTGGTAGGCGACCGGGCAGATGCCGCACACCCGGGCGGTGATGTCCGGCGGCTCCGTGTGGGCGCGGCCACGCAGGAATGCCTCGAAGAAGCGCGGCGGCTCGTAGATCTGGAGCTCGGCGCGGGTCACCGTCCCGTCGTGGACGCTCAGGTGCAGGGCGCCCTCGCCCTCGACCCGGGCGAGCGAGCCGACGTGCAGAACACGGGAACCCCGGTGTGTCACGACTGCTCCTCCTTCGCGAAGGCGGCGGCGTTGAAGGTGTGCAGGAAGCGTTCGGTGGCGCGGTCGTCCATCCCGTCCCGGTGCAGCAGCGGGATCAGCGCGGGCAGGTTGACCGAGCGCGACGGGCCGAAACAGCCGTAGCAGCCGCGCCCGTAGGCGGGGCAGATGGCCCCGCACCCGGCGTGGGTGACCGGACCGAGACAGGGCGTGCCGTGGGCGACGGTGACGCAGACGGTGCCGCGCCGCTTGCACTCGAAGCAGACGCTGTGGCCGGGGATGTCGGGCTTGCGGCCTGCGAGGAAGGCGGTGATGACTTCAAGGAGCTGGCGGCGGTCGATGGGGCAGCCGCGCAGCTCGAAGTCGACGTCCACATGGGCCGAGACCGGGGTCGAGGTGGCGAGCGTCTCGATGTACTCGGGGCGGGCGTAGACCGTACGCCGGAACTCCTCCACGTCGGCGAAGTTGCGCAGCGCCTGGATTCCGCCGGCCGTCGCGCACGCGCCGATGGTCACCAGGTGGCGGGAGTCGGCGCGGATGGCCCGGATCCGCTCGGCGTCGGCGGGTGTGGTGACCGACCCCTCGACGAGCGTGAGGTCGTAGGGGCCGGGGCGCATCGCGCTCGACGCCTCGGGGAAGTGCGCGATGTCCACCCGGCCGGCCAGGGCGAGGAGTTCGTCCTCGCAGTCGAGCAGGGTCAGCTGGCACCCGTCGCACGAGGCGAGTTTGAAGACGGCCAGCGTGGGAGCGTCCGGCATGTCACAACTCCCTTGTGTAGAGGAGGGATTCCGCCCGGTCCCAGCCGACGACCGGCCCGTCCCGGCACAGCAGCACGGGGCCGAGCTGGCAGTGGCCGCAGTGCCCGGTGGCGCAGCGCATGTTGCGTTCCAGGGAGACCCGGATCCGGTCGCCCGGCACGCCCCGGTGGGCGAGGTCGCGGGCACTGGCCCGGATCATGGGTTCGGGACCGCAGATGAAGGCCGAGGTGGTGCGCGGAGCGAAGCGGGCGGCGGGCAGCAGCGTGGTGACGACGCCGATGTGTCCTGCCCAGGGGCCGTCCGGCCGGTCCACGGTCACGCCGGTGTACGCGGTCCGCCAGGTCCGCGTCTCCCACTTGGCGATGAGGTCCGCGGGGGTGCGCGCGCCGATCAGCACATTGACACGGCCGAATCGCCCCGGATCTGCGACGGCGTCGCGGATCAGGGGCCGCAGCGGAGCGAGACCGATTCCGCCCGCGACGACCAGCACGTCCCGGCCCTCGGCCTTCTCCAGCTCCCAGCCGGTCCCGTACGGGCCGCGCAGCCCCAGTACGTCCCTGGTGCGGGCCGCGTGCAGGGCCTCGGAGACGGCGCCCGCGGCGCGCACCGTGTGGGCGAGGCCGCCCGTGGTCGGGATCGCGCTGACCGAGACCGGGATCTCGCCCCGGCCGAAGGCCCACACCATGGCGAACTGGCCGGGCACGAACGCGGGAAGCGGCTCGCCGACCGGCTCCAGACGGAGGGTGACCGTGTCCGGCGACTCCGGCCAGCGGTCCACCACCCGGTACGGCACGGGCACGGCGGTCATCATGAGCCCCCGCCGCCGTGCGGGCCGTACAGGTCGAGCAGCCGGGTCCTGGCCGCATGGAGGCGATGGGCCAGGACCCGGCCGACCCACTGGCCGACCGAGACGCCGAATTCCGGGTCGTCCCGGCACATCATCCGCACCGCCATGGCATCGAACTCGTGGGCCCGCACGGGCGTGGCCGCCTCGGCTCCCAACTGCCACACATACGGGCTGAACATCCAGGACCAGCCGATGAGTTGACCGTGCCCCAGGGTTTCGATGACCGGGGAGCGGCGGCCGGGCACGTGCATGTCGAGGGCGACCGTGCCCGTGCGCACGATCCAGAACCGGTCGGCGTGTCCGCCCTCCTCGAAGAGGCGGGCACCGGCAGGGAAGGCCACGTCCCGGGCGATCCGCATCAGCCGGCCCCGGTGTTCGGCCGGGAGAGCGCTCAGCATCGTCGTGGCCATGGCGCTCATCGCTCTGCCTCCGCCTTGAGGGCGGTGACCTCTTCGGTGATGTCGATGCCGACGGGGCACCAGGCGATGCACCGGCCGCAGCCGACACAGCCCGAGCTGTCGAACTGGTCGTGCCAGGTACCGAGTTTGTGGGTGAGCCACTGGCGGTAGCGGCTGCGCGGGGAGGGCCGCACCGGCCCGCCGTGGAGGTGGGAGAAGTCCAGGTCGAAGCAGGAGTCCCAGCGCTGCCACCGCTCGGCGTGGTCGCCGGTGAGGTCGGTGACCTCCTCGGTGGTGGTGCAGAAGCACGTGGGGCAGACCATGGTGCAGTTGCCGCAGGTGAGACAGCGAGCCGCGACGTCGTCCCAGCGTTCGGCCTCCAGGCTCGCGCCCATCAGGGCATGCAGATCCACCGGAGGCATGGCGCGCCCCATCTTGTCGACGGCCTCGGCGACGGCGGTACGGGCCGCGCTAGCCGTGGCCGCGTCGGCGGTCCGGCACGGCAACGCGTCCAGGAGCGTTGCGCCCTCCTCGCTGCCCACCCGTACGAAGAACCGGTGCCCGTCGTCGTCCACGAGCTCCGTCAGGGCGAGATCGAACCCGGAGTCCGTTCCGGGGCCGCTCCCCATCGAGACGCAGAAGCACGTGGCCCCGGGTTCGGAGCATTCGACGGCTATGAGGAAAGCTCCCCTGCGGCGCTCCGCGTACCCGGTGTCCTGGAACCGGCCGCCGGCCAGCACCCGGTCCTGGATCGCGATGGCCCGCAGGTCGCAGGGCCGCACTCCGAGGAAGGCGTACGAGGGTCGGACGGGGAGTTCCTGCTCAACGGCCAGTCCGCCGTCCGGTGCGCGATGCGCGCTCCACAGCTTCTCGCGCTGGGGGTGCAGGAAGTTCTTCCAGGACTGGGGTCCCGCGGAGTGGGCGAAGGCCGCCCCGTCCTCGCGGCGCCGCAGCCGGTAGCGTCCGGCCTCCAGCTCCACGCCCCAGCCGTACGGGAGTTGATCGGCCGAGTCGAGTTCGGCGAGCACGATCGCGCCGTCGCGGACGGTGGGGCCGACGACCGTGCGGCCGCCGGCCACGAGAGCGGTGACGAGTGCTTCCAGGCCGGTGCGGTCCAGTACGGCGGTGGCTGCGATGGTGGACATCGCCACCCTCCTTCTGCGGTCGGTTCGAGCTCACTCCACGGTCGGGGACGAGGCGCGCGGGCGGCAGGGGCCGAGTGGCCCTGCCGCGGGCCGGTCGAACCGGGACGTCAGAGTTTGCGGAGCCAGTCGTCGGCGATTCCGTGGAGCGCCTGGTCGGTCGGCTGGAGGTGTGAGTCGTCGAGGTGGTAGCTGAGCTTGTCGACGACCGCGACGACCCCGTCGATCTGGCCCGTCATCTGGACGGCGATGGGTATCTCGCTGCGGCGCTCCAACTTCCCGTCGAGGGTCACCACGCCGTCCTGGACCTGGACGGAAATGGTCTGGGGCGCCAGCCACAGCGCGTTGACCAGCACTTCCCGGATCACCTCGTGGCGGATCTCCTCGTCGCCGCGCAGAAAGATCCCGAGGAGGTCGCGGCGAGTGACGATGCCGACGAGCCGGCTCTCCTCGTCGGTGACGGGCAGCCGTTCCACCTTGTTCGCGACCATGACGCGGGCGGCCTCGGCGATGGTGTTCTCGGCGCCCACGGTGACGGCAGGCGTGGACATGAGCTGCCCTGCCGTGCGGGCCTCGGCCTTGGCCTGGAACCGGCGGCCGGCCCGGCTCATTCGGGGCAGCCGGAACCGGCGTGCCTTGCGGTGGGGCTCGGGGAGCGAGGCTTCGTGGGCCAGCAGGTCGGTCTCGGAGACGACTCCGAGCACTTTCTCGTCGTCGTCGACGACGGGCAGTCCGCTGATGCGGTGCTCCGCGAGCAGTCGGGCCACTTCCTTGAACGGGGTGTCGGGCGTGGCCTTGACGACATCGCCGGTCATCACGGAGCCGGTCTTGCTGTGCTTCATGTCTGTCTCCTCCTCAGCGCAGCCGACGCAGATACGGGTCGTGCGGTGCGCGTGGCAGCAGGCGGACCCGGACGTCGATCGTGGTGATGGCGCCGGGCGTCGCCAGGACGGGGTTGAAGTCGGCCTCGGCGAGCTGGGGCAGGTCGCAGGCCATCCGGGACAGCCGGAGCAGGAGCTGTTCGAGCCCTTCGAGGTCGACCGGGCCGTTGCCGCCCTGCCCGAACAGCAGCGGGGCGCAGCGGGGGGCGGTGATCAGGTCGTGGACGTCGAGGTCGGTGAGCGGGGCGAGCCGGGCCGCCTGGTCCGCGAGGACTTCGGTGGCCGTGCCGCCGAGGCCGAACAGAATCAGCGGGCCGAAGACCTCGTCCTGCACGACCCCGGCGAACAGCTCGGTGCCGCGATCGGCGAGCGGCTGGACGATGACGCCGGTCAGCAGGCCGGCGAAGCGGGTCTCGAAGTCCCGGTAGGCGGCGCGGACTTGGGAGTCGCCGCGCAGATCGAGGTGGAGGGCGCGCTGGTCGCTCTTGTGCAGCAGGCCCGGCCAGCGCGCCTTGAGCACGGTCAGACCGTCCGGCCCCTTGAGCCGCTCGGCCGCGAGGACCGCGTCGTCCTCGCTGTCGGCCCAGGCCCACGGCAGTTGCGGTATTCCGTAGCAGGCCAGGAGCGCGGCGCAGTCACGTGGTTCGAGCCAGCCTCCTTCGGGACGGCCCGCGAGGAACGTCTCGACCAGGGCCCGGGCCGCCTCGGTCTCGATGCCGTCCAGCGTGGGCACATGGCCGGGCGGGCGGGCCAGCCAGCGGGACCGAGCCACGGCGAGGGACAGCGCCCGCGCGGCGGACTGCGGGTCCGCGTACGAGGGGACGGCGCCGTCGTCGGAAGTGGGCAGCAGCGTGACGGACACGTCCTGGCCGAGGCTCACGGCAGCCAGGGTGTGGTCACGGCGGGCGGGGGAGCGCGTCAGGGACCGGACGAGAACGTCCCCCGTGGCGGCCGCGACCGCGGTCGGGACAAGGACCACCAGGACCGCGTCCACGCCGCCGTACCCCATGAGCCGGTCCACGCAGGCGCTCAACCGCTCCTCGGTCACGGCCGCCGTCGCGTCCACCGGGTTGCCGGGCGCGGCTCCCTCGGGTAGCACGGCACGCAGGTCGTCCATGACGGCGGAGGGCAGCTCGGGCAGGTTCAGCCCGGCCTCGGCGCACGCGTCCGCGGCCAGGACACCGGCGCCGCCCGCGTTGGTCACGACGGCGACGCGGTCCCCGGCCGGCAGCGGCTGCGCGTGGAACAGGGCGGCGGTGGCGAGGAGTTCGTCGATCGTGCGGGTGGCGGTGATGCCCGCCTGGGTGAACAGCGCCTGGCGGGTCATGGTCAAGGTGGCGGCGGCCGCGGTGTGCGAGGCCGCGGCACGCCGCCCCTGCGAAGTGCGGCCGGCGTCCACGGTGAGCACCGGCAGTCGGCGTGTCACCCGCCGTGCCGTACGGGAGAAGGCCCTCGGGTTGCCGAACGACTCCAGGTGCAGCAGCGCGAGGTCGGTGGCGTTGTCGCACTCCCACCACTGGAGCAGGTCGTTGCCGCTCACGTCGTACTTGTCGCCCAGCGAAACGAAGCTGGAGACGCCGATGCCCAGCCGCGCCAGCCCGTCGAGCAGTGCGATGCCGACGCCGCCCGACTGCACGGCGACGCCCGCCGAGCCCGGCCGGGGGTGGTGGGCGGCGAAGGTGGCATCGAGGGACAGCATCCGGTCGGTGTTGGCGATGCCCAGACAGTTGGGTCCGACCAGCCGCATCCCGTAGGCGCGGCAGGAGCTCAGCAGGGACTGGGCCTGCGCGGCGTCGAGCCCGGCCGAGACGACGACCAGGGCCCGCACCCCGCACTTGCCGCACTCCTCGGCCGCGTCCGGCACCGCGGCGGCCGGAACGGCAAGGACCGCCAGGTCAGGTACCTGAGGGAGCGAGCCGACCGAGGGATGGGCGCGCACCCCCATGAAGGACGCGCCATGGGGATTGACGGCGAAGAGCTGCCGGGTGAAGCCGCCGGTGCGCAGGTTGCGCAGAATCGCCCGGCCCACCGACCCGGGCTTGCGCCCCACACCCACCACGGCGACCGAGGCAGGCCGCAGCAGCGGTTCGAGGCTCGCCACGTCGGCCGTCGAGCCGCGCGCCTCGACGGCCGACAGATACGTCTCGTCCTGGTCCAGCGGGATGGTGCAGTGCAGCTCGGGCCCTTCGTAGCGGCGGGTGACATGCAGCCCGAGGTCGGCGAAGACGGTCAGCACCTCGCGGTTCTCGGCCAGGGCATCGGCGGTGAACACGGTGATCCCGGCGTCGCGGGCCGCGGACACGAGATGTTCCAGGAGGAGCGTGCCGAGCCCCTGATGGTGGTGGCCGTCGGCCACGGCGAGCCCGACGTCGGCGCTGCCCGGCTCGACCGTCTCGTACTCGGCCACCGCGATGATCCGGCCCGCGGCCTCGGCGAGCAGGGCACGACGGCCCGGTGCGGCGGGAGCGCAGCAGCGGTCGGCGGCCTGTCGCGCGGACGCGCGGCCGACCGAGAAGAACCGCCGACGCAGATTCTCCGGGGACATCTCCTCGTACAGCCGCTGGACCGCAGCGTGGTCACCGGTCTCCGCGGACCGGATCCGTACGGTCGTGCCGTCGGTCAGCAGCGCGTGCACGGGCCGCTCGGCCGGGTCGTTGGAGGTCATCTCGGCTCCCTGGAAGGCCAGTTGGTGTGTTCAGCATCAGCTCCGTGGGGTGGCCGGCCCAGGGGCCGCCGGGGGCAAGGACGGGGGCCGACCGGCCCAGTGGGGCGAGCCGGCCGGATTACTCGGCGGGGAGGGGAAGCGGTTCGCCCAGTTCCCCCTCCACGGCCGAGGCCATGGCCCGCAGGACGGTCAGGGTGCGCTGCGCCTCGGCCTCGTCGATCTCGGTGATGGCGAAGCCGACGTGGACGATGACGTACGTGCCGACTCGGGCGTCGGGCGTGCAGGCCAGACACACCTCGCGCCGCACGCCGCCGAAGTCGACCGTCGCCATGGGCAGCCCGGCCTCGTGCCGGATCTCGCTCACTCTGCCGGGTATGCCGAGACACATGGTCCTCATCCCTTCGCGAGGCGGGCCGCGGCGATGGCCGCCTGGCCGTAGCTGATGCCGCCGTCGCCCATGGGGACGGCGCTCGGGGTGAGCACGCGCAGGCCCTGGGCGCGCAACCGGCGGCGGACCTCGGTGAGCAGGCGGCCATTGACGAAGCAGCCACCGGCCAGACACACCGTCCGTGGTGCGCCGTCGGCGACGGCCCGGCCCACCAGCTCGGCCGTGGCGATGGCGAGGGTGAGGTGGAAGGCGGCGGCGAGGCGGCCCGTCGGCTCGCCGCCGAGCTGCCGTTCCAGTAGGTCGGTGAGGGTGGGTGCCGGGTCGTAGACCCACAGCCCGCCGGCGCGGACGATGTTCAGGGCCAGTGGCACGGCGTGCAGATCGCCCGCGGCGGTCTCCAGGGCGAGCGCCGCCTCGCCCTCGTAACTGACGCTGTCGGCGAGCCCGAGCAGGCTCGCCACGGTGTCGAACAGCCGCCCCGCGCTGGAGGCCCGGGGGCAGTTCACACGACGGTTGATCATCGTGCGTACGACGGTGACCGCGGCGGGTTCCAGACGGTCGGTGAACGGGGCCGTGAGCCACCCGAAGGGGCGGGGAGTGCCGAGCGGCTCCGATCCGTACAGATGGCCCAGCGCCATCCGCCAGGGATGCCGGACGGCGGCTTCCCCGCCCGGCAACGGCGCGGTCGCCAGCCGTCCGGCCCGCCGGTATCCGGTCAGGTCGGCGACCATGATCTCGCCGCCCCACAGGGTTCCGTCGTCGCCGAACCCGAGCCCGTCGTAGGCGACGCCGGTGAAGGGCGCGTCCAGTCCGTGCTCCGCGGCGCAGGCCGCCAGATGGGCGTGATGGTGCTGCACCGGCACACACGGCATGTCCTGCGTCAGGGCCCATTGCGTGGAGAGGTACCCGGGGTGCAGATCGTGGGCCACGGCCTTCGGCTCGATTCCCGTGAGCTCTCTGAGGTGGGCGTACGTGCCCCCGAAGGCATCCAGCGTGCGGGCGTCCGCCAGGTCACCGGTGTGCGGGCCGAGGTGAGCAGAACCGCGGGCGGCCAGCGTGAAGGTGTGCTTCTGCTGGGCGCCGACGGCCACCAGGGGTGTGGGGGTGCCCCGGGGCAACGGCAGCGGCGAAGGGGCCAGCCCTCGCGCCCTGCGTACGGTGGTCACCGACCGGCCGACGGCCCGCACCACCGAATCGTCGTAACGCGCCCTGATCGGCCGGTCATGGGTGAGGAATCCGTCGGCGATGCCGCCGAGTTGACGTTGCGCGTCCGCGTCGTCGGTCGCGATCGGCTCGTCCGCACGGTTGCCACTGGTGACGACGAGCGCCCGCCCCAACTCGTGGAGCAGCAGGTGGTGAAGGCCGGTCGTAGGCAGGAACAGGCCGATCCGGTCGGTACCGGGATGGACGGCGGGAGCCACGGCCGTTCCCGCGCGCGCGGCGAGCAGCACGACGGGGCGGGCGGCGGAGTCCAGGAGCCGGTGCTCGGTGTCCGACATCCTGGCCAGCCGCCGGACGGCGGAAAGGTCCTGGGCCATGACCGCGAACGGCTTCGCCGGGCGGTTCTTTCGGAGGCGCAACTCGCTCACTGCGGCCTGGTCGGCCGCATCGCAGACCAGTTGGTAGCCGCCGAGCCCCTTGACGGCCACGATCCCGCCGTCGGCGATCGTCTTCACGGCCGCGCCCAGGGCGCTCTCGCCCCTCGACGCCTGCCAGGCGAGCCGGGGGCCGCAGGACGGGCAGGCGAGCGGCTCGGCGTGGAAGCGCCGGTCGGCCGGGTCGTTGTACTCGCGCAGGCAGGCCGCGCAGAGCGGGAAGCCACGCATCGTGGTGCGGATCCGGTCGTAGGGCAGGGCTTCGATGACGGTGGCGCGCGGGCCGCAGTCGGTGCAGTTGACGAACGGATAGCGGTGCCGCCGGTCGCGGGGGTCGAACAGCTCGCGCAGACAGGCCGGGCAGATCGCCACGTCCGGCGGGATCTCGCGGAGCCCGCCGCGGGCCCCGGCAGGGTCGCTCATCCGCACGGTGAACCCCGAGCCGGCGGCGGGCGGGCGGCTGCGCAAGGGCGAAAGGCGCACACCGCGGACCCGGGCCAGGACCGGGGCGTCGGCCCGCAGTCGGCCGCCGAAGTTCCGGACGGCGTCAAGCGGCCCGGCGACGGCTCCTTCCACCCGGCCGCCGCTGTTGGACACCCAGCCGTCAAGACCCAGACCGCTGGCGAGCCGGTGCACGAAGGGCCGGAAGCCGACTCCTTGCACGGTTCCGTCGACCTGGAAGTACACCGCGGCACGCTCCGGCACGGCAGTCTCCTCAGCGCTCTCGGTTCCGGGCGGCCGCATCGCGGTGCCGGACGATCTCCTGCTCGACGCTCGTGGCGAGCGGGTCCACGGTCGCCTCAACGGGCGTGGACAGGCCGGTTCCCAGGCTGCTGTCGGCGCCCTCCACGGCGAACACGACCAGCCGGCCGGGGAGCCTGCCGAGCACCCGGGCCAGTTCGACGGCTTCGCCGAGGCCCAGCCCGTGCGAGCTGGCGGCGGGCCGTGCGAGCAGCCCGGCGTCCAGGTCGAGCCGGTGCACGCGACCGGGGTGTGCCGGGTGGGCGTGGGCGGCGTCGACGACCACGGCGAGATCGGCGCCCTCCCAGAGGGCGATCAGCCGCGCCGGATCGCCGTCGCAGGTGGCGAGGACCGTACCGGCCGGAAGAGGACGTTCCACGGCTCGCTCCCGCAAGCGGTCGACGACGGCCCAGCCCGCGCCGTCGTCGCGCCGGAAGTCGTTGCCGACCCCGATGACCGCGATGCGCGTTCGGTCGGTCATGGCGTCTCCTTCCTTCGGCTCCCGGTTCCACCTTGCGGACGCCGGAGCGGGAAAGGGCATGGGCCGAATGTCCCGGACTGGGGCCGGTTCGCCCCTCACGGCGGGCACGGCCCGGATGGAAGCGTCCCCGGAAGGCGCCCGTTCCGTGACGGCCGTCCCGCACCACGGAACGCGAACGCACCGGAACCGCCCCGTCCGTCCTGCCCGGACTCATGCGACGCCCGCCACCCATCCCGCCGGTGTGTGGCGTCAGGACCACAACGGCTTCTGCCCGAGGTCGCCGACTGGACCTGGACGGACTGAGCGGGTGTTCTCTGCCCGTTGGCCCCCGGTGGCAGGTCCCGGGCTACCTGGGGGACGTTCCTCGGCAGGACACGTGCCGCGAGCGGATATGGGCTTGGCCAGCAGAGCCGCGGACAGCACACGTCCTGCCCTTCCAGGGGCGTCGGCCCCACCTGCGTGCCATGGCGCAGGCCGTGGCCGTCAGCCGATTTGCTCCGTCAACTCGACGATGATTCCCTCCGGACCCCGGACGTAGCAGACGTAGCTGTCGTTGAAGCGTTCCAACTCGCCGACGAGCTCCGTGCCCCGGTCGTGCAGACCGGCGACGACGGCATTGATGTCTTCGACGGCGAAGGCGACATGGCGAAGCCCCGGCGTGTTCGCCGGGGCGTTAGGGTCGCTGCTCGGGCTCACGGGTGTCTGGTACCGCGTTAACTCAAGGTGTCCGTACCCGTCCGGGGTCTGCACGATCGCGAAGTCCGCCTTGACGCCGTTGAGTCCCACGACGCGGTCCACCCAGCCGCCCTCGACCGATCCTTTGCGTTGTAGCTCAAGCCCCAGTTCGACGAAGAACGCCGTCGCGGCCGCGAGGTCTTCGACGACAATGCCTACGTGCCCCATCCGTTGAATCGTCATGTCCACGATGCTATGCGGCTTCGATGAAGGCCGGTGCTGTTCCTCGGATCCGGTTGCGTTGCCGTGGCATGGCCCGGTCGACGGCATCGACGCCGGTCTGGGTGTGCGTCGGGTAGTCCCCGTACTCCGCCTGGCGCCGGACCCACTCGATGTCGTTCAACGAACGCAATAATCCGAGGGGCGATGAACTTCTCGACAGGGTCGGGTCGCGGCCGGGAACGTGGGCGCCAGACGCGATCCCCGCAGCCCGGCCGACTGGCCTTTCTGGCGCCTCGCCACCGCGCATCTGCACTGCCTGCTCGAACAGTCGGGTGACGGGGATGCCGGTCCGGATGCGGAGAACATGACCGTCGCAGCCATCTCCTGCATCGAGTACGCCAGGGACGCCGGCCTGTACGGGCTGGCAAAAGCCACGGTCGGTCGCGTCAGCGCCGTGTACGCCTCGCTGCCCTCCGACGGCCAAACCGCTCTGAAGCTGCGCTTCGAACGCGTACGGCTCACCAGCCTGGCCGGTGACATCGCGGCGGCCGAAGCGGAGTACCGGGCGCTGCTCGACATCCACCGTCGGCTCCTTCACGACGTCGACCTGCGCTTGTGGGGCTTCGGCGGAGGAGCCAGTTAGCACCCGGGCGCTGTTGGTCACATGCTGCCCACCTCTCAGTCCCGGACGAGCGTCGCCGAGTGGTCGGGCACGTACGACTGGAGGTCCCTCGGCGGGCGTTCGTAGCCGGTGGTGGGCGGGCGCTCGGGGAGGGTGAGTTCCGGCGGTGTCACATCGCGGTACGGCACGGTCGACAGCAGGTGGGCGATCATGTTGATCCTGGCCCGGCGCTTGTCGTCGCTGTCGACGACGTGCCAGCGTGCTTCGGCGATGTCGGTGTGGACGAACATCTCGTCCTTGGCCCGCGAGTAGGCCTCCCACCGGGTGATGGATTCGAGGTCCATCGAGGACAGCTTCCAGCGCCGCGTGGGATCGTCGAGGCGGCGCCGGAACCGCTGTTCCTGCACAGCGTCGCTCACCGAGAACCAGTACTTGCGGAGCATGACGCCGTCCTCGACCAGCATGCGCTCGAAGACGGGGCACTGCCGCAGGAAGCGCTGGTACTCCTGCTGGGTGCAGAAGCCCATCACGTGCTCGACACCGGCCCGGTTGTACCAGCTCCGGTCGAACAGCACGATCTCCCCGGCGGCGGGAAGGTGCTCGCAGTAGCGCTGGAAGTACCACTGGGTGCGCTCGCGCTCCGTGGGGCGCGGCAGGGCCACGATCCGCGCCACCCTCGGATTGAGGTGCTCCGCGACCCGCTTGATCGTGCTGCCCTTGCCCGCCGCGTCCCGCCCCTCGAAGACCACGACGAGGCGGGCGCCTTCGAGCCGCACCCACTCCTGCAGCTTGACCAGCTCGATCTGGAGCCGGAAGAGCTCACGCTCGTACACCGCCCGACGCAGCGTGCTCACCTCGGAGTGGGTATGGGCATTCGCTGTCCCTCTTCTGTCACCCGCCACTGCCCGAACCTCCCGCGGACCGTACCCGGAGAACCCGGCCTGCTCCGGCACCGGGAAGAGCGTCCCGCCCGGACCGGGTGTGCGCCAGTGCCGGGGCTCTTCAATAGGGCTGTTTGGCCCCCTTCTCGTACCCCGGAAGTCCCTTGGTGCCCATCGGCATCCCGGCCAGTGTGGGGACAAGGGAGGCCGACCGGATCCCTCGGTCCGTCCGCCTCCGGCAACGCGCGGCAGGATTGGACGGGAAATCCCATGACGCCACCGGTATTCGACGTGAAAGACGCGGAGACGCTGGTCAGGGATGCCGCGTCCGCGCCGTCCCTGCACAACGCCCAGCCGTGGCGCTTCCGGTTCCTCCAGGAGTCCGGCACCTTCGAGCTGTACGCCGACCGGCTGCGGGCCGTCCCGCTGGCCGACCCCGACGACAGGGCGCTCCACCTCGGCTGCGGGGCGGCACTCTTCAACCTGCGGGTCGCCATCGCCCACCGAGGCAGGCATCCCCAGGTAGACCTCCTGCCCGACCCGTCGCGGCCCGACCTGCTCGCAACCGTACGGCCGACGGACCGAGCCGCACCGGCGGACCACGGGCTGGATGCGCTGTATCCCGACATCAGCCGACGGCACACGAGCCGCTATCCCTATGCGGACATCCCCGTGGCCGACGCGACCAAGGAAGCGATGAGGGAGGGGGCCCGGGCCGAAGGCGCCCTGCTGCACTTCCCCGGCCCCTGGCACGTACAGACCCTGCTGACGCTCGCGCAGGACGCGGCCCGCGACGACCACGACCCCGACAGGGTGGCAGAACTGGCCCGCTGGACCCGTCTCGGTCCCGCGATCTCCGACACGGCCGACGACGGTGTTCCGGAGTACGCCTTCGGGCCGCGCAGGCGCACCGGCGGAGCGGCGGTCCGCGACTTCGCCGGCGACCGGACCGTGGCCGACAGGGGCACCGTCGCATTCGAAGCGGCACCGCTGCTTGCCCTGCTGGGAACCACGGGCGACGAGCCCGCTGACGGGCTGCACGCGGGTCAGGCCCTGGAGCACGTCCTCCTGCTGGCCACCCACCACGGCCTGGTGGCCTGCCCCACGACCGAGGCCCTCGAACGCAGGGAACTGCGCTGGGCGGCGCGCGACCCGCTGTCGGCCATGCCGTACGTCCAGATGGTGCTGCGCATCGGACACGGGCCGACCGGGCCGGCGTCGGGGAGGCGCCCCGTGCGCGACGTACTCGACATCGTGTGAACGGGCCCAGCTCCGCGCTCAGGCGGAGCCGAACGGCCCAGGAGTGGGGCTCAACGGCCCCTCCACACAAGGAACTTGGCGTCAGATGCTGGATATCGAGAGGAACGGCCCGCCCTCCCGAGTGGATGTCGCGCCGGATCCTCTCGGCCGGAGGGCTTCTCCGAAAAGTCCTCCGGGGTCCTTGCGGCGCGGCATATAGGGGAGCGGCCGCCGCAAGGACCCACAGGCCAGACCGCGACTGCCTCGCATCGTGCGTGACTGCCTCACGAAGCGACGGCCAGGTCAACTCGGCCTGGCCGCCCATGACATGCCCGCCCGCAGGGGACGCGCACGGCGCAGCGCGTCGCGAGCGGCCCAGTCGGCGGCGACACTCTCTCGTGAGCCGTCCACCCCGACGACAATCGGCTGAAGCATGGCGCCCACCTCCTACGGAACAGCCTGATACGGCGCCCGGTCGGCCGTGGAGGGGCCACTGGGCCCTGGTGTGGAGCCGCGCGGGCCGGGTGCCCGTGGGTTTCCGAGGCCGGTCGGCGCCGCGGTCTGGCCCATCCGGCCCAGGGGCGGCGTGTCGGCAGAGGTTTTCATGGAGATGGCACCACCCGGTGCCCGACCCGAGGAGGCAGCCGTGGTTCCTGTTGGGCGCGGTAGTGCTCGGAGCGGTTGTGATCTTCGGTTACAGCTCCTTCGTGGTGGGCTTCGTCCTGCTGGCGGGTGGGGTCCTCGGACTGATCACGTTCCTCGCCGGAACCACCGCACACCGTCGGCCCGGAGAACGGGAAACCGTCATCGAGGAGCGGCACTACATCGGCGGTCACGACGACCACCAGCGCCACCGCGGCTGAGACGGTGAACGATCCGCACGGGGGCCGTGACGTTCTGCCCCCGCCGTCGCACCCGAAACCATCCTTGGAGGGAGCAGAGCCATGGAAAAGCCACTGGTCGTGGGGGTGGACGGCTCGGAGCGGAGCTTGCGTGCGGTGGACTGGGCGGCCGACGAAGCCGACCGTCACGGTGTGCCGCTACGCCTCGTGTACGCCTCGCTGTGGGAACACTACGAAGCCGGGACCTACGCATACGGTCCGGCCACGGCATCCGAGCGGAAGCTGGCGGACGCCATTCTCACCGCGGCGGACGAGCGGGCACAGAGCCGCAAGCCCGGCGTGAAGACGACGACATCCGTGCTGCCGCAGGAGCCGACCGACGCACTGCTGAACGAAAGTGACAGTGCGTCAATGATTGTCGTTGGCTCGCGAGGCCGCGGCGACATCAAGGGCATGCTCCTGGGGTCGGTCGGGCTGGGTGTCGCCGCCTGGGCACGGTGTCCCGTGATTGTCGTCCGTGGCGACCGGACAGCGGTCGACAGCAAGCACGAGCGGATCCTGCTCGGGGCCGGAAATCCTGAAGGAAGTGCCAAAACGGTCGACTTCGCCTTCCGGGAGGCCGAGGTCAGGGGGAGTCTCCTCGACGTGGTGCGCGCCTGGCGCGGGCCTGCGCCAGGCGTACGCGTTCTTACATCGGCGGACGACTTTGAGGGCGCCCCCGACCGGCGAGCAACGGCCGAGCTCGACGCGGCCCTGCGAGATGTCGGGACTGCGCATCCCGACGTGCAGGTCCGCTCCGCGGCGGTGGAAGGGCGGACCCACAAGGTCCTGGTGGACCGTTCCCAGGCGGCGGACCTCCTGGTCGTGGGCGCACGGCGCAACACGGGTCTCGGACTCCAACTCGGCCGCACTTGTCATGCTGCCCTGCACCACGCGGCCTGCCCGGTGGCCGTGGTGCCGCACGCCTGCTGATGCTTGCAGTTTGCATCCCACTCTCCGCCGTCAACCAACTCCATGGAAGCGGCGGAGAGTTCCCGGTTGCTCGTCAGTGGTCTCGGAGGTCCCACTGGGGTCCGGTGGCCGCCCAGTCGCGTTCCCACTCGGCCATCCGGGGACGTGGCCCGCTGGTGGTCGGCCTTCTCCTGCGCGTTGTCGAAGGTGGAGAGGCCGATGAGCGAACCGGTCAGGGGGGCACCGACGAGCAGCGCCGACCCCAGGAACAGCCGGGTCCACGCCTCGACCACGTCCGAGCGGCGGCGCACTGCATTGCGGCGCCACCGCCACCTTTTCACCTTCACCCGCGTACGGGTGGACGAAGACTTCCCCATGACGCTGAGCACCCCTCGGGTCGGCCCGCTGCCCCGGCAGCGAGCTGGACGGCTATGCGGGAGGACCAGTTCGCGATCTGTGTGAAGTCCCGGAAGTCGCCGCCCTTGCCGGAGCTGACGATCGTCTTGGCGATGCGGCCCCGCGCGCCTTCGCGCAGGCAGCCGCCGAACGTGGTGTGCTCCACGGCACCGATGCGGTCGAGAGCCCGTCGTACACCCGGTACGGGAGGGATCTCCCGCTCGGATGCCGACGGGTCCAGAGGGCCGCTGCTGAACAGCCATACCGGCCGACGCGCGAGCTGTCGCCGCTGACGTCGTACGAAGCCGCGGGCATCCTTGTGCCAGCGGCCGGCGTACAGCCCGCCGCCGATCACGACCGCGTCGTACGGCTCAAGGTCCGAGACGTCGGCCGCCGGCCTGACCTCGACGGTCAGGCCGTCCTTGCGCAGGGTCTGGGCGACGGCCTGGGCGATCTCGGCCGTGGCTCCGTTCTTGCTTCCGAATGCGACGAGCACGGTGCCGGTCATCTCGGCCCCCTCGTGGTCGGTTCGACGCACTCAGCATGCGGTCCGCGCCGACACCGCTGCATGGGCCGCCGGGGCACGGACGGGGACCGATCGGCCCCAAACACGTGGGTACGGATCTCCCGTTGGCGGCGGCTGGGGCCGAGTGTCCCCGGCCGGGGCCCGATTCGGCCCTTCCCGCTCGGCTCCAGCAGTGGAAGCGTCCAACGCAGGAGCCCCCGAACGGGGTGCGTCCTGAGGAGGTGGCACTGTGGACAAGCCGGTGATCGTCGGAGTGGACGGCTCTGACCCCAGTCTGCGAGCGCTCGACTGGGCAGCCGACGAGGCGGCGCTGCACGGCTTGCCGCTGAGCGTTGTGCACTCCCCGGCCTGGGGAGCGTACGAGGGCTACGGCCCCTTGCTGGGCGTCAGCCGAAGCGCCCGCCGGATCTACGCGGACAACGTCGTCGGAACCGCGGTGGAACGTGTCAGCCGCCGCTCCACCGAGGTCAAGGCGTACGGAGAGCTGGTCTACGAGGACCCTGCGACCGTGCTGACCCGGATGAGCCGCGAGGCCTACATGGTGGTGCTGGGCAACAGGGGAGCCGGGGGCCTGGCCGGTCTGCTGCTGGGGTCGGTCGGCCTGGAGGTTGCCGCCCGGGCTCACTCGCCCGTGGTCGTCGTGCGCGGCGAGGACAAGAACCTGCACCGCGGTTACCGGCGGATCGTCGTCGGTGTCGACGAAGCCGGAGAGGCGAGCCCGGTGGTGCAGTTCGCGTTCCACGAGGCCGAACTGCACGGCGCCGACCTGGACATGGTGCACGCTTGGCGCTGTCCGGCCCGGGAGGTGCCCGACCATCCGGACCACCTGACCGACGTCGAGCGCCACCGCGCACTCGCGGAACAGACCCTGACCGAGGCTCTGCCGCCGACCGCTGGGTCGAGCGGCGTGGTCAATGTGCGGCAACGGGCGGTCGAGGGGCATGCCCGGAGGGCGCTGCTGGACGCGGCATCGACGGCTGACCTGTTGGTCGTCGGAGCACGCTGCCGCAAGAGCCACGTCGGCATGCAGCTCGGCCCCGTCGACCACGCCGTGCTCCACCACGCGCCATGTCCGGTGGCCGTCGTCCCTCACGCCTGACCGAGGTGATGGCCCCTCGCCCGCCTGCGTTGAAGGCGCGACTCCAGGACGTGCGAGACGCAGTTCCGGGGAGTCGACCGACGAAACCCCCCTCCAACCGTCACCCGAGAAATCCATCGCACCGAGGAGGTGCGCCATGAAGCGCAGCATCACCGTAGGCATCGACGGCTCCGTCGAAAGCCTGGACGCGGCCGACTGGGCCGCCCGCGAGGCACTCCGCCGCGAGCTGCCCCTGCACCTCACTCACGCCAGTGAGAGCCCATCCCGAACTCACCTCGCCGAACCGGACGTTCCGGCGGGCCGGGAGCGTCGGACTCTCGAACGAGCAGCCCTGGGGCTCTCCTTCGGCCACCCGGCCCTGCGGATCACCCATCGGTACGTGAGCGAGCCACCGGTCGCCGCGCTGCTGGCCGCGGCGGAATCCTCCGAGACCCTCGTCCTCGGCTCCTGCGGCTTCACGGGCTTCGCGGGCTTCCTGGTCGGCTCGGTCGCCCAGGCGGTCGCGGCCCGTGCCACCGGCCCGGCCGTCCTCATCCGGGCCGGGGAACGGGCCGAGGACGAACGACAGGGAGAGGGAACCGGCCCGTACCGTCCGGTCGTACTCGGCATCGACCTCGACCACCCCTGCGACGAGCTCCTGGAGTACGCCTTCGACGCGGCGGCAATCCGGCGGGCACGACTGGACGTGGTGCACACCTGGGGCATGCCCCCGGCCCCGTACGGACCGGTGGCGGATGTGGAGGTGGAGAACGCGAATACGCTGGCGGCCGTACTCGCCCCCTGGCGAAGCAAGTTCGCCGACACGGAGGTGAGGACGGAGGTCGTCCACGGCAGGGCCGGCCACCACTTGCTCATGGCTTCCACCAAGGCGAGCCTGCTGGTCGTCGGCCGCCGTATGCCAAGTGGCCCGCACCTGGGCCTGGTCGCCCACTCGGTGATCCACCACAGTCTGTGTCCGGTGGCCGTGGTGCCGCACGCGTAGGGCCGCATCGCATCCGCTCACAGGACTGGTGGATCGAGTTCGAAGTCGATGCGTTGAAGGGCGGCGGCGGAGCGGGTGTGTGGGTGGTTCGGACCGAGTTGTCGGGACGATTGGGCAGTGGCGTTGTTCAGGTGGCGCATGGAGTAGCGCGCCCCGCAGCTTGCCTCACTGCGTTGTTCGTGACTGCTGCGTATGGATCGGCCCCTGAGACGGCATTAGGCTCCCAGCGTGACGAGCGATCAGGAGCCCGCTTGGTGGCATCTCCGGGGCTGATGCCGTGCGACCGCTCCAGACCCGCCCGGGGCAGACCTCCTTCCCCTCGGGGTTTCAGCACGAGTGCACTTCAGCGAGGAGATCTCTTGACTCGGCAGGGGACGGAGCCTTCCTGAACCGACAGCTGTAGGGATCGAAGATCCGCTCTAGAAGAAGCCCAGCTTCTTCGGCGAGTACGAGACGAGAAGATTCTTCGTCTGCTGGTGGTATATGGCCTGATCTGGTTCTGACCTACGGAAACGGGTGGGAGCTCGCGCTGCGGAGCTGAGTTGGTCCGTACATGGTCCGGATCTTGGCCTGTGGTGTCCGCGAGCAGGGGCTTCCCCTCGCTCCCACACGGCGGCCGGTGCGGATCACCTTTCGATGCGGTAGCGGATTTGGGTGATGACGGCTTGCCGGAGCTTGGTGGTGAAGTCGGGTGTGCGGGCGATGCGGTCGTCGCCGCCGGCTTTGCTGTGGCGCAGGGCGGTTTTGAAGTTCTGTTCCAGGGTGCCGGTCATGCGGGTCATGAGCGTCTCGTTGAGGTGGTCCAGGTCGATGTTGAGCAGATCGCGTAAGGAGGGCTGGCGTAGCCGGGTCAGGGTGTGGGCCGACATGGAGGCCAGCGGGTAGAGCCAGTTTTCTAGGGTTTCCCCGAGCAGTGAGACTCAGTGCTCAGGGTTGACGGCGATGCGGGTGATCCGGCCCCACAGGGGGTCGAGTACGTCGATCAGCGCGGGAAGTTCACGCAGCAGATCGCGGGAGCGTGGCCACCAGGCCCCGTCCAGGAGTCCACGGGAGGCGCCCGCGGGCTTGAGTGCAAGGCGGACGTTCGGAGCTGCGGGGGGGGGATCGCGCTGCGCCAGAAGGAGGTCAGTGGTCGCGGACCTGGCGCGAACCCGTCTCCGGGTCGCCGTTCGTCGACAGCGGCCCGGGGGTTATTGCTCGCCGAGAACGAGGCCGACGCTGTGGCCGGGGTGCGAAGTGCTCTCGGTATCTCCAGCGTACTCCCAGGCAAGGGCCAAAGGACTGGCTGGGGCAACGAGGTTCGGTTCGTCATCGGGATGCCACCGCGTTGGTGCTTGTGTTGATCTCCGAGACCGAATTGGCGCCCTGATCGGTGACGTAGGCGAAGGCGACGGCCGGGTCGACGGCCACGGCGACCGGTCAGGCGGTCAACGGCGGGCGAGCCGGCGTTCGCCGCCTGCGCCCTGCTTGTGGGGCGGGCCGTAGTGCCGGAAGACCGCTTCCTCCTGTTCGGCGGGCAGGACGTCGTCCATGCCGATCGAGGGGCCGCCCTTTGTCGGCGCCTTGTCGTAGGCGATCTTGATCTGGTCCGGCCCGACCGTCGCGCTGTCCAGGGGGACGAAGACAAGGCGGTGCCGGGTGGGCAGGCCATCCGGACGGTGGCCGTGGCCGGGTCGTCAGTGCTGGTGTCCGCGTAAACCGCTTCCGGCGTGCCGATGCTGTGCCTGCCGACGTCCCTGGCGCGAGGGCACGTGAGGGAGGAGGGAACGGAAGGTCGGTTCCGTAACCTGAAGTTCCAGGTACGGCGCTCGGCCAGTCCCCCTCCACGGGATGCGCCGGACATCGGACGGAAGCCCCGTCCCTGGCGTGTATCGCGGCCACTGGTCAGCGAGGCGTCGGGATCCGGGGTGTCTGTTCGGCAGCACAGTCCTGGGTGCCGTTCTCCGGACCGGGCCGCGACCAGATGTGGGAACAACCGCTGTGCTGGAGTGTGAAGTTCGAGGTTCGGGCTACTCGCCCGGTGTCCGGCAGGCATGCCCGGGACGAAGGCGCCGGAGGGTTGGAGACACAGCCCCCGGCGTCGCCGGTTCACCGCTATCCTCGCTCTGCTCGGCCCGGTGGCGGCGCCGCGCAGGGCGCGTCGCATCGTGGCGGGGAGCGGTTCGCCGTCCGTCGCGATCGCGGAGCTTGACGTTGCAGTGCTGCGACACGTCGTCGCCAGTGCCTGGCGACGCATGACGTATGCGGACGGCGACTTGGCATGAGGTCAGGGAGTGCCGGCGCCGCTGGCGTGCGCACGGTGTGCCCCGGCCCCGGCGACATCGAGCAACTTCGCGACGCAGATCCTGTGGTGGGTCGCCGCCGTCCTGCTCGTCATATGGGTCTTCGGCTTCGTCATGCGCGGACGTGGCGGTGGCGGACGGCGCTTCAGCCGCAGCCACCGGTAATCCCTCACAAGGCCGCCGGGGCCGACTCGCGGCAACGGCGGCAGATATACGGGCGCACCGTGCAGGTGCCCCTCCAGGCCGACAACGACGAGGACTGCCATGAGCATGGGACGCACGATCAGGAACCGCACGCAGACGGTCATTGGCAAGATCAAGGAGTACGTCGGCCGGGCCACCGGAAACCGGCGCCTGCAGCGCGGGGGCAGGGCGGACCGTGTCGCCGGGAACCTCAAGCAGTCTGGCGAGCACGTCAAGGACGCCTTCAAGCACTGACGGCGGCCATCAGAGCAGGCCGCCCCCGGTCACGCATGCTCAACAGGTGGTCGGCGCCATCAGGTGCCCTCTCCCTCCAGGGGCGTGCTGGTGCGGGTCGTGCCCGATGCGCCGGCCGGTGTCCGGCCGGGCTTGGTGGGGGCGGCGCTGAGGGCGAGGAGGGCCACGTCGTCCGCGGGGCCGACGGGGAAGGTTGCCAGGAGCGAGGTCAGGTCGTCGATGATCGCGGCGGCGCCGAGTGCCGTGTTGGCGGCGGCGTGGTGGGTGAGGTGGGCGGCGAGCCCGGTCTCGTCGAACCGTGCGCCGTGGGAGCTGCGGGAGGCGATGAGCCCGTCGCTGTAGAGCAGGAGCGCCTCACCCGGCAGGAGCCGGAGCGTACGGGAGGCGATGGACACGTCGGGCAGAACGCCGATGAGCATGCCCCCGGTGAGGTCCACCCGCGCCGCCCGGGAGGCCGCGCGGGCAGGCCCGTCGCGCCGGGCCGGCTGGAGGTGGAAGGCGGACGGGTGGCCGCCGCCCGCCAGGGTGATGGTGAAGCCGCTGGTGGGGTCGGGGGCCAGGGTGCCGAAGACCAGGGTGCAGAAGCGGCTGTCGGCAGTGGGGTGCGACAGCAGGGCGGAGTTCAGCGCTCGCAGCACCTGGCAGGGGTCGGACTCAAGAAGTGCGGTGGAGCGCAGGGTGTAGCGGATCAGTGAGGTGAGCTCGGCGGCCCGGGCGCCCCGGCCGCTCACGTCGCCGAGGAAGAACGCCCACTGGTCGCGGCCCAGGGGGAACACGTCGTAGAAGTCCCCGCCGATGTCGGACACGGACGCGGTGGCGTAGTGCGAGGCCGCCTCAAGTCCCGGCACGCGCGGCAGGGTGGGCGGCAGCAGGGTGCTCTGCAGGGTGGCGGCGTACGAGGCGATCTCCGCCCGGTCCCGCTCGGCCCGTTCCCGCGCGGCGTGCTCGACGTCCACCAGTTCCCGCTCCACGCGCAGCATGCGCAGTGCGGAGAGCCGCAGTTCGAGCTGGTCCATGACCAGCGCGGCCAGATCGGTCAGGGCAGCGGTCTGTTCGGGCGCGATCCGGCGCGGCCGGGTGTCCAGGACGTCGACGGTGCCCAGTCTGTGCCCGTCGCGGGTGGTGATGGGCGCGGCGGCGTAGAAGCGCACCCGCATCGGGCCGGTGACCAGGGCGTTGGCACGGGCGGCCGCATCGTGGAGGGTGTCGGGGATGACCAGGGGCTCGTCGGTGAGGATCGCCGAGGTGCACAGCCCCGGATCCCGGCCGGTCTGGGTGACTCCCTCCAGTCCGTACGCGGCTTTGAACCAGACCCGGTCGGCGTCGACGATCGTCACCGTCGCCACCGGGGCGTCGAAGAGGCGGGCGGCCAGGGCGGCGATCCGGTCGAACGCCCCGTCGGGCGGGGTGTCCAGGATGTCGTAGCGGCGTACGGCTTCGATGCGCCGGGCCTCCTGCTCCGGCGGAAGCCCCGTGCGCGTCGGGTCCGGTAATTCCTCGGGCCGTGGTGTTCCGTCGGCTTCCAACCGGGTCGGCACCCCCTCTGCTTTCGTGCAGCGGGCTTACGCCCATGGACGGGCTGGCGGGGACGGTCAGGCGCCCAATCCGACCAGGGGTTCGGAGTCGTTGACGAAGACTCGGGCGATGTCGGACAGGCGGCGGTTGTGGGCGCGGGCGTAGCCGCGCAGGGCGGTGAATGCCTGTTCCATGTCGATGCCGTGGCGTTCGGCGAGTTTGCCCTTGGCTTGTTCGATCAGGACGCGGCTGTTCAGAGCGGCTTGCAGCTGCTCGTTGAGGACGGTGCTGCGGTGGGTGGAGCGTTGTTGGAGGAGGCTGATGGTGGCGACGTCGGCCAGGGCCTGGGCGATGGAGGTGCTGCCCGGGTCGAAGGGGCCGGGGTCGGTGTGGAACAGGTTGAGGGCGCCGATGACTTCGTCGCGCAGGCGCATGGGGAGGGCCTGGACTGCCCCGAATCCGTGGAGCCCGGCCTGTGCGGTGAAGCGCGGCCAGCGGTCGGTCTCCGTACGGAGATCGGGGACGGTCATTGGTGTTCCCGTGTGGTAGCAGTCCAGGCAGGGGCCTTCGTCGTTCTGGAGTTGGAAGAGTTCGAGGAGGCGTACTTGTTCGTCGGAGGCGGCCATGACGCGGAGTTCGCCGTCGCGGTCCGCGAGCAGGACGCCTGCGGCGCTCGCGCCGAGCATTCCGACGCAGCGGTCGGTGAGCAGGCGCAGGAAGTCGATCAGGTCGAAGTCGGCGACCAGGTTGTCCGCCAGCTCGACGAAGGTCTTGGCCAGGAGTCGTTCATTCATCGTCTACACCCTTGATGGAGGTCGGCTGCGCCCGAACGGGCCGGGAAACGTGTGTAATTCAGTGGACCGTGCGAGGGAACCGGCCGTCCTCATCGGCCCTCCTCGGTCCGCTTCGGCTCCATGCCCGGGGAGAAGCGCAGGCGGTGGGAGACTATGTCGGAGGCCACGTCGGCGAGCCGGTGTCCGTGGGCGAAGGCGTGCGCGCGCAGCCGGATGAACGCCTCCTCGATCCCGACGCCGAGCTGCACCGTGAGCACGCCGGTGGCCTGGTCGATCTCGGCCCGGTACGCGCCCAGGTCGTCACGGCGCCCCACTGGCCCTGTATCGCCGGACTCGTCGATCCGGGCGTCGAGCAGGAGCAGCGTCGCGGTGTCGGCGAAGGCCAGGGCATCGGCGAGCGCCTCGGTGCCCAGCTTGACCGGCACGCCGGCGTACAGGTCAAGGACCCCCGGACTGATCGCCCCGATCTGCAAGGGGAGCGCGAAGACCGCCCGCGCGCCCGCCTCCAGGGCCGCGTCAGCGAACACCGGCCAGCAGTCCTGGAGTTCACTGGCGAGCAGGTCGGGCGCCAGGATCGCCGAGCCGTGGGCGAAGGCATCCACGCACGGTCCCTCCCCCAGGGTGAGCTGGAGTTCCTCAAGCCGTTCGCTGATCTCGTCGGTGCTGCACAGTGGATGGCTGGCCGAGTTCGGGAACATCGCGGACAGGCCGGCGCCGCTGACCGGCAGCGTGGCGACCGCAGCGGTGCACACGTCCACGACCCCGACCCGAGCATCGCGCAGGGCCGCCTGCTGGGCGACGAGCGCCTGGATCCGGGACGACCGGCTGTTGGGCGTCACGCGGTCCTCCGGGTCCAGCTGGGGAGTGGAGGTTCCGTCGGCCGTACGAAGGTCCGTTCCGCGAAGCGGAGAATCAGGGCCCGGAGCAGCGGTGGACCGGTCGGGTGCCACACCGTTCCGATGTCCTGCCAGCCTCCGGCCCGGAGGCTGGCGAGGGTCGGCAGGTCGGCCGGGTCCACCAAGGCCGCGCCGAGTGATGCCCGGCGGCCGGTCAGGAGCCGTTCCTGCAGTCGGCAGGCCAACTCCTGACCCGCGCGGTGCGGCCGGACCAGGATCTTGGAGATCGCGAAGACGTCGCCGGAGGCGGTGAGTTGCTCGACGTCATACGGGAGCGTCCGGTCGAACCCGAACCACCACCGGCCGTCGCTTGGAACGGGGAATCCGAAGGCACACCCCACCAGGCAGTCGGTCTCCGCGATCACGAGGGCGAACCCCGGTCGCCGGATGTCGGCGGCGAGGCGACGCAGGAAGCCCGTCCGCCGGCGGCTGCGGTACTTCTCGCCGGTTGTCGCCTCACAGGACTCCGTGTAGAGATCCGCCAGGTCCTCCCTCAAGTCCTGGGCCCGCCAGCGGCTCACTCGGAGCAGCCGCACCGCGGCCATGAGGTACGGGTCGTCGTTCCTGGGCCTGTGGGCTTGCTCCGGCCGGGGCCGACCGCTCACAGCACACCATCCGTGACGGCAGGCCCCGAGGACGCGAGCCGGCGCAGCGCTCCGCGATACGCCGTCGGCGGCGAAACCGGTGTCACGGTGAGGGGGCCGTCCCCGGGAGGAGGGGATTGCTGTCCGAACGGACCCTCCAGGAAGAGGAATTCGGTGTTCGTGATCCTGACCATCCAGGCCAGCATGGGTGGAGGATGGTGCAGCCGCAGGGATCCGCCGAGCGAGATGGTCCGCCGCGCCGCGCAGAGGAAGGCATTGAGCCCGCTCACGTCGCAGAAGGTGAGCGGGGTGAGGTCGACGTCGATCGTACGGATGCCGTCGCGCAGGCACTGTTCGAGGGCCTCGCGCACCTGCGGGATGGTGTCCAGGTCGATCTCGCCTGCCAGGGTGATCAGCGACCGTTGCCTGCTGTCGTGGCGGTAGATGTTCAACGGGGGCAGGGGCATGACGCCTCGGTTCGGTAGACCCGCCGGGCAACGCCAAGCGGCGGAGCCGGACTCGCGGCCGCTCTTGGCACGCTGTCGGCAGGGGCGTACTAACGGCGGAAGCAGACCGGCGGCTGGCCCAACAACCCGTGTATCGGAAGCGGGACCCGCACGATTCACTTCAGGAGATGCACCGGCGACCGGACGAAGGGTCCGCTCCCCGAGCCTCAGTTCGGAGCAGCAACATGTCCGCCGGGGTCTGGGACGTCCACGCAACAGCATAGTCCCGGCTGCCCTCGCCAGGACTGTTCCTGTGGAACACCCTGAACAGTGACGGTTTCGGCAACGCCACGTCCGATACGCCGTCGGAGCAAGGAAATTGAGGCGCCGGACTGATCGGCGCCGACGTCCGCGGTTCCCGCGCGCTCCGACCGGGCCGATACGCCTTGGAAGTGGTACTGCGCAGCTTCCGTGGGTCGCTGGAGGAGGGGGATCAGTCGGGCCGGGTCACGACGAGCGCCTCCTGCACCGTGGCGAACATCGGCACCAGGGCGGTGACACCGCCTGCGGCGAGGACCTTCCGGTGCCATGGCCGGACACAGACCAGCCCCAGCGCACCACCGCACTCGCTCACCCGGCGGTGCGCCCTGTGCAGCAGTGTCAGGGCGGCGCAGTCGAAGAAGACCACCGCCCGCAAATCCACGATCAGCCGGGCTCCCGGCCGGGCAATCGCGGCATCGAGGGGCGCCTGGACTGCCGCGGCGGTGGTCAGATCGATCTCTCCGTACATCTCGACCACGGTAGATCCCCGCATCAGACAGATACGCGCGCCACCGAACACCTGTGGAGAGTGCCCCGCGACGAGAGGAACGGGTTCCGGTAAACCCGGCTGAACGATGCTTCCCACAGTAGCTCCCCACCCACAACGTCCCCCGCAAGAGCGGGAGTTCACGGTCATCGGGTGCAGCCACCAGGTCTGGGGTGATGCGTTCAACACCCTATAAACAGATAAAGGAGAAGAAACGTGCAAGCAGGCAAGCGTTCACCCTCAAGAGTGAACGGCCGGATGCCTCCGGGTGCAGGCAGGCATCCCGTCGCTTGGCTGAGCAACCCGCGCGACCAGCACCGGAGCAGCAACCAGCCGCCCCAGGACCGGACATGGCAGTGCCGCATCGGGCCGCCCCGGTGCTGGCCCTGCCGTCCAGGCCAACTCGTTGGTGCCGAGGCCCGGCTGGGGTCGTCGGATGCCTTGCACCCGCCATCTACGAACAGGGATCAGCCACGTCGATCACCGCCGCTGGCAGCCGGTCTCCACCATCAGGGTGGGAGCCCCGGGGTCCGCTAGGCTCCGTGTGTGGCAGCAGAACAGTACTCGGCGGAGCGGTACGACATCGTTGCTGTCGCGTCCTCGGCCGGGGGTATCCATGGTCTCGGTGTACTTCTGGGCGCGCTCGGAGCCGAATTTCCGGTACCCGTGCTGATTGTCCAGCACCTCGATCCGCGGCACAGGACCGTCATCGCCGAGGTGCTGGCTCGCCGGATGTCACTGCCCGTCAAGCTGGCGGAGGACGGGGAGCACGCGGAGCCGGGGGTCGTCTATGTGGCCCCGCCCGACCGGCACCTCCTCGTCGGGCCGGAAGGCACCCTGTCGTTGTCCCGGAGTGAACTCGTCCACTTCCTGCGTCCCTCTGCCGACCTCCTTTTCGAATCGGTGGCCGGCGCCTATGGGCCGCGAGCCATCGCCTGTGTGCTGACCGGTACCGGCAGCGACGGCGCGATGGGGGTGGACGCGGTGAAGTCGCGGGGCGGCACGGTGATCGCCCAGGATCCCGAGACCGCGGAGTTCAAGGGGATGCCCGAGGCGGCGGTGCGGACGGGGGCCGTTGACTTCGTGCTGCCCCTTGAGGAGATCGCCGCGGTCATCCGTGGACTTGTCGAGATCAAGAGGCAGTGATGAGCGAATCAGCCGCGACCGAGACAGATCAAGGCTTGGAGGACCTGCTCCGCTTCATTCGCGATGCCCGCGGTTTCGACTTCACCGGTTACAAGCGCTCCACGCTCGGCCGTCGGATCCGCAAGCGGATGGGGGATGCCGGTGTCCACGACTACGCGGACTACCAGGACCTCCTGGAGACGGACACCGACGAGTTCCGCACCCTGTTCAACACCATTCTGATCAACGTCACTTCGATCTTCCGCGACGCGGAAGCATGGGCTCTGCTCCAGCGCGAGGTCGTGCCGGAGGTGATCACCAACGTTGCCGCCGAGGACGAGATCCGGGTGTGGAGCGCCGGTTGTTCCAGCGGTGAGGAGGCGTACTCGCTTGCGATCATGTTCGCGGAGGCACTCGGTCTCGACAAAAGCCTGAATCGCGTCAAGATCTACGCCACGGACGTCGACGAGGAGGCGCTGCGCCAGGCTCGCGCGGGGCTGTACCCGGCCAAGTCCCTGGAATCGCTCTCGTCGGAGCTGCGCGACAAGTACTTCGAACCGAGCGGTACCCAGTACCTCTTCCGTCCCGACCTGCGGCGGCGGGTGATCTTCGGTCGGCACGACATCACCCGCGACGCCCCGATCTCCCGGCTCGACCTGCTCGTCTGCCGCAACACCCTGATGTACTTCAACGTGGAGGCGCAGAGCCAGATCATCGACCGCTTCCACTTCGCCCTGCGCGAGAGCGGCTTCCTCTTCCTCGGCAAGGCCGAGATGCTGCTGAACGACGGCGATCGGTTCGAGGCGATCAGCATCCGCCAGCGGATCTTCCGGCGGCGCCCCGGCGAGAGCAGTCCGCCGTACACCGCGGCGCCGCTGAAGATCAGAGCCGGCATGGGCATGGAGATGCAGACGGCGACCCGCGTCCGGCAGCTGCGCGACCTGATCCTCGACGCGACTCCTGGTGCAGCCGTGGCCCTGGACGCGGAGGGAGTCGTCGTGATGATCAACAGTCAGGCGCGCTCCCACTTCGGCCTCACGGCCAATGATGTGGGCCGTCCCTTCCAGGACCTGGAACTCTCCTACCGGCCCACTGAGCTCCGTTCCTTGATCGACCAGGCCACGCACGAGCGCCGGACGTTGCGGGTGCACGGCGCGGAACGGCGCATGGGTGACGAGGTCCAGTACTTCGACATCCTCATCCAGCCGATCCCAGGCGGCCCCGGCCTGCCGGTCGCCATCAACGTCACGTTCACCGATGTCACGCTGGCCACCCAGCTCAAGGCCGAGGTCAAGCGCGTCCGCGAGGAACTTGAGACGGCGTACGAGGAACTCCAGTCGACGAATGAGGAGTTGGAGACCACTAACGAGGAACTCCAGTCGAGCATTGAAGAGTTGGAGACCACTAACGAGGAACTCCAGTCGACGAATGAGGAGTTGGAGACCACCAATGAGGAACTCCAGTCGGGCAATGAAGAGCTTGAGACCATGAACGACGAGATGCGGCTGCGTACCGAGGATCTCGACGAGGCGAGGGCGTTCCTGGAGGGCGTGGTCGGCAGCATCGCAGCAGGCGTGGTGGTGCTGTCCGTGGACATGAAGGTGAAGAGCTGGAACCGAGGGGCGGTCGACCTTTGGGGGCTGCGCGCGGACGAAGTGCACGACGTGCACTTCTTCGCGCTGGACTTCGGCTTGCCCACCTCTGAACTGCGTGACGTCATCCAGCAGTGCATCGCATCGGGCAAACGTGCGGGGCCGGTAAGTGTTCCCGCCGTCAATCGCATCGGCAGAAGCATCAACTGCGCCGTGGTCTGCTCCCCGTTCGACGGCCACAACGGAGGCGTCGTACTTCTGATGGAAGACATGGGGAATGAGGCCGGCGGCTGACGCCGGAAGCCGTACGCTGAGAACATGACCGCACAGGGCGGGAGTTCACACCCGGCCGACGGGCAGATCGGCATCGCGCTGCGGCGGGCCGCTCTTGCTGCCGAACGTGCGGCGCGCCAGAGGGCGTCCGCCGAGCGGCACGAGCGGCTGGCGGGGGAGACGGGACGCGAGTTCCATGTGGCCATGGCGGCGATGCACCGCAGGGTCGCCGAGCGTCATCTCATCGCGGCACAGCTCCAGAAGAAGTACGCCTATGGATTGGCGGACCGGTCGGCGGGGAGCGGCGCCCGCCATCTGTTCATGGCGACTGTTGCGGAGACGTGCGGCACCTCCAGTGCCGCTCTCACTCTGGTCGGGGCCGACATGGCCCAGCTCGCGTTGGCTGCGTCCGACCAACTCGCGCGAAACGCACAGGACTTGGAGTTCGTACTCAGCATGGGGCCGGCCCGGGACGCCGCCGAGAGCTGTCGGACGGTGTGCGCTTCGGGACCCGCGATGGAGGAGCGCTGGCCCGGCTACGGCGCAGGTCTCGCCGAGCTGGGACTTGCCTCGGTGATCGCACTGCCACTGAAGTCGCAGGCCGGTTGCGTCGGGGCGCTCACGGTCTTCGATCCCCGGCCCGGCCTCGCCGAGTCCGGGGTCTTCGGCAAGGTGGCCGATGCCCTGGCAGAGAGCATGCTCCTCGGCCCGGATGCCGACCCCGGCCTGTACGGCGAAACGGACCACCGGGCGGTGGTGCACCAAGCTGCCGGGGTGCTCTCCGAGCAGATCCACTGCTCGCTCGACAATGCGCTGTCGCTCATCAAGGCGCGGGCCTTCAGCTGGGGAGAGTCCCCGGAGTCGGTGGCGCGCCGCATCGTGTCCGGAGATCTGAAGCTCCACTACTGAGGGGAAGCTCGATGCCCACGCCGGACCAGCGACTGGCCGACACTTTCGTGATGCTCGCCCAGTCCCGGGGCGATGCCTTCGACACCGCGGACTTCCTGACCACTCTGGCGCACCACAGCGTTGAATTGCTGGGCGCCGGCGCCGCGGGGGCAGTGCTCGTCGCCACCGACACGCGCGAAGGCGTCCGGGCGGGAGCCTCGGATCAGGGTGTGGAACGGCTGGAACTGGATGCGGCCGACTGGCAGGAGGGACCCGGCCACGACTGTCACCGTGCGGGCGAGCCCCTGCCCGACACCGCTCTCGAAGAGACACGGGCCCGGCGGCGCTGGCCGCAGTACTCCGTACGAGCACGGGCGCTGGGGTTCACGGGGGTCGCGGCGCTGCCCCTGCAATGGCACGACGAGTTGGTGGGTGCACTCGTCCTGCTGCGCATCAAATCGATCCCGCTTTCCGCGGATGCCCTCGCCCTGGGGCAGTCGCTGGCCGACGCTGCCACAGTCGCTCTCGTGAGGGAACGGGAGCTGGCCAAGAGCCGCACCCTGACCGCTCAGCTGGAACACGCTCTGACCAGCCGGATCGTCATCGAACAGGCCAAGGGCATCCTCGCCACGCGCATGGGTCTCCCCCTGGACACGGTCTTCGACCTGCTGCGCCGCTACACACGGTCCCGTCACCTGAGGATCGCGGAAGTAGCCCGCGATGTCGTCGAGGGGCGCCCGATTCCGGACTGGCCGGACCCTTGGAGGCCGCAGGCGACGAGTTCTGATCCCGCGGCGCCGGGGCCGGTCAGGGCGGGCCTCGCCCTGCCGGAACGGCCGACGGGAGCGGCGCACGACGGCTGACGCACGAGCCGGGAATGCCCCCGGGTCAGCAGGGGTGCTGCCGAGCAACGTCGTTGGCGAGGGCTTGGCGCAGTGCCATGAGAGAGGGCAGGTCGGCCTCCATCGCCCAAGCACACTGCACCTATGGATGGTCAGGAGAGCGAGCGAGGACCGATAATCGGCCGTGAGGGGCTGCGGCGGCTGGCCACGGTGGCCGAGCAGTTGCGAGTCCGTGAGGGGGACGAGTCCTCGTGTGCGACGGACGTGACGTCGGCCCCAGACGAGTACGCGGACGACGCTGGGCGAACCGGTGTGGACGCGCCTGCCGGAGGTGAACCGACAGGCGGTGATACGGCAGTTGACGACGCTGGCCGGCCGGGCGATGTCTGCGGCCACGGGTGAGCGGAGCCGACCATGACGGCGGTGTTGCCCTGGGAACGGGCCAACAGCAAAGTGAGCGACCGCCATCTGAAGCGCCTGGCGGCGGTCTATGTCCGGCAGTCCACGCGGCAGCAGCTCCTCAACCACCAGGAGTCGACGCGGCTGCAGTACGCGCTCAAGGACCGGGCCGTCGCGCTGGGCTGGGAGGCGGACCGGGTCCTGGTCATCGATGACGACCAGGCGATGTCCGCGACGAGTGCGGTGGCCCGGACGGGCTTCCAGCGTCTGGTCACCGAGATCGGCCTGGACCACGTCGGCCTCGTCCTCGGCCTCGAGATGTCCCGCCTGGCCCGCTCGGGCAAGGACTGGTACCAGCTGATCGAGCTGTGTGCCCTGTCCGGTGCGGTGCTGGCGGATCTCGACGGCGTGTACGACCCGGCCGACTACAACGACCGCCTCGTCCTCGGGCTCAAAGGGACGATCAGTGAAGCCGAACTCCACCTGATCAAGCAGCGGATGTGGACCGGGCGCCTGAACAAGGCCCGCCGCGGCGAGCTCGCCTTCCCGCTGCCCAGCGGCTATGTCCGTCGCGCATCGGGCGAGGTGGTCTTCGACCCGGATGAACAGGTGCAGACCGTGATCCGGCTGGTCTTCGCGCAGTTCGAACGGATCGGCACGCTGCACGGCATGCTGCGCTACCTCGTGCGGCACGACGTCCAACTGGGTATCCGGCTGCGCGAGGGACCGGACAAGGGCACCCTGGAGTGGCGGAGGCCGAACCGGATGACGCTGCAGACCCTGCTGCACAATCCCGCCTACGCCGGCATCTACGCCTACGGCCGGCGCCGGATCGATCCACGCCGCAAGGACCCTGGCCGTCCCGGCACCGGACGCGTCGTCCAGACCCGTGACGAGTGGCTCGTGATGGTCCCGGACGTCCTCCCCGCCTACATCACCGTCGCCCAGTTCGAGGCCAACGAGGCGAAACTCGCCGCCAACCGGGCCCGCGCCGAGACCATGTGCGCCGTCCGAGGCGGGCCCGCACTCGCCGCCGGACTGGTCTTCTGCGGTCGGTGCGAAAGACGCATGTCCATGCGTTACCACACCCAGCGCGGCCACAACCTGCCCGAGTACATGTGCGTGCGGGAGGTGACCAACTACGGAGCCGACAAAACCTGCCAGCTGCTGAACGCCGCCTGCGTGGACGCCTTCGTCGAACAGCAGGTCCTCGCGGCCCTCACCCCCGCCGCAGTCGAGGTCTCCCTCCAGGCGGCCGATCAGGTGATGGCCGAGCGGGCCGAGCTGGAGAAGCTGTGGTCCCAGAAGCTGGAGCGGGCCGAGTACGAAGCCGACCGGGCCCGCCGCTGCTACCACCTGGCCGAACCAGAAAACCGCCTGGTCGTACGCCAGTTGGAGAAGGAATGGGAGACGGCCCTGGCCGCCCAGCAGAAACTCCGGGAGGACCACGAACGCTTCACCCGCACCAGCCCGCGCGTGCTCACGCCCGCCGAACGGCAGACCATCACCGCCTTGGCCGGCGACATCGACGGCCTGTGGCGCGCGAGGACGACCACGGTCACGGACCGCAAAGAGATGGTCCGCGCGATCGTCAACAAGGTTATCGTCACGGTGATCGGCACCACCGAACGCGTGCAGGCCACCATCGTCTGGGCCGGTGGCTCCACCACCTCAGGCGAGCTCGTCCGCCCGGTGCAGCGGCTCAGCCAGCTGTCCTACTACCCACAACTGGTCGCCCGGATCCGTGAACTCGCAGGCCAGGGCGTCGGTGCCAGTGGGATCGCCGACCGCCTCGAGGCCGAGGGCTACCGGCCGGCCAAAGGCGGCAACCGGATCACCTCGAACACCATCCGCAACCTCATGCGTCAACTCGGCTGTCCCGCAGGCCGGGTCCACCGCCACCGCCCCGCACCGCCTGGGGAAGAACCCGGCCCGGACGAGTGGTGGCTCAAACACCTGGCCGCGGAGCTGAACATGACCACTGCCACCCTCTACAACTGGATCAACCGAGGCTGGATCACCACGCGCCGCGAGAGCTGCTGGCCACACCGCCTCATCGCCCACGCTGACCAGCAAGAACTCGCCGTGCTCCGCGAACGGCGGACGCGTCCGCCCGGTTGGTACAGCCGCCGACTCTGGAACGAGACCAACGACGCGCCAACCAATCCGACTCCATGAGTGCACTGTGCTTGACACGTCTCGGTGACGAAGCGGTCGAGCAGGATGTTGACGCGCCATTGCCGGCCGTCGTGTACCGCGGTCACGATGTCTGCGATGGTGCTGCGCTGGTCTTGTGAGGGCGAGTTGGTCATGCCAGTCCCTGGGGTTGGAGGACCGTGGGGTCCGTGTCTCCACTCTCCTCGCTCCGAGGGAACATGGCTCTGGCATATCCCGGATCTGGCCGGGTTTCACTCTTGGCCGCAGCGGCTTGGCGGGTATCAGGGAGCCGGCTGCTCGGAGGTGGCGGTGGCAATGAGGAGTTGTGCGGCCTGGGTGGTGTTGTCGGCGCGGACCGCACGGGCCATGGCGGTGCGCGCGGCCTCGACGCTCGCGTGCGGAGGGACCACGAGCAGCGCGAAGTGGTCGTTGTGACCGCGGGTGATGAGGACGGTGTCGTCACCGACCGGGAAGGAGTCGAGGTGTACGACCCGGTCGCCGATCACCAGGCGCGTCGGGATTTCGTTCCAGGCGGTGGCGTCCAGGCCCACGCGGGTGATGGGGCCGAGGTGCTCGGTCAGCGCGCTGACCAGCGCCGGCAGCTCCGCCGCGATGTCACGGGACCGAGGCCACCACGCGCCGTCCAGGAGTCCCTCACGGGACTGCGTCGTCTCCAGCCGGAGGAGGGCCGTTCCGGGTTTCACCGCATGGTGAATGGCGTCCGGAAGCAGCTTCGCAGGAGTGGGGGTGTCGGATTCAGCCATGATCGGTTCGCCTGCCCGCGAGGTGCGGCGACACATCGTCCTTCGCCCGTACTGACGTCGGCACCGCGATGGTGGCCGGTGAAATGCCGCCCTTGATTCACGGTACTCCCGGTGCCTGCCGCGAGGCTCGGCACCGCCCGTCCGGGACTGCCCGTCACCTCCCGGAAAATGCCTGGTCGCACGGCCGCTTCGGGAGCCTTGGACCGGAGTAGAGTGAGGGAACCGGGAGTATTTCGTACGCCCGCTCCCACGCGGATGTCGTTTCCGGCGATCATAAGCACCGGGCTGTCGCAGACGGGCCCGGGGGCAGGTCCGCGCCATGACCATCACCGTCGACAGCACAGCACTCCGCGTCCTCGCTCCACCACTTCCGGCACGGCTGTCCCTCACACCCAAGACCACGCTCGCCGGCCAGCTGGACGGCGCCTGGTGGCCCCGCTCCCGCAACCTCGACGCCGAACTTCCGACACTCCTCGATGCCCTGGACGAGACCTGGGGGCGCATCGCTCGCGTCACGGTGAACCCCACTCACTGGCCCGTGATCCCGCACAGGGTGCCCGTCACCGGGCACACCGTGCACGTGGGCTGGTTCATCGAGCAGGACGCCGACAAACTGATCCTGCTCGCCCGCAGGGGCGGCCGCTGGGACCTTCTCGTGATCCCGCCGGAGACCGAGCCGGCCGCCGCGGCTCGGCTGATGTCCGCCGCCGCGATCCCGGGGAGCGTCCTCACCGCCGGCGCATTGCTGACCGCTGAAGCCGTGACCGGCAGTGCCGTCGAAGCCCGGGGCAGGGAAGACGCCTGGGAGACCGAAGGCGGCGCGTGCATGTCCCCGTTCGGGTACCCGATGGGATGCCGGTTCGGTCCTCCGTCCACGGACGCGTGGAGGTGAGGAACATGGAGACCATCGTCCTCATCGCGGCGATCATTGTCCTGACCGGCCTGGGAGTGCGCCTCGTCCAACTGCTCAATGCCCAGCACAACGCGCGGATCGCGTCCTACCACTTCGGCGACGTGCTGCCGGGCATCGGCCGACGAAGCAGGAAGCACCACAGGCACACACCGGCAGCTCCCGGTCGACCGACCGACACCACCGGTCGCGCCGGCCGCAGCGGCACAGGCCGATGACCCAGACCGCCATCTGACCGGGGGCAGCGAGTGGGACGCCTCAGACGTCCCGCCCGTCGGCCTTCCGCCTCGGTGCTCACCCAACCACTCCACGCACGAGAGGACGCGGTCATGGCGACACTGCGCGAGCGGAAGACCTACCGTGAGCAGGTTCTACGGGCCCTGTACGAAGCCACCGAGGGCAATCGCCTTCTCGGCGTGACCGGCGCAATGATCTGCAGCACCCTCCAGGTCCCGGAGCAGGATCTGGCCGCTGCCTGCACCTACCTGGCCGGTGAGGGCCTGATCACCGTCGACTGGGACCCGGGCAACATACCTGCGATGGTCACACTGACCCACCAAGGAATCCGGCTCATGGAGGCCGAAGAAGAGGAGCGCGGCTGAGCCGCACGCGGTAGCCGGTCGGGTCAACCGCTCCTAGCGACCCCTCTGTCGGCGCGCGGTCACGTGCTGACACACCCTGTTGGGCAGGCGGTCGGCTCCCGTCTCACCGAATCGGGTCGGCGCCGGCCCGTATCGCCTTCGACGTTCACGTGCCGTAGCGCCGATACGTGGCTTGGGCTGTTCGCGGCGCACGGGCGGGACTAGGCTGTCGGCACGGCCCCAGTCCCCGGCAGCGTGAGGATCCGCTCCGAGGAGGCGCACGGTGTCCAGAGGTGCCAGAACTTCTCTCATCCCCGCGGACGCGCTCCGCTCGCCCCCTGAGACGGTGGGTACACATGTGTCTGTACGGAGCGGCCACTCCTCGCCGTCGCTGCCTGTGTCCGTTCCGGACGGACAGCCCGCGCCCACCGGTGTTCATGCGGACCAGGTGGTCGTGGTGGTCAGCGGAAGCCTTGGCCTCGCCACTGTTCCAGGGCTGCGCGAGCGCCTGCTGCGCGTGTCCCACGGCCCTGGAATCCGGTTGGTCCTCGACCTGTCGGGCGTCACCTCCTGCGACATCCTGGGCCTCGGGTTGATCGTCGCCACCGCCCGCCGGGCCCGCTCCTTCGGCGGCAGCCTGCACCTTGTCGCCCCGAGCCCCGCCGTTGCCGAGGCCCTCTGCACCAGCGGGCTGATCCGGCTCCTCCAGGTCCTTCCCGCTCTCGACACGCCGGCCAGGACTTCGGCTACCGAGGCGACCAACCCGGATCTCCGCGAAGCGGCCTAGACACTCCGCCAACCCGTGGGCCAACGGCACCGTCCGAAGCCTCTGGCGCCGCTGCTCCTCTGTCGGTGTCGCCGCGGGCACCCCGACCGGGGGTGCAGATGCCGTCGGTCGGCCCGAGTGTTCATCAACGCCTCGGGTACTCGGTCGGCATGGGAGACCTCCGTACATTCGACGTGCGATTCGTCGACCGAGTACTGCCGTACGTAGGCCGTGCCGTCCGCCAGAGCGTGCTGCGTCCGGCCGTCGCGGCCGCGACGGGTTTGACGGGCCGCCGCGCTGTCCGCCGAGCCGCTCTGCGCAGCGCCGGCTCGTCCGTCCTGACCTGCGCCGCCATCCGCATCTCCGCCCAGGCGCTCGGCACGAGCGGGCAGCTCCGGCAGCCGCAGACCGTGGCGTTGCCGTCCGGCCGTACGGCAGGTGCTGCTGCCTTCGCGGCCGCTGCCGCCCTGGAGTCGCCCCGACTGGGCGCCGTCCTCGTCCCCGTCGCGCTGGTGGCTGCGGTTTCCCGCGCCCGCTCGGGCACGTACTCTCCCGGCCGCGTCCTCGCGGACTTCACGATAGGCGCCGGGATCGCGGCGGCCACCTGTCACTGGTGGCCCCTGCGCCGCGACGAGCCCGCCGACACCGCACGGGCGAACGTGCCCGTCCCCGCGCTGCCGGGCGGCGAAGGCCTGGTCGCGGTCGTCAACAGCGATGCCGGCGGCGACGTCCCGGCCGAGGTCGAACTGCGGGCGCTCCTGCCGAAGGCGGAGTTGCGGATCTGCGAGAGCGGCGACGACCTGCACACCGTGCTTCAGCAGGCCGTCGCGGACATCCATGCGCGTGGCGGTGCACTCGGCGTCGTCGGCGGCGACGGCACGGTGAACGCCGCGGCCGTCCTGGCCGCCGACAGTCACCTGCCGCTCGCCGTGTTCCCCGCCGGTACCCTCAACCATTTCGCCGCCGACCTCGGACTGCCGACCCTGAAGGACACCGCCGACGCCGTGGAGGAGGGCACCGGCGGAGCCGTCGACCTGGGCAGGGTCACCGGTGACGGCCGCGACACGTACTTCCTCAACACCTTCAGCATCGGCGTCTACCCCGAACTCGTCCGGGCCCGCGAATCCCGCGAGGCATCCATAGGGAAGTGGCCCGCGCTGGCCGTGGGTCTGTTCCGGGTCCTCGCCGACGGCACGCCCATCGAGGTCAGTGTCGACGGACAGCCCCGGCGGCTGTGGCTGCTCTTCGCCGGCAACAGCCGCTACGACCCGCCGGGCTTCGCCCCTTCCTACCGGCGCAGCCTCGACGACGGACTGCTCGACCTGCGCATCGTCGACGGCAAGCACCCCTTCGCCCGCACCCGCCTCGTCGCGGCCTTTCTCACCGGCACCCTCGCGCGCTCCCGCGTCTACCGGGAAGCCACCGCGACCCGACTGCGCATCGACGGTGTGGGTAAGGAGGGCGACTACACCCGGGACGGCGAAGTGAGCCCCGCCTCCGACACCCTCATCCTCGGCAAGGCCCCGCGTGCGCTCACCGTCTACCTGCCGACTCCCCGGTGACGCGTGTAGCGGCCCACGCCCGGGGCCACAGCGTGGTGGCGTCGTACAGGTAGATGGAGGCTATGCGCCGGAGCCCGTCCGGTTACCTTCGGCAGGGTGAAGAGCCAACTGCCGCCTACATAGGGCCAGTTGGTGCTATTCCGGGCGGCCGGCTGCGGGGTGGGGCATTGTCATCCGGTCATTTCCGTCTGGTGAGTCCCGGCTCGTCTCTGCAGATGGTCCTGCCGTTCGGGCTGCACGCGATGGAAGGTGCAGACCGAGCGTGGCGGGAACGCGCCTGCCGGCCCAACATCCATTCATCCGGCCGTGGTTACGTGGCTTCAGCCGGGCCCGGGACGACTCGACGTACACATCACCCGTAGTGGAGTGCGACGAGAGGATTCGGTGCATGCCTCAGCTACCGGGCCCGGTCGGCAGGCTGCTGGACGCTGCTCGCTGGCTGACCAGCCCGCTCGCCCCGGACGACTATCTCGGTCTGATCGATCCGCTGCTCGGCGGCCGCCATCCGGCGGGACGCGTGATGGCGGTGCACCGGGAGACCGCGGATGCCGCCACGCTCACCATCCGGCCCGGCCGTGGCTGGTCGGGCCACCGCGCAGGCCAGTACATCCCGATCGGCGTCGAAGTGGACGGCGTATGGCACTGGCGCACGTACTCGCTCACCTCCCCACCGAGCCCGGCGGACGGACTCCTGGCGATCACTGTGAAGGCGGCGCCCGGCGGCAGGGTCTCACCGCGGCTGGCGCACCGGACCCGGTCGGGTACGCTGCTCCGACTCGGCCCTGCCCAGGGCGAGTTCGTCCTGCCGGACCCTCTCCCGCCCCGCATCCTGATGGTCACTGCGGGCAGCGGCATCACCCCGGTCATGGCCATGCTCCGCACGCTCATGGGTCACCAGCCGCCGCACCCCGATGTCGTACTGGTCCATAGCGCACCCAGTGCCGCGGACAGCATCTTCGGTCCGGAACTCCGCGAGGGCCAGGGGAAGGTGACCTGGTTGACCTACGTCGAACACCACACCCGCGCGCTCGGCAGGATCACCCCGGAAGGCGTGGCTCGCCTCTGTCCCGACTGGGGCGAGCGCGAAACCTGGGTCTGCGGCCCCCAGGGCCTGCTCGACGCGATCGAGGACCACTGGAACCGGGCACGCCTCGGCGACCGGCTCCACCTGGAACGCTTCCGTCTCGCCCCGTTCCCGCAGCCCGGCCCGACTGAAGCTCCTGGCAGCCGTGTCCTGTTCACCCGGACCGGTGTCGAAGCCGACGCCGACGCGTCCACCCCGCTCCTGGCCGTCGGTGAGGCGGCGGGCGTGCCGATGGCGTACGGATGCCGCCGGGGCATCTGCTTCGGCTGTCTCACCCCGCTCACGTACGGCCGTGTGCGCGACCTGCGTACCGGCGAACTCCACGACGGTACAGGCCAGTTGATCCAGACCTGCGTCACGGCGGCGGCCGGACCGCTCGCCCTTGAAGCCTAGGCACGCGAGGAGTATTCGTGACCCTCATCGCGAACGAGATCGCCGAAGCCGCCCTCGACGAAGAATTCGGCAAGGAACTCGACCGGATCCGTGCCGAGATCATCGCCGCGCGCGGCGCCGACGATGCCCGCTACGTCCGTACCGTGATCGCCACGCAGCGGGGCCTGGAGGCGGGCGGCAGGGCGGCTCTCGCCGTCTCGCTGTTCCCGCCGGCGTGGGTGGCGGGCACCGCCATGCTCTCCGTCGCCAAGATCCTGGAGAACATGGAGCTGGGCCACAACATCCTGCACGGCCAATGGGACTGGATGGGCGACCCGGCGATCCACTCGGCCACCTGGGAGTGGGACTTCCTCACGCCCGCCGGGGCCTGGAAGCGCACCCACAACCACCTGCACCACACCTGGACCAATGTCGTCGGCCGCGACCGCGACCTCGGCTACATCGTCTTCCGGATGAGCGCCGACCAGCCCTGGCGTCCGCGGCATCTCGCCCAGCCCCTCTACAACTTCCTGCTCGCGCCCTTCTTCGAGTGGGGCATCGCGCTGTACGACCTGGAGCCGGACGCGGTCGCCGCCGGTGGCAAGTCCTGGCGTGCCTTCCGCACCGACCTGAACGGGTTCCTGGCCAAGGCGACCCGCCAACTCGCCAAGGACTACGTCCTCTTCCCGCTCCTGGCCGGCTCCTCCGCCCTGCCCTGCCTGCTCGGCAACCTCACCGCCAACACTGTCCGGAACCTCTGGTCGCACACCATCATCTTCTGCGGGCACTTCCCCGAAGGCGTCCGGACCTTCACCGAAGAACACCTCGACGGTGAGACGCGCGGCGGCTGGTACCTGCGGCAGATCCAGGGCTCGGCCAACATCGAAGGCGGACCCCTCTTCCACATCCTCAGCGGCAACCTCGGCCACCAGATCGAGCACCACGCCTTCCCCGACCTGCCCAGCAACCGCTACGCCGAGATCGCCCCGCGCGTGCGCGAACTCTGCGACAAGTACGGCGTCCCGTACACCACCGGCCCCCTGTGGCGGCAGTACGCCTCCACCTGGACCCGCATCCTGCGCTTCGCCGTACCGGGCCGCTGAACCACAGAGGCCGCGATTGCTCAGATGGCCAGCAGCCGCTCTGCGGTCTCGCGGTACTGCTGCAGGGCGACGCGCAGTTCCTCGGTCTCTGCTTGGGTGTCCTGGCTCTGCCAGTTCGCGCGGAGGATGCGTTGCCGTTCCGCGAGGGCGTTCGTCAGGAGGGTGACCATCTCGTCGACGGTGCCATCGACCTCCTCCACCGCGTGACGTGGGCTGTCGACGAAGTTGTTGACGGCCTGCTGGAGGCGGACGGCCAGCTTGTCCCGTTCACCCGCCGGCAGCAGCCGCTGCTCCGGGCCCGCGGCGCCGGTGAACGGTTCGCCTGGTGCCTGGGACGGTTGTGGTCCAGTTGTCTGCGGGGCGTGCTGCTTGGTGAGATCCGGGCCTTCGGCCGCGGGTTGCCTCGCGCGTTCGGAGTCGTACAGCATTACGTGCCACTTCCCTTTGCTTGGTGTCGGCCGTGTGTGGTGGGCGCTTGGCCGTGGTCGCCGGGGGACTGCGTGCGGTGTCGGCCCGAGTCTGCTGCCTGTTCGGTGGCCAGTGCGGAGAAGAGGCCGCGAGCCTCGACCATGGCCTCGCGCATCTCTTCGGTGCTGCTCTGGCCGCGGACCGCTGTGTGCATGTCGCGATAGCCGAGGACTTGGTCGGCGTGGTGGACGGAGAGCGCGGTCAGTTGCTCGTCGAACTGCTTCCGGCCCGGGAATCCCCGGTCCTCGGCCAGTCGGGCCAGGAGCGCGTCGGCCTCGGCGACTGCCTTGTACGGCGACTCGACGAACTGCTCCTGGATCTGGGCCCATTGGGCGACGTACTGCTCGCGGGCCTCGGGCGGAAGCCGCTGCTCCTTGAGGGATCCGTACTGCCGTACGCGTTCGCCCAGTTCTTGTTCGGCGGCTTTGGCATTGCCGTTGTGGTGGGCCAGGGTGCGGCCGTACTCGGGGCCGAAGCGGCGCTTCAGCCCGCGCTCGCCACCGCGCCGGCCGAACCCGATGAAGAGGACTGCGGCCACGATCACGACAACCACGGCGATCACCACGATGGCGAACATCGACATGACGTGCCTCTCTGCTGTGTGGCTCTGAAGATGTTCTGCTGCATTCCGTCGCCTCCTGCCGACCGGTGCTTGTGTGCAGGCCGACCGGGGGGCGCCCACGCTACGTGGACGCCGCCCGGGACGCCCTGTTCCGCCTACCGGCGGTTCCAGGCGTAGCGGCGTCCGCCGCCGTTGCGGTGGTGACGGGAGAAGCCGAGGATCCAGAAGATCAGCAGGACGGCTGCGGCGATCCACAGGACGTGCATGGTGAAGCCGAACCCGAGCAGGACCAGAGCCAGCAAGAGAAGGAGAAGAAGAACGATCATGGCAGGACCTCCCTGCGTCACAGGGCCGCAAGCCCTGTTCTCCGCGGGGTCCGGGCGAAACAGAACGGGGGGCGCGCTGTCCGGAGAATCCCGAACGGCATAGCCCGACGCCGTGCCTGCCAGTCAACTCCCCGCGCTCTGCCCTGTCAACGCAACAGCAATACGGCCGGGTTCGCGGTCCGGAACCAAGACGGCGGGAGCTCGCACGGGCTCGGCGGCCGCCTCCTCCGGCGTCGCCGACGGCAGCAGGTGATCCTCCCACCAGGACAGGCCCATGAGCATGGCGAGCAGGACGAAGGGAGCCAGAACGGGGAACAGTAGCGCGTACATGGGCACCGCCTGTTGTCTGGAATGGCGCGCGGGCCGGTGGCAGCGGAGTCCTGCCGGTACCGCCCGGATGAGGCGCATCGAGGCCGCGTCGGGAACATGGGTGCGAGGGCGCCGGCGCCGATGTGCGCGGTGCGCTCCGGAAAGGGGGGCGCGGTAACTGGTCGGCACTGCCGGGGTCCTGGGCCGCTCCCGCACGCTAGCGCCGCCCGGATTCTCTGAACAGACGTCAAGCCGCCAACGCTGGGTATCCGCAACCTCCGTACAGGACTAGGCTGTTGAGTCAGGCCCCAGTCCCCGGTTGCGATGATCCGTTCCGCGTCCGGAGGCCCGCCATGATCGTGCTGCTCGTTCTTCTGGTCATGGCCCTCTTCGGTCTCGGATTCGTGAATGCCCTGTGGTGGGTGCTTGGCGCTGTGGTGGTCTTCGGCCTCTTCCGTTACGGACGAGGTGGATACGGCGGATGGGACCGCGGGGATGATGCCGGGTTCCGGAACTACCGTGACTACCGGGACCGCGAGGACCGGTGGGGGCGCCGGTACGACCGCCAGCGCCGGGGTCGGTGGCTCCGCCAGGACCGCCGCGACCGCGAGCATCACGGGTGACCGTGTCAAGGGACGCCGTGCGGGATGAGATCACGGTTCATGAGGAACTCGGGGCGGCGTCCATCACCTGGGCAGGAGACGCGGCGCTGGTGGTGCAACGTCAAGCTCCGGGATGTCGCCGCGGCCCTGGTCGCCACCGCTGAGGAAAAGGCGTTGCCCGCGGACATGCAGCATGCACTACGTCATGCCCTGCGCCGCCTTCATGCGCCGAGCGGCCATGAGGAGCCATCTGCCTTGCGGCCGGCACACCCCAGGAGCTGTCAGTAACGACGAACTGACCGCCCCCGCCCAGCGCCGTGGCTGCCGCCTGACCGCTGCGGTCGGTGAGCCGTCCAACCGGCCCACCGGGACGACCAGTTCAGCTGATCCTGCGCGCAGTTCAAGGAGCACAGGCGGAATGTCCGCCAGGCTGTCTGACATCATCCAGCCCCATCAGGTACAGCGGCAGCGCCGACTCAGGGAAGCGGGCAGGAGCGGATGAGCGAACCCGACAGCGCGACGCGGCACCACCCGGTCGTCGTCGCCCATCAATCCAGCCGTGCCGGTGACATCCAGCTGCGCATCGCTGATGCGATCACCAAGTTCGCAGGCTCAATGGTGTTCGTGTATCTCCACGCGGTCGGCTTCGCGGTCTGGATGCTGTTTCGTGGAGTCCAACCCGTGGCCCACGCTGACCCTAGTCGTGTCCCTGGAGGCGATCTTCCTGTCGACGTTCGTCATGATCGGCCAGAATCGGCAGGCGGAGTTCCAGCAGGCCAAAGCAGATCACGACTTCGTCGAGCAGGAACTGGAGCTCAAGACCAACACCGAGCTGACCCGGGCCATCCACACGATGACCGTCGAACTCCATCGCCGGCTGATGGCGGAACCCGAGCAGCAGTAGCCCGTCCCGTCGGTCCGGCAGCAAGCCTCGGCCAATTGCAACGCGGCCGGTCACAGCCCGAATCCGCTGCATCTTCCGGTCCACCCCAACCGGAGGATCGTGCCGATGAAGCGGTCCCGGGCCAACCGGTGGGCGGCAGCCGGGAATCAGCGGGCGGGGGTCAGGCGGGCCGGTGCGGGGTGGACTCCGCTTCGTCGTCGGTCCATGTGGTGGTGTCCGCGATGTGCCATCCGCCCGGGCGGCCGCGGGCCGGTGGGTCCTGTGGGTTGTAGTGGCCGGCTTCCCGGGTGCAGGTGAGCCTGACCCCGGAGGGGGAGTGGACCGTGGTGGCGTTGCACAGGTTCCCGGCTTCCCCGAGCGCCTCCAGGGCCCGGCGGCGCGCGGTGCTGTGGGCGCGAGCCGAGCGCGCGGCACGCTGGACGAAGGCCCGCAGTGCCTGCAGCTCGCCGTCGGCGCCGAGCAGGTCCTCTTCCACGCGGATGATCCGGTATCGGCCGACTCCGTACAGTCCGCCCTCCCGTTCATTTTCCCGCAGGGCGAACATTGCGGCCTCGGCCACCGACGGCGCCTCCAGGTGCACGGTGATGGACGAGACACCAGGAAGGGAGGCGCTGATGCGTTCCGCCACGACCCGGTAGACCCGGTTCTCCTCGACCTCGACCGGCCCCCGCCCCTCCCGCTCCTCGGCCTCGGCCGCCACCCTCTCCAGGCGCCGCAGCTCCAACTCCTGGACCCTGGAATCACGCTCCGGCGTGTAGAGGTCCATCGCCTCCTCGGTCATCACAGAGCCGATCCGGCGCCACTCCGTATGCTTCCACCGCGCCAGCCGCAGCGCCTCCAACCGCCCCGGCTCCAGCCCTCCCAGCTCCTGCGGGCCCCGCTCGGTCCGGCGCTCCCAGCCTTGCGCCGTCCTGGTCTCCGCCGCCACCTGCTCGCGGGTCATCCCGGTGGCCTTCCGCTGCACGTTCTTGCGGGCGATTTCCTGTGCCGTGTACCTCTGAACAGGCATCTGCGTTCCGTCTCGACTGTGAAGCTCAGCGCGGTGGAGCTCCTGGAGCTGTCACCCGGGGGAGCTGAAATTCTCACCTCCCTCCATGCTGCACCTCCAAGAGACACCCCGAGCTGTTCACACGGCAGTCCCTGTTCCCTGCGGGGCCCATGTGGCCGGTTGCCGGGTGGTGCAGCCGGTGGCTATTGCTGATGCTCGGCCACGTGGCAGAGGGCCCCGCGCGGGGATGTGCGCGACCTCGCCGACGGCAGGTGCCCGGCCAGTGGAGCCGGGCACCCAGAGCGCGGTTCCGGCGGGGAGGCCGGTCGGTCGCCCTACATCATCGGTCGCGGACGCGGGTGCGCGTAGTAGGTGCCCACCTGCTGGTGGTAGTCCGGGTTGCCGAGGTGCTTCTCCTTGTCGAACTCGGGCGCGTTCTTGATCTGGTCCTTGGTGCGGTCGACGTAGATCTTCTTTTCCTTCGGGTCGACGCGGACGATGATCCCGGCCGGCAGGAGGACCTCCTTGCCGAAGATCCATGCTCCCGTGTCGACGACGATGTACGCGGCGCCTACGTCCTCGGAGTGCTTGTCGACCTTGCCGATGCTGCCGTCACTCGCCTCGACCTTGAAGCCGGTCAGATCCATGCCGGACTGGTAGGCGGCCACCGGCCGGTATACCCACACGTTCTCGTCCACGGAGGTGCTCCTTCGCGAGTAGTTCTGGGTGAGTGGGACGCTCGATCGGCGTTCAGTCCCGGAAAGCGTCCTTGGCCTTCTCCCTGGCCTGCTTCAGGTCGCCACCGACCTGTTCGCGGCGGCCCTTCCTCTTGAGCCGCCTGTCTCCGGTGGCACGGCCGGCGCCTTCCTTGAGCCGCCCGGTGAGCGACTGGGCGCTGTTCCTGAGTTTGTCGGCGAGGCCCATGACGGTCCCTCTTCTCGTTCGACGAGGCGCCGGGAGGAGTCTCCCGGCGCAGGCTGCCCGTCTCGCAGATGCGAGGACGGGCAGGCGGGGGCTAGCGGTGGCTGCCGGCGGAGCGGCCCGAGCCCATATGGCCGCGCATGAAGAATCCGATGACCCACAGAACCAGCAGCACCACGGCGACATACCACAGGACGTGCAGGGTGAAGCCGAACCCGAACAACGCCAGGACCAGCACGATCAGAACGATCCAGAGAAGCATGGCCGAACCTCCGGTTCGCAGGAGTGCGCTCTGCGTTCCGCGGGGTCTCGGCGAAGCGAATGGCGGGAGGTCGCGCCCGGAAATCCCGGAGCGTCATGGCCCAGCGCCCTGTCCGCCACTCAACGCCGCGCCGCATGCCCTGTCAATGGCTCCGCGACGCGGGCATCGCGGACGCCGCAGTTTCCGGCGCTGTGACGGGCCGGGCGGACGCCTTCGATTGATTTCCCGTCCTATGGTGCAGGCGGACGGGCGGTAGCAGACTTGAGTAGTGAACCCGGAGTCACCGTCGAGGGTGTAGGGGTTGAGGATGATCCAGGCTGCGGATATCCGTGAGTGGCGTACTCAGGGCGTCGTCGACCCGGACGGGCACAGGATCGGCTCGTTGGAGGCGGTCTATGTGGACACCCGTACCGATGAGCCGGCGATGGCCACGGTGCAGGTCGGTCTGCCCACGCGGCACCGCCTGGTCTTCGTACCCCTGGACGACGCGATCGTCGGGCCGGGCTATTTGAAGGTCGCCTACGAAAAGGCGCTGGTGAAGAAGTGCCCGGCGATCGGCACGGACGACGTGCTGCCCGCCGAGGACGAAGCGGCGGTCTTCGCGCACTACGGCCTGACCTACCAACCCGGTGCCGGCGGTGAGCGGCAGCTCGCCCGCCGATAGAACGCCTGGCATCGGCCGAGGAGGCATCCGCGTCATGGTCTTCTTCTTGCTCCTGGTCATCGCGGCGATCGTGCTCGGCGTCGTCGGCGTGCTCGCGCACGGACTGCTGTATCTGCTGTTCATCGCGATCGTGCTGTTCGTCGGCGCGCTGGTCCATCTCGCCGTGCGCTGGCGGCGCTCCGGCCGAGGCCGGGTGCGCTGACCATACGCACGGCCCCGAGTCTTTCCGATGTCGATCCGGGCCGGTCCACCGGCAGCTCGATGCCGGTGGGGCTGCCCGGAAATGAGCCAGGCGCCGACTTCGTGGATGAAGCAGAGCGGGACGGAGCGGATGCTGCGTGTGACCACTCCCTGTGGTCCAGCGGCCGACGGCACTACTGGTAGGTAGCCCCCGCCGGGTGTGACAACCAGCGGTTCGGCTCGTGGATACTCGGCGTTTTGTTGCCCTGCCGCCGGGGACCAGTTTGTTCGGTACGGGGCTGTCCCGGGGAAACCGGGAGGCCCGCGCCCGCCCGCAGACGACGGTGCGCGGAGTAGTCTCAAAGCACCGAGAGCTTCTCGCGCGTTGGCGTTCATGCTGGTGCCGTTCCCGGCGAACCACCGGGCCGGGCACGTGGACCACGTGCCCGGGGACGGGTCCGCGCCATGACGACGACCCTCGACCGTTTGACCACCACCAGGCCCTTGTCGGCCACCTCCGCAGGTTCATCCCCGCCACAGACCCGCCCGGCCCTCACCCCGGCGGACAGAACCCTCGGCCCTCTCGACGACGCGTGGTGGCCCCGCACGCGAGACTTCTCCCTCGAACTCCGGCCCCTGGCCGCGGCATTGGACGAAGGAGAGACGGAGCGGACGTGTGGTGGCGGGCACTCCCTCACCCTCGCACCTGCGGTGCACGTCCCGAAGGCAGCCGACCCGGCAGCGAGGTGCGCCCCATGACCACCTTCGTCACCACGGCGGCGATCCTTGGACTGATCACATGGGAGGCATTCGTGATCCATCTGCGCAACGCACAGCTCAACCAGCGCCCCTCCGCCTTGTGGTACGGCCGCCTACTGCCGGAACTCACCGACCCGGCCGGCCACCCCGCGCGGCGCGACCACCGTGAAGGCGGCCGCGGGCGACTGCGTCCGCACCACCGCCTTCGCCGAAGGGCGCGTGGCCGTAACCGCATCCGTACCTGACACCGCACCCCGCCGGTCACCTCCGGGGGCCAAGTACCTGTCAACGCCCAAGCAGCGCTGAGGTGTTGACGGGCGAGGGGCGGGTCAGCAGGGTCTGAACAGATGCCGAGCCGACATCGGTAGGTGTCCGCAACCATGGGGCAGGGCTACGCTGTTGGGCGAGGCCCCAGTCCCCGGCAGCGATGATCCGGTCCACGTCCGGGAAGCCCGCCGTGATCGTGGTGGGACCGCGGTGACGATTCCGGTTTCCGTGGCTACCGGGACCGCGAGCGTCACAGGTGACCGCGCCAGGGGGTGCACCGTGCACGAGGCGATCACGATCCACGAGGAACAGCATTCCACTGTGTCCCTCACCTCGACGGGGGACGCCGCGCTGACTGTGGAAGTCCTCGAACTGCGCGTCCAGTGTGCCCAGTTGCGCCGGGCACTGGACAGCCGCGCCGCGATCGACCAGGCACGCGGCATGGTGATGGCTCTCGCGCCGTGCTCGTGTGGCAAGGCATGGGACGTGCTGGTCGACGTGTCGCAGCACTGCAACGTCAAGCTCCGTGATGTGGCGACCGCCCTGGTCGCCACCGCGGAGGGCGAGCCGCTTCCCACTGCGCTGCGCCGCGCACTGCGCCTTGCGCTGCGCCGCTGCCGGTCGACGGAGCCGGCGTGAGGCCGCTTGCGATGCGGCGACGCCGGGGGCTGTGCTTTCAACCCGCCGGCGCCCTTCGTCCCGGCATGCCTGTCGGACATCCAGGCGGGTAGCCCGCCGCCTAGTCCCCAAACCCAGGACCTCCGCTCCGCCGCCAGTACGTTCCGGCTATGCTGCTGAAGAGACGTCCCAGACCCCGGCGGCAACACTTCAGTTGGCCACGATGCCCGCCGGAAGCGGACCGTCCGGCGCATCCCTCGACGGAATCGACCGGGACCGAGCCCGGAACTCGGGCCGTCGGAACGGACGTTGATCCCTCCCCTCGCATGTACGCCCAGGTTGGGAGCGCCGCCATGCTCGTCCCCTGTCCCTCCCTCGTCGTCGACACCGCCCCCAGCCCGGGCGGAGGCCTGTGATGACCCGGTCAGGCCCGGGGCAGGCGCAGAAGCTGGAAGGCTACGAGCCGTCCACGGGCGGCGCCGTATACCTGCGTGGTCTGAGCCGCTGGCAGGCCGAAGGTCAGCGGCAGGATCTGGCCGACCTGTATGTGGAGTCCACCGGAGCGGAATCCGGCGAGGAGTACCACAGCAGGGAGGGCTTCCTGAGCCGTCTCGCCGCCGACGTGCGGCAACCCGGATTCGACATGATGGTCGCGGAAGCGACGGTGGAGGGGGAGGCCGCCGCCCTGGTGGGCTGCGCCTTCGGCTTCCCCGTACGACGCGACGGCACCTGGTGGCGCGGATTCCACGGACCACTGCCACAGCGCATCGAGCAGCTCACCGCATCCGGTCACGTCTTCGCGATCACCGAGATCGTGGTCCACCCGCACGAGCGTGACCGTGGCCTCGCCCGTCATCTGCAGGAGCGGCTGCTCGCCGATCACCAGGCCTCCCTCGGCGCCACCCTGCTGAACCAGACGAACCAGGTTGTGTACGACGCCTTCCGCTCCTGGGGCTGGCAGGACGTCGGAGCGGTCGAACGGCAGCCAGGCCCAACCGTCCTCCGAGCCCTGGTGCTCCCGCTCGGTGAATGGACTGCTGAGAAACCGGACGGCCTCGCACACAATCCGGGCACCGAGCGGCCCCGCGAAGCAGACGGCGTGGACCCCGGCATGAGATAGCGGGACGGCAAGAGGACGGGGCTGTCCCTGTTGTTCCGACATGAAGCCGCCTTCCTCCGCCTCGACATCGGTGAACGAGGCCGACCGGCGATGAGCGGGGGGCGCGTCCTGCGCGAGGCCGCCGGCCGCGTCAGCAGTCGGCACCCGGGACTGCATCTCACCCATGAGCAGGTCGCTGGCGAACCGCTCAGCGGGCGAAGTGGCCCGAGGCCACTGTCACGGAGATCGTCGCTCCGGGAATCGCTGCGGAGCGCCTGTTGCGCGCGACGTCCGGCGCCGGGCTTCTGATCGTCGGCCAGCGTCCGTACTCGGCGTCGCTCGGCCTGCACAAGGGTCCGGTGACGCACGCCGTGCTCCACCACGCCACTTCAATGTCGAAGGCCGGCGGCAAGGGACGCGCAGCGGTCGATGCACTGCTCGGCCCAGTACCTGATTGAGTCCCTGACGACGTCGTCGTGGCTTGACCAACGGGTGGCATAGCACCATGCTGTGCCACCCGTTTTGTTGTGCCGACTTGGTGGTGCTCCGCCTGCCTCGGCCGGCGAGGCTCTTGCGGCGAACGCGCAGCGAATACGTCGTTCCCTCGGGCCAGCTACTGCTGCCCCAGCCGCCACTCGTGGCCACGGCCCATCCCCGCTGGTCTGTCATCTGCGCGGCGAAGGAGTCCAGGTCGTGGATCGTGCAGCCGCATGTCAACGAGACTCGGATGCTGACATACGGGCTCCGGGGGTTGTCGTTCCCGCCCGGTCTATGCCTGACAGGCAAAAGCCCAGGTCAGGCGCCTCTTCTTGTGCCTCTAGAAGAAGCCCAGCTTCTTCGGCGAGTACGACACCAGCAAGTTCTTCGTCTGCTGATAATGCTCCAGCATCATCTTGTGCGTCTCGCGGCCGATCCCCGACTGCTTGTAACCGCCGAACGCGGCGTGCGCCGGGTACGCGTGGTAGCAGTTGGTCCAGACTCGGCCGGCCTGGATGGCTCGGCCGGCGCGGTAGGCCGTGTTCGCGTCGCGGGTCCATACGCCGGCGCCCAGGCCGTACAGGGTGTCGTTCGCCGTGCCGATCGCGTCGTCGAAGTCGGTGAAGGAGGTCACCGCCACGACCGGGCCGAAGATCTCCTCCTGGAAGATCCGCATGCGGTTGTCGCCTTCGAAGATGGTGGGCTGGACGTAGTAGCCGCCCTCCAACTCGCCCTCGTACACTACTTGTTGACCGCCCGTCAGGACTTTCGCGCCCTCCTGTTGGCCTATGTCCAGGTAGGAGAGGATCTTCTGGAGCTGGTCGTTGGAGGCCTGGGCGCCGATCATCGTGTCGGTGTCCAGCGGGTGGCCCGGGACGATCTGTTCCGTGCGGGCGATCGCCGCCTCCAGGAACTCGCCGTAGTGGCCGCGCTGGATCAGGGCTCGGGACGGGCAGGTGCAGACTTCGCCCTGGTTGAGGGCGAACATCGTGAAGCCCTCCAGGGCCTTGTCGCGGAAGTCGTCGTCCTGGGCCCACACGTCGTCGAAGAAGATGTTGGGGGACTTGCCGCCCAGTTCGAGGGTGACCGGCTTGATGTTCTCCGAGGCGTACTGCATGATCAGCCGCCCCGTCGTGGTCTCGCCGGTGAACGCGATCTTCGCCACGCGCGGGCTCGACGCCAGCGGCTTGCCCGCCTCCACGCCGAAGCCGTTGACTATGTTCACCACGCCCGGGGGGAGGAGATCCGCTACCAGGCTCATCCAGAAGTGGATCGAGGCCGGGGTCTGTTCGGCCGGCTTCAGGATCACCGCGTTGCCCGCTGCCAGCGCCGGGGCCAGTTTCCACACCGCCATCAGGATCGGGAAGTTCCACGGGATGATCTGGCCGACCACGCCGAGCGGCTCGTGGAAGTGGTACGCGACCGTGTCGTCGTCCAGCTCGCTGAGCGAACCCTCCTGTGCGCGCAAGGCGCCCGCGAAGTACCGGAAGTGGTCGATGGCCAGCGGGATGTCGGCGGCGAGGGTCTCGCGGACGGGCTTGCCGTTCTCCCAGCTCTCCGCGACCGCCAGCTCTTCCAGGTGCGCCTCCATCCGGTCCGCGATCTTGAGCAGGATGTTCGCGCGGGCCTCCGGCGAGGTGCGTCCCCAGGCGGGTGCGGCCGCGTGTGCCGCGTCCAGGGCCAGTTCCACGTCCTCGGCGGTGCCGCGCGCGATCTCTGTGAAGGGGCGGCCGTTGACGGGGCTCGGGTTCTCGAAGTACTGGCCGAGCCGGGGCGGCACGTACTCGCCGCCGATCCAGTTGTCGTAGCGGGACTGGAACGAGACGAGCGCACCCTCGGTGCCGGGCGCTGCGTAACGGGTCATCCGTGGCCTCCCTCTGCCGCGCCGCCCGCCCTTGGGCGGCGCACGCCGCGCAGATTAGGCGAGCGGACGTTGCAACCCCGTTGCGAGGCCCTGTTCACTTTCCAATTCCCTCAACTTGGCCTGTACGCATGCCTGTTGACACTTCGGGAGCGCCGTCGCCAGGGCCTGCCAGACCGGCAGGTCGTCTTCGCCCCAGGGGCTGTACGCCCAGTCGGCCAGCAACCCTGGGTCGGCGCGGGCCACTACCGCGGCCCGTAGCTGGCCGGCGAGGCGTCGGCGCAGCCGGGTCACCGCGGGGGCCTGCGAGGCCGGGAGGAGCGGGCCGGCGTACACCGTCATCGCCGCGGCCACCGCGCCCGAGCCGAGCCGCCGGGCCACCGTGTCGAAGTCCGCGTCCACGGGCGCGGTCAGCCGGTAGGGCCGGGAGGCGAGCAGGCCCGGGCCCAACAGCCGCCGTAGCCTGGACAGTTCGGCACGCAGGGTCACTGGGCTGACGCTCTCGTCGTCGTACAGGGACACGAGCAGTTCGTCGCCGCTCAGGCCCTCGGGGTGGCGGGCGAGGAGGACCAGGATCTCGCTGTGGCGGTGGCTCAGGCGCAGCTTGCGACCGTCCGCGACGAGCAGCGCCTCGTCCCTGCCCAGAGCGCTGAGGGAGATCGTCTCGCAGGGCAACGGCGGTGCCAGTAAGGCGAGTTCAGCCTCCGCGACCCGTGCCACGGCCTGGACGAAGCCCAGACTGTGCGGGTGGGCGAGGCTGTCGCCGCCGGTCAGGTCCACCGCGCCGAGCAGTCGTCCCGTACGTGGATCGTGCACGGGAGCGGCCGCGCAGGTCCACCGCTGGACCGGACGGCGGAAGTGCTCGGCCGAGAAGACCTGGACCGGACGGTCCTCCGCCAGGGCGGTGCCCGGCGCGTTGGTGCCCACGGCCGACTCGGCCCAGCGGGCGCCGGGTACGAAGTTCATCCGTCCGGCCGCGCCGCGCGTCCGCGGATGCCCCTCGACCCACATGAGCCGCCCCTGCGCGTCGCACACGGCCACCAAGTGCTCGCCGTCACCGGCATACGCCCCGGTCAGCTCCCGTATCACCGGCATGACGCGGGCCAGCGGATGGCCGTCGCGGTACCCGGCGAGTTCCTCCTCGCCGAGCTCCACACAGGCCGCGCCGTCCGGACTGACCCGAGCTCGCGCGGACCGCTGCCAGGACGCCGCCACCAGCGGACGCACCGGGTGCAGCACCCGCCCGTCCGCCGTGAACTCCTCGTGGGCGTGCCGGAGTTGGCGGCTGCGCTCGGCCGGGTCGGCCCCCGCATCCAGGGCCACCCAGGACTCGTCCCGCCTGTCCGTCAACTCGGCCTCCCGCACACCGTATGGACGCCTCCATCGTGGTTCCGCCGGGACGGCCGGGCAAGGACACCGGACGAACCAGCCATCGCTCAGGCGAAGTTGACCAGTCTGATGTACCGCACCCAGTCCCACTCCGGCCCCGGGTCCGTGTGGTCGGTACCGGGGACCTGGTAGTGGCCGAGGATGTGTTCGCGGTCCTTCGGGATGCCGTACCGGTCGCAGACGGAGGCGGTGAGCGCCGCCGACTTCTCGTACAGCGCGTTCGTGAAGTAGGAGGGCTGGTCGACCCAGCCCTCGTGCTCGATGCCGATGCTGCGGGTGTTGTAGTCCCAGTTCCCTGCGTGCCACGCGATGTCGTGCTCCCGGACCATCTGCGCGATGTATCCGTCCGCCGAGCGCGTCACATAGTGCGCGGACACCTTCTTCGCCGGGTTCTGGAAGATGTTGACGGTGTTCGACCAGGTTTCCTGCGTGACGTGGATGATGACGTAGTCGATCGGGTACGCCGAAGGCCTGGTGGACGCGGTGTAGTTGGACGTGGAGGCGGGCATCCAGTGCGCGCCCGGATAGTCGGTGGTCCCGTCCGCCGCCGCCTGTGCCGCAGGGAACAGGAAACCGGCGGCAGCCGAGGCGGCCGCGCCCCGGAGGAGTCTTCTTCGGTTCATGGCACGCACCCCTGAACTAGACGAGTAGTTCCGATTGCTGGGTTCTCAGACGTGGGGAGGGTGTCCAACATCGGGTTGTGACGACCGATTTAGACACCCTCTTGACGGCAC
>NZ_JBSFIE010000026.1:0-109484 GCF_053597395.1 Streptomyces sp. NPDC001415
AACGGAATCACCAGGATCAGGAAGACCTCGAAGAGGTTGGTGAACCCGTTGGGGTTCTCGAAGGGGTGGGCGGAGTTGGCGTTGAAGTAACCGCCGCCGTTCGTACCCAGCTCCTTGATGGCCTCCTGCGAGGCGACCGCGCCGCCGTTCCACTGCTGCGAGCCGCCCATGAACTGGCCGACCTCGTGGATGCCGGAGAAGTTCTGAATGGCGCCACACGCCACCAGGACGACCGCGCCGATCACCGAGATCGGCAGCAGGATCCGGACCGTGCCGCGCACCAGGTCCGACCAGAAGTTCCCCAGCTCACCGGTACGCGACCGGGCAAAACCCCGCACCAGGGCGACGGCCACGGCGATACCGACAGCCGCGGAGACGAAGTTCTGCACCGCCAGGCCACCGGTCTGCACGACGTGGCCCATCGTCTGCTCGCCCGAGTACGACTGCCAGTTCGTGTTCGCCACGAAGGAGGCGGCCGTGTTGAACGCCTGGTCCGCCGGGATCGACACGAACCCCAGCGAGCCGGGCAGTGAGCCCTGAAGGCGCTGCATCAGGTACAGGAAGAGGACGCTCACCGCGGAGAAGGCCAGGACGCCGCGCAGATAGGCGGGCCAGCGCATCTCGGTGGACGGGTCGGCGCCGATGGCCTTGTAGATCCACTTCTCGACACGCAGGTGCTTGTCGGAGGAGTAGACCCGGGCCATGTAATCGCCGAGCGGACGGTATGCCAGACCCAGCGCCACCGCGAGCGCGAGGAACTGGAGCACACCAGCAACAACAGGAGACATAGCGGTGCTCAGAACCTCTCCGGGTACACAAGGGCGAGGACGAGGTAACCCAGCAGGGCGACGGCCACGATCAGACCGACGATGTTCTCGGCAGTCACAGCTTCGCCACCCCCTTGGCGATGAGCGCCACCAGCGCGAAAACCGCGATCGTGGTGACGACGAAGGCCACGTCGGCCATCGTGAACTCCTGAAGAGGCTCGAAAAGAACGGACCCCCTGAGGAAACCTCCTCACCGGACGCTTTCGGCCTCCGTTGACGCCCCTCTTACGCCCCTCTGCGACTCCTTGACGGGTCTCATACGCCCCTGACCCCGGGAGGCCGCCCGGCACACAGAGGAGGGCGATTCAGCCGTATTGTCGCGGCTTTGACGCCGCCGTCCCGCGCTGTCAGAGAGCCGTAAATACCCGTGGAATCAGGCGAGTTGGGCTCCGGCGATGACCTAGATTTCCGTTCGGCCGCTCACCGGCCGTGTCTGAACCGCGTCCGGCTGCCGGACCCACCAGAAGGTCGTGCATGTCTCCCGCCGCCCCCCAGCAGGCCCCGACCGTCCTGGCCCCCAGTGGCCCGCCGCCCAGAAATCCGCCGGGGCCAGGGCCGCGCCGGTCGAAGCGGCCCGGCGGGCTCTTCGAACCCGTACAACTCCTGAAGTCGTTTCCCGATGCGCTGCGCAAGCTGCATCCGCGGGACCTGGTGCGTACGCCGGTGTTGTTCGTTGTGGCCATCGGGGCGGCGCTGACCACGCTGTCCGCGCTCGTCCACCCGTCCGTCTTCACGTGGGTGATCGGCGTCTGGCTGTGGCTCACGGTGATCTTCGCCAACCTCGCGGAGGCCGTCGCCGAGGGCCGGGGCAAGGCGCAGGCCGAGTCGCTGCGCCGGGCTCGTACCGACACCGTCGCGCTGCGGCTGCGGGACAACTGGCGGGTGGGCACCGATCTGGACCACGCCAGGACCGAGGCCGTCGCGGCCACCGACCTCAAACCGTTCGACTTCGTGCTCGTCGGAGCGGGCGAGATGATTCCGGCGGACGGCGACGTCGTGGACGGGGTCGCCGCCGTCGACGAATCGGCCGTGACCGGCGAGTCCGCGCCGGTCATCCGCGAGTCCGGCGGCGACCGCTCCGGCGTCACCGGCGGCACGACCGTCCTGTCCGACCAGATCGTAGTCCGGGTGACGTCCCGCCCCGGGCACTCCTTCCTGGACCGGATGATCGCGCTGGTGGAGGGCGCGGCCCGGCGGAAGACACCGAACGAGATAGCGCTGAACATCCTGCTCGCGGCGCTCACCATCATTTTCGTGCTGGTGGTGGTCACGCTCCAGCCGATGGCCGAGTACGCCAATGCCGCGCAGTCCACCACCGTCCTGGTGGCGCTGCTCGTGACGCTGATCCCCACCACGATCGGCGCCCTGCTCTCCGCGATCGGCATCGCCGGCATGGACCGGCTCGTGCAGCGCAACGTGCTTGCCATGTCCGGCCGGGCGGTCGAGGCGGCGGGCGACATCAATACGCTGCTGCTCGACAAGACGGGCACGATCACGCTGGGCAACCGGGAGGCCGCGGCGTTCGTGCCGATGCCCGGGGTCCAGGAGACGCACCTCGCGGACGCGGCCCAGTTGGCCTCGCTCGCGGACGAGACGCCCGAGGGCCGCTCGGTGGTGGTGCTCGCCAAGGAGCGATACGGGCTGCGCGAGCCGGCCGAGGGTGATCTGCGCGGCGCCCGCTTCGTGGAGTTCAGCGCGCAGACCCGGATGAGCGGGGTGGACCTGCGCTGGCAGAACGGCGCCGTGTCCCACATCCGCAAGGGCGCCGCCGCCCAGGTGATCGAGTGGGTGGCGATGTACGGCGGTCAAGTCCCGGACCAGGCACGGTGGTTCGCGGATTCCATCGCGGCCTCGGGCGGCACCCCGCTGCTCGTCGGCGTGCACGACTGGAACGGGCCCCGCGTCCTCGGCGTGATCCACCTCAAGGACGTCGTCAAGGACGGCATCGCGGAACGCTTCTCGGAACTGCGCCGCATGGGCATCCGTACGGTCATGATCACCGGGGACAACCCGCTGACCGCGAAGGCGATCGCCGAAGAGGCCGGGGTGGACGACTTCCTCGCGGAGGCAACGCCCGAGGACAAGCTCGCCCTGATCAAGAAGGAGCAGGCCGGCGGCAAGCTGGTCGCGATGACCGGCGACGGGACCAACGACGCCCCCGCCCTCGCCCAGGCTGATGTGGGTGTCGCGATGAACACCGGTACGTCGGCCGCGAAGGAGGCCGGCAACATGGTCGACCTCGACTCGAACCCGACGAAGCTGATCGAGATCGTCGAGATCGGCAAGCAACTCCTCATCACCCGGGGCGCGTTGACCACGTTCTCCATCACGAACGACGTCGCGAAGTACTTCGCGATCATCCCGGCGATGTTCACCGCGGCCTATCCGGGGCTCGGCGCGCTGAACGTCATGGGCCTGCACAGCCCGACGTCCGCGATCACCTCGGCGATCATCTTCAACGCGCTGATCATCGTGGCGCTGATCCCGCTCGCCCTGCGCGGCGTGCGCTACACCCCGGCCTCCGCGCACGATCTGCTGCGCCGCAACCTGGCGGTGTACGGACTCGGCGGGCTCGTGCTGCCGTTCGTCGGGATCAAGCTCATCGACCTGGTCGTGTCGACGGTGCCGGGCCTGGGGTGACCGGTGTCGGCCGGCCACCCCGTGGGCATCAGGCGGCGCGGCGGACCCGGGCGGCCTTGCGGGCCTCGGCCATCTCACGGGTCTCGCCCGCGCGGCGCGAGCCACCCGTGCGGCCGCCGCCGGCCTGACCGCGGGCGGTGCCGCGGCCGCGGAACGGGGCCTGGCCGCGCTGCTTGGGGCGCTCCGCCGGGGCCGCCGCGGGGCTGACGGGGATCCCGGAGGGGGCCTGGGCGCCGGTGATGCGGCTCAGTTCGGCCTCGCCGGAGCGGACCTGGGTGATCGTCGGGGTGATCCCGGCGGCCATCATCAGGCGGCTCATCTCGCGGCGCTGGTTGGGCAGTACGAGGGTGACGACGCTGCCGGACTCGCCGGCGCGGGCGGTGCGGCCGCCGCGGTGCAGGTAGTCCTTGTGGTCGGTCGGCGGGTCGACGTTGACCACCAGGTCGAGGTTGTCGACATGGATGCCGCGCGCCGCGACGTTGGTCGCGACCAGGACGGACACGGTGCCGGTCTTGAACTGGGCCAGCGTCCGGGTGCGCTGCGGCTGGGACTTGCCGCCGTGCAGCGCGGCTGCCCGCACGCCGCTCTGGAGCAGGTGCTTGGTGAGCTGGTCGACGGCGTGCTTGGTGTCCAGGAACATGATCACCCGGCCTTCGCGGGCCGCGATCTCGGTAGTCGTGGCGTACTTGTCGGCGCTCTGCACGTGCAGCACATGGTGCTCCATCGTGGTGACCGCGCCCGCCGACGGGTCGACGGAGTGGACCACCGGGTCGTGCAGGTACTTGCGGACCAAGAGGTCGACGTTGCGGTCCAGGGTGGCCGAGAACAGCATCCGCTGGCCGTCCGGGCGGACCTGGTCGAGGAGCTCGGTGACCTGCGGCATGAAGCCCATGTCGGCCATCTGGTCGGCCTCGTCCAGGACGGTGATGTCCACCTGGTCCAGGCGGCAGTCGCGGCGCTCGATGAGGTCCTTGAGCCGGCCCGGCGTGGCTACGACGACCTCGGCGCCGGAGCGCAGCGCACCGGCCTGGCGCCCGATCGACATGCCGCCGACGACGGTGGCCATCCGCAGCCGCAGGGCCTTGGCGTACGGGGTGAGCGCGTCGGTGACCTGCTGGGCCAGCTCGCGCGTGGGCACCAGGATCAGGGCGAGGGGCTTCTTGGAGTCGGCGCGGCGCCCGGCGGTGCGGACGAGCAGGGCGAGGCCGAAGGCGAGGGTCTTGCCGGAGCCGGTGCGGCCACGGCCCAGGACGTCGCGGCCCGCGAGCGAGTTCGGCAGGGTGGCCGACTGGATCGGGAACGGCTCGTTCATGCCCAGGCTGGTCAGCAGGTCGAGGACCTCGGCCGGCATGTCCAGGTCGCCGAAGCTCGCGACCGGCGGCAGGGCCGGGGTGACGGTCACGGGGAGGGCGAACTCGCCCTGCGGTGCGGCGGGCCTGCGGCCGCCGCCGGAGCGGTTCTGCCCCTGGGGCCGGAAGCGGGCCCCGCGGTCGGCGCCGCTCTTACGGGCGGCGGAGTAGCGGTCGTTCGTGCGAGCTGAACGGTTCAACGAGAACCTTCCTCGATATGGCACGTATCGAGGGAGCCCGGCCGAATGGAGCGGCCGGGACATCGCAAGAACGAGCCGGAAACAGAAGTCGAATTCCGATCCGGCCGCACGAGGGCGCGGAAATTCCCCGCCCGTTGTCGGAATGCCGGGCAGCCGCCGCCTGGGAAGGCGGACGGGCCGGATCAGGACAGCGGGCAGATGCGTACCCCGGCCGTGGCCGAGGTCGTCTCTCCGCTGCGTGGCGGGACAGCCGGGCGGCGCCCGATGTCCCGCGGGCCGTGAAAATGCCGTCACGAGGTGACGGCGGGCCCGGTGGAACAGCAACGGGCTGGGGCCCGCACCCCAAGGTGCGAGCCCCAGCCGCGTGCAGAAAACGCTTCAGCGTCAGGCAGGCGTGATGTTCTCGGCCTGCGGGCCCTTCTGGCCCTGCGTGACATCGAAGTTCACCTTCTGGCCTTCCTGAAGCTCACGGAAGCCCTGGGTGGCGATGTTCGAGTAGTGGGCGAAGACGTCCGGGCCGCCACCCTCCTGCTCAATGAAGCCGAAGCCCTTTTCCGCGTTGAACCACTTCACGGTGCCAGTAGCCATGTCATATCTCCTTCGGGGCAATGCCCGGGGGTCCGCACTGTGCTGACCCCGTCGTTACTGTGATGATGCCCCGTCCGGAAAAAGCACCGGAAATACAAAAGCGCCCGACGGCATAAAACCATCGAGGCACTTGAAGTCTTTGGGAACCACAACTGCAACTGGGATCAACAGTAGCACGGTTCCGACGAGACGGCACGGCAAATACTACTATTTTGCGCGCGCCGCCAGGAAGCCTCGCCGCACTTTGCGTAAATTTCCGTGGCCCCGGCGACAAATATTCAGGTTCCCCGACGCCGATGCCCTCTCAACAGGGTGTCCGAAGTGGCCAGTTATGGGCCCTCACACTTGATCTTCGGCGCAGTCCGCGAACACTGGGGCGGTGCGCGGGCGGCCCCCGCGCCCCCCCCTGGCCCACGGAGAAATGAGAGCCGCCATGACCACTGTTCTGATCACCGGTGCGACCTCGGGCATCGGCGCCGCCTTCACGCACCGCTTCGCGGGCTTCGGGTGCTCGCTCGTGCTGGTCGCCCGGGACGAGGAGCGCCTGCGCAAGACGGCCGAGGAGCTGCGGTCCCGGTACGGCGTGCGGGTCGAGACGCTGGCCGCCGATCTGGTCGATCCGACGCAGTGCCGCCTGGTCGAGGAGCGGCTCGCCGCCGCCGAGGACCCGGTGGACGTGCTGGTCAACAACGCGGGTTCCGGCCTTCCCGCGCCGTTCCCGCACAGCCCGATCGACGACGAGGAGCGGATGCTCGATCTGCTGGTGCGGGCCCCGCTGCGGCTCACGCACGCGGCCGTGCCGGGGATGACCGCGCGCAAGCGGGGTGTCGTTCTCAACGTCTCCTCGGTGGCGGGCCTGCTGCCCACCGGCACGTACGGCGCCGCCAAAGCGTGGCTGACCGCGTTCAGCGAGTCCCTGCGCATCGATCTGGCCCCGCACGGTGTCCGCGTCCTCGCGCTCGTGCCCGGTTTCACGCGGACGGAGTTCCAGAAGCGGGCCGGCATGGACGTCAGCTCGCTTCCCGAGTGGGCCTGGCTGGACGCCGAGAAGGTCGTGGAGCAGGCCCTGAAGGATCTGCGCCGCAGGCGTCCGGTGAGCATCACGGGGCTCCAGTACAAGGCGTACGCCCTCGCCGTACGTCATGTGCCGCGCACCGTCGCGGCCCGGATGGCCCGCTCGCGTACGCCCGCGAAGTGACGGCGGTCGGGGCGCTGCGGGCGGGGTCCGCCGGCCCGCAGCGCCCCGGGGGCTACGGCCGCGTACTCACGCGATGGTCGCCGGGGTGTCCCGCAGGGTGACGTTCGCGTGGCTCTCCTGGAAGCTCTGGTCGGAGACCAGGGTCAGGCGGGCCGTGGACTGGAACTCCGGCAGGGTGTTGGAGCCGCAGGAGACCATCGTGGTCTTGAGCTTGGCCACGGTCGTGGCCAAGCCTTCGTTGAGGTCGCCCGCGTACGGGACGTAGCCGTCGACGCCCTCCTCGAAGATCAGCCCCTGGCCTCCCTGGCCGTAGCGCTGCCAGTTGCGGGCCCGGTTCGATCCCTCGCCCCAGTACTCCTTCACGAAGCCGTCCCGGGTGGGGAGCTTCGCGCCGGCCGCCTGGTCGAAGCGGGCGAAGTAGCGCCCCATCATGACGAAGTCGGCTCCCATCGCGAGCGCCAGAGCCACGTGGTAGTCGTGCACCAGGCCGCCGTCGGAGCAGATCGGCACGTACTCGCCGGTGCGCTCGCGGAAGGCGTCCCTGGCCGCGGCGACGTCGAGGACGGCGCTGGCCTGGCCGCGACCGATGCCCTTCTGGTCGCGGGTGATGCAGATCGAGCCGCCGCCCACACCGACCTTGACGAAGTCGGCACCGGCCTCGGCGAGGAAGGTGAACGCCTCGCCGTCGACCACGTTGCCGCCGCCGACCGGGATCTCCGGGTAGTGCTTCTTCACCCAGCTCAGCGCCTGCGCCTGCCAGTCGCTGTAGCCGTCGGAGGAGTCGAAGCACAGGGCGTCCGCGCCCGCCTCAAGGAGGGCGGGGACGCGCTCCTGGTAGTCGTGGGTGTTGACGCCCGCGCCCACACGCAGCCGCTTGGCGGCGTCCACGGCCTGGTTCGGGAAGCGCTTGTTGTCCGCGTAGTCGGACCGGAACACCAGGTACTGCAGGTGGCCCTCGGCGTCGAGGACGGGGAGGCAGTCGAGGCGCTGGTCCCACAGCCGGGCGTTGGCCTCGGAGAGCGTGGTGTCGGCCTCGGCGTGGGGCAGCTCTGCGATGGCGGTCATCCGGCCGGCCACCGGCCCGTCGAGGTCGTGGCGCTGGGGGTGGAAGTCGCGGGAGGTCACCAGGCCGAGCAGGCGGCCGGTGGCGGTGCCGTCGTCGGTGACGGCGGCGGTGCTGTGCCCGGTGCGCTGCATGACGGCGACCAGGTGGCTCAGGGTGTCGTCCGGGCGGACGTTGGTGTCGCTGGTGACGAACCCGGCCTTGAAGTTCTTCACCTGGCGCACGGCCGCGGCCTGATCCTGGATGGACTGGTTGTGGTGCAGGAAGCTGAGACCGCCGTTGCGCGCGAGGGCGATCGCGAGTTCCGGGGTGCTGACGGCCTGCATGATCGCGGACGTGAACGGAGAGCCGAGTTCGATCGCCGACCGCTCGCCCGCGACGTGCCGCACCAGGGGCGTACGCAGGTCCACCGTCGCGGGCGAGCAGTCCGTCCGGGTCCGGTTCGGCAGGAGCAGAAACTCGTTGAACGTCCGTGAGACCTCGGCGATGACCTGTGCCACTGTTCCTCCTGACCCCGTCGGCAGGGGCCCGACTGCCCCGCCGTGAAGATCGCCCCCCGTGTTCCAGGGCCCGGGCGGGCAGGAGTCGGCACAGCGGCCGTGGAGGTGCCACGAACCGCGGCGGAGCCCTGACCGGCCCGTGGATCGAACGGGTTGCGGTCGTGACCAGGCACCTTATCGATTGCCCGGCCTCCGCACTAATCGAGGGGCCTGCTTCGGCGGAGCTGCCGTATCTGCTCGATCCCGGCGGCCCGCCCGGTATATGACGGGCCGTCAGGAGCGAGACGCGTCAGACGGCGGGGAAGCTGAAGGTGTAGCCCTGTTGCCCCAGCCAGGGCAGCACTTCCTTCAGGGCGGCGACCGTCTGGGCGCGCTCGCCGCCGCCGTCGTGGAAGAGCACGATCGGGCCGCTCTTGATCTCCTGCTTCACCGTCTTCACGATCGCCGCGGTGCCGGGCTGCTTCCAGTCCTTGGTGTCGACGTTCCAGCCGAGCGGCCGCATCCCGTGACCGGCGGCGATGTGCCGGTTGTCGGGCGTGAAGGCTCCGCCGGGGGCCCGGAAGTACTGCACCTTGGCGCCGTCGGCCGCGTCCTCGATCATCTTCTGGGCGTCGAGGACCTCGGAGCTCTGGTAGGCGACGGGCTTCTTGTTCATGGCCTCGTCGTGGCTGACCGTGTGGTCGCAGAGCCGGTGGCCGGCCGCGACGATCTGCTTGACCAGGTCGGGGTTGGCCTTGGCCTGCGGGCCGATCATGCAGAAGGTCGCCTTGACGTTGTACTGCTTGAGGACGGCGAGCATCTTCGGCGTCCACACGGGGCTCGGCCCGTCGTCGATGGTGATCGAGACCGACTTGCCGCCGCTCTCGGTGGCGTGGTCGATCGTCTCGGATATCCCGGTGGCGCCGGGGGGCGCGGCGGGGCCCGTGGAGTCGGCGGAGCCGTCCGAGCCGTCCGGCGCGCTGTCGCCGCCGCCGGATCCCGAGGGCCCCGGCTTGCCGCTCGGGTGGCCGGGCTTGTCGTCGGACTTGCCGGTGGACTTGCCGGCGGAGGAGGAGTGGGCGAGGGCGGGGCCCGGACCGTCGGCGGAGGTGTCGCTGCCGAGGAACACCGCGGCGGCCACGCCGCCCGTCAGGACCACGGCCGCCGCTGCGGCCATCACGATGCGGCGTGTGTGGGCGGTCAGTCGCGCCATGGTTTCCCCATCCCCTCGGTACATGCCGGTACGGCAGCGGAGCTTCACCGATTGGCCACGATCGCACGATCGCGCTCGAATCCCGAAATGTGAATTCTCCAGGCGGGTATCGCCGGAAAACACCCGTTTTCCGGCAACTTCCCTGGAGGGCAGGGGTGTTGACGCGACCTCAGTGATACGAGGGGTTCGGTGCAGGTGCCGCGCGCCGGGACTTTGGTCCCTAACGCGCAGGCAAAGACCCCTTCAAGGGGCCTTACGGTTCCCGGTCCGAGCAGGCATTTCACCGAAGGACCTTCGTCCCGGCCCGCCCCGCCCCCGTACGAGAGACTCGTCACTTCTGCGCGAGATCCCCCCGCCTTCTCCCCCGGCCGATCAGAACTCGTCGACGGTGTGCGGCAGTTCCACGGTACGCAGTGCCTCGTCCAGGGCCTGTGCCGCGCCCGGGGTGTGCTCGGTCACCAGGCCCGCGAGGACCAGGCGACGGACCTCGGTGCCGCCGAGGTAGCAGGCGGCCAGGTCGCGCACGTCGAGGGTGAGGTCGGCCGGGGCCCCGGTCGGCTCGTAGGTGCAGGCGTGCGGGGAGGCCGTCAGGCGGAAGCGGCCCGCGTTGGCCGGGATGCGGTCGTCGCGGACTTCCAGGACGAGCGCGGCCTCGGCCGCCCAGGAGCGGGCGGTGAGCGCGGCGCCGACGTCCACGAGGCGGATCCACAGCGCCGGGAACTCGGCGACGGCCCTGACCTGGTCCCGGTCGGTGGCGAACAGGAGCAGCGGGTCGTCCGGTGCCAGGCCCCAGGCGCGGACGGTGCCGGTGAGGTCGATGCCGGCGAGGTAGTGCCACAGCGCGGCCTCGCCCGCCGGGGTGTCGGCCTCCAGCTCGGCGACCTGGACGGTGCCGGGCTTTGCGGGGTCGTCCTCGCGCCGGGTGCGGTAGACGGCGTACCCGGCGAGCGGCTCGTCCGCGGCGCCGAGGCCGACGATGCGGGGCGGGCCGAGTTCCTCGTCGTCCTCGTCGGTCTCGGGCAGCCACTCGCCGCGCCAGCGGCCGGTGTCGCGGGCGATGCGCCCGGCCCGGCGGGTGCGGGTCGCCTCGTAGTAGGGGCCGAGTTCGGCGGGCGCGTCGTCGGGGTCGATCAGGCGCAGGGGGCGCCGGTCGGGGTCGATGCGCAGGGCGAGCGGGCGGGTGGAGTTGATCTCGACCGAGGTGCCGTAGGTGCCCGCGCCGAAGCCGAAGCGGCCGTAGATGGCGGCTTCGGAGGCCCACAGCGCGGCGATGGGCCGGCCGTGTTCGGCGCAACGGCGGAACACCTCGGCGATCATGCCGGAGAGCACGCCGCGGCGGCGGTGGGTGGGGGCGACGGAGACGAACGTGAGCCCGGGGCAGGGGAGTTCACCGCCTGGTACGGACAGGGTGAAGCGGTGGGCGACGAGGAAGCCGACGAGCGCGTCCCCGTCGTACGCCCCGATGCGGTCGCAGCGCAGCACCATCGCGCGGTGGTAGGCGCGCTTCTCCTTCTCGTCGGGGCGGTCGTGGAAGACGAGCCACCAGAGCTCCAGGGCGCGGTCGACGTCGGACTCGGGCACGTCGCGGAACTCCAGCTCGCTCATGCGGCGACCCTAACCCGGTGAAAACGGGCCGTCACTCGCATATCGCCCGGGTCGGGGGCGGAGCCCCGGGCGCCGCACGTCAGCCCACCCTCTGTTCCGCGGTCACGGTGCTCGGGGCGCGGACGGCCCGTCCGGCCACCGGCACCGTGACCGTGCCCGCCGCCAGGAACAGGACGCCGAGCGCCAGCCAGCCCGTACCGCCCCCGTGGGCGACCAGGACCGCGACGAGCAGCGGGCCGCCCGCCCTCGCGAGGTCGGAGGACAGGGTCCAGGCGCCGAGGTACTCGCCCTGCCGCTCCGGCGCGGCCAGGCCGTAGGAGATGCCCCAGCCGCTGGCCGAGGAGAGCAGCTCGCCCGCGGTGAGCAGGGTGACCGCGGCGGCGAGGACGGCGACCGCGGCCACCGGCGGCAGCGTGGACGTCGTCGCGGTCACCGCGCAGGCGGCGAGCAGCGCCACGCCCGACCGGCGGCCCGCCACGGCGGCCCCGGGGACGGTGTCGCTGCCGCGTGCCGCGCGCACCTGGAGCAGGATCGCGAGCGCCGTGTTGAGCAGCATGAGGCCGGCGATCGACCAGCGCGGCGCCTCGGTGCGCTCCGAAATCCACAGCGGGAGGCCGATGTTGAGCATGTCGGCACTGACGTAGAGGAGCCCCGAGAGCGCGGCCAGGAGCAGGAAGCGGCCGTCGCGCAGCGCGCCGCGCCGGGCCGGGCCCGGTGTGGGCGCGGCCTTCTCACCTTCCGGCATCCGAAGGAGCACCGCCGCGACGATCACGTACGAGAGGCAGTTGCCGAGGACGAGCGCCGCGTACCCGGTGTGCGAGTCGAGGGCGAGTGCCGCGCCCGCGCCCAGGCTGCCGATCGAGAAGCCGATGTTGAGCATCACCCTGCTGTACGCGCTGGCCCCCACCAGGGCTGCGGGGTCGGCGAGTTGGGCGAGGTAGGCGTTCTTGACCGGCCGTCCCGCGCTCTCGGCCAGCGTGATCGCGCAGACCACGGCGAGGAAGCCGGCGAAGGAGGTGACGAAGAGGTATCCGGCGAAGGCCACCGCGCGGATGAGGACCGTCGTGAGGTAGACGCGGCGGTGGCCGAGCCGGTCGCCGAGCCGTCCGGCGGGGACGGACGCGGCGGGGCCGAGCAGTGCGGCCACGGTGAGGCCGAGGCCGACCTGGGCGGCGCCGAGCCCGACGACGCGGGTGAAGAAGACGATGGCGCCGGTGTGGAAGAGGCCGTTGCCGATCCAGTCGATCAGAGTGGTGACGGCGTAGGCGCGCAGCGGACCGCGGGGCGGCAGCAGTGCTGCCGCCCCGGTGGAGGTGGAGGACATGGCTCCCACTCAACGGCCTTGAGCGGCCGGGCGACAGAGATTTAGGCTCTGCCTCAATGCTCAGCTACCGACTCGGCGTCGACGACCTCGCCGACATGCGCTTCGCCTGCTCACCGCTGCTGGAGACGGCCACCAGCCTGTGGGCGCTGCGCCGACCCGAGAAGTACGCGCTGCACCTTCCGTGGATACGCCGTACGCGCGAGGCGCTGGCCTCGGCGGGCGGCCTCGACACCGAGCTGCTCGGCGAGCTCGCGGTGGGCGGCAGCGGCTGGATACCCGACTTCATCACGCCGCGCCCCGACTCGCCGCTGCCGGACGTCGCGGACGAGCTGCGCCGGGTGCGGGCGACCCCTGCGGACAAGGTCCTCTTCGATGTGCGGGCCGCGTACGCGAGCCGCCCGCTGGGACCCCGGCTCGCCCAACTGGCTTCGGATTCACGGCAGTTGAGGGAGGCGATCGCGGATGTGGTGGAGGCGTACTGGGAACTGGCGATCGCCCCGCACTGGTCGCGCATGCGGGCCGTACTCGAAGCGGACATGGTGCACCGGGCCCGGTTGCTGGCCCGGGAGGGCGCGGCCGCGCTGCTCACGTCGCTCGATCCGTCGGCCACGTGGGACAACGGGCGCCTCACCCTGTTCGTGCACCGGGATCTGCATCTGGCCGCGGAGGTCGGCGGGCGCGGGTTCTGGCTCGTACCGACGCTGTTCGCGCAGCACACGATCAGTCCCGTGGGGGCCGAGGAACGGCCGACGATCGCGTATCCGGCGCGGGGTGTCGCCACGTTGTGGGAGACCCGGCCGCCGCGCCACGCGGGCGCGCTCGCCTCGCTGGTGGGCCGGCCGAAGGCGGCGCTGCTGCTCGCGCTCGCGGGCCCGGCGTCGACGACCGAGCTCGCCCGGCGCCTGGGCGTCACGGCGAGCGCGGTCTCCCACCATCTGGCGGTGCTGCACCGGACCGGCCTGGTCGGCCGCGCGCGGGCGGGCCGGGTGGTGCTCTACGCCCGCACGGAGCTGGGCGAACAACTGGCGCGCGGCGGCTGACCGGAGCGACGGCCGGGGTGTGGCTAGGCCACCGAACCGATGCGCCCCACCGGCTTGTCCTTGCCGTCGTGGTGGATCGGGGTGTGGGCGCCGGTCAGCGAGACGCCGCTGCCGCCGCGCCGGTTGGCGACTATTTCCGCGGCGATCGACAGGGCGGTCTCCTCGGGCGTACGGGCGCCGAGGTCGAGGCCGATCGGGGAGCGCAGGCGGTTGAGTTCGAGTTCGGTGACGCCCACGTCGCGCAGCCGCTCGTTGCGGTCCAGGTGGGTGCGGCGCGAGCCCATCGCGCCGACGTAGGCGACCGGCAGTTTCAGCGCGGTCTCCAGGAGCGGGATGTCGAACTTGGCGTCGTGGGTCAGGACGCACAGGACCGTGCGGGAGTCGGTAGTGGTGCGCTCCAGGTACTTGTGCGGCCACTCCACGACGATCTCGTCCGCCTCGGGGAAGCGGGTCTTCGTCGCGAAGACGGGCCGGGCGTCGCACACGGTGACGTGGTAGTTCAGGAACTTGCCGACCCTGACCAGGGCGGAAGCGAAGTCGATGGCGCCGAAGACGATCATCCGGGGGGCCGGGACGCTCGATTCGACCAGGATCGTGAGCGGCTGGCCGCACAGGCGGCCGTCGGCGCCGAGCGAGAGCGTGCCGGTGCGGCCCGCGTCCAGCATGGCGGCGGCCTCGTCGGCCACGGCGCGGTCCAGCTCGGGGTGTCCGCCGAGCGCGCCTTCGTGGGTGCCGTCCGGGTGCACGAGCAGGGCGCGGCCCATGAGCTCGGAGGGGCCGTCGGTGATCCGGGCGACGGCGGCGGCCTCGCCGCGCGCGGCGGTGGCGAGGGCGGCCGCGAACACCTCACGGGCGGGCGAGGTGGTGCGGACCGGGGTGACGAGTATGTCGATGACACCGCCGCAGGTCAGGCCGACCGCGAAGGCGTCCTCGTCGCTGTAGCCGAAGCGCTCCAGGACGGTTTCGCCGTCGTCGAGCGCCTGCTGGCAGAGTTCGTAGACAGCGCCCTCCACACATCCTCCGGAGACCGAGCCGATCGCCGTGCCGTCGCTGTCGACGGCGAGGGCGGCCCCCGGCTGCCGGGGCGCGCTGCCGCCGACGGCCACCACGGTGGCCACGGCGAACTCGCGTCCCTGCTCGACCCACCGGTTCAGCTCTTCGGCGATGTCCAGCATGTTCGGTCTCCTTACGGATGTGTGGAGGGCGTCAGCGGCGCTGCCGCTACTTGACGCCGAGCCAGCTCTCGATGGGATGGAGGGCGAAGTAGATGGTGAAGACGGCTGTCAGGGCCCACATGAACCCGCCGATCTCGCGCCACTTGCCCTGTGCTGCCTTGATCACGGTGTAGGCGACGACGCCCGCGCCGACACCGGCGGTGATGTTGTACGTGAACGGCATCAGCGCCACGGTGAGGAACACCGGGATGGAGACCGAACGGTCGCTCCAGTCCACGTGCTTGGCGGCGCTCATCATCATCGAGCCGATGACGACGAGGGCGGCGGAGGCGACCTGGGCCGGCACCAGCTGGGTGACCGGGGTGAAGAAGAGGCAGGCCGCGAAGAAGAGGCCGGTGACGACCGAGGAGAGGCCGGTACGGGCGCCCTCACCGGCGCCGGAGGCGGACTCGATGAACACGGTCTGGCCGGAGGCGCCGGTGACGCCGCCGATCGCGCCGCCCGCACCGTCGATGAACAGTGCCTTGGACAGGCCGGGCATGCGGCCCTTGTCGTCGGCGAGCTTGGCCTCCTGGCCGACGCCGATGATGGTGGCCATCGCGTCGAAGAAGCCGGCGAGCACCAGGGTGAAGACGATCATGCCGACGCCGATGGCGCCGATGGAACTCCAGCCGCCGAACTCGACGTGGCCGAAGAGGCCGAAGTCGGGTGTGGAGACCGCGCTGCCGCTGAGGCCGGGGGCGGTGCCGCCCCAGTCCGCGTCGGTCAGGCCGGCGACCTTGGTGACCACGAAGGCCAGGACGCTGCCGGAGACGATGCCGATCAGGATCGCGCCGGGCACCTTGCGGGCCTGGAGGGCGAAGATCAGCAGCAGGGTGATGGCGAAGAAGAAGACGGGCCAGCCGACGAGCTGTCCGGTGGCGCCGAGGGTGACCGGCGGTCCGTGCTCGGGGCCCTTGCCCACGAATCCGGCCTTCACGAGGCCGAGCAGGGCGACGAACATGCCGATGCCCATGGTGATCGCGTGCTTGAGCGCCAGCGGGATGGCGTTCATGATCATCTCGCGGAGGCCGGTGACGACCAGCAGCATGATCACGACGCCGTACATGACACACATGCCCATGGCCTGCGGCCACGTCATGTTCGGGACCACCTGGGTGGTCAGGGCCGCGGAGACGTTCAGTCCGGCGGCGAGCGCGAGCGGGACCTTGCCGATGAAGCCCATCAGCAGGGTGCTGGCCGCGGCAGCGACCGCGGTGGCGGTGACCAGGCCCGCGTGGCCCAGCGTGTGCTTGTCGACATCGGGCGTCGAGAGGATCAGCGGGTTGAGCAGGAGGATGTAACACATCGCCATGAAGGTGGTGATGCCGCCGCGCACTTCCTGCGCGAACGTGGATCCTCGCTCGGATATGTGAAAGTACCGGTCGAGCCAAGACCTGCCGGCCTGGGGACGGGAGCCGGAGCCCGCGTCCTCAGCGGTGGTCTTCGGCTCCACAGACTGCTGGGTCATGGTGCCTACTCCCAAGGTTCACAGGGGCACCCGCATAAGACTTGAGTCCTCAGGTCAGACAAGCTGCGGGATTTGGGATGGTGCGTGGGCTGCACGACCCGGGGGACGGCCCGAGACGAACGGTGTCTGCTCCTGCCGGGGTACCGGGACCGGTACCGCAGTGCAGATGGCTACGGGTGTTGCTGGTGTGACTCGGTTTTGCTGGTGGTGCTGGTACTGCGGGTGTTGCCGGTTACTGCGAGGACCGCGAGCGGTGCGGTACTTGATTGCTCCGGGCGGTGCGGGCGACGGAATTGTGACGTTCCTGGGAGGCACGCACCGCCCGGAGGGATCTGGGGATCCCCGGGGTGGGATCAGGCGCCGGTGCCCGTGAGGTGCTCGGGGCGGACCGGGGTCTTGTTGAGCTCCAGACCGGTCGCCGCCCGGATCGCCGCGAGGACGGCCGGGGTGGACGAGAGGGTCGGGGCCTCGCCGAGACCGCGCAGGCCGTACGGCGCGTTCGGGTCGGCGAGCTCCAGGACGTCGACCGGGATGGTCGGGGTGTCCAGGATCGTCGGGATCAGGTAGTCCGTGAAGGAGGGGTTGCGCACCTTCGCGGTCTTCGGGTCCACGATGATCTCTTCCATCACCGCGACGCCGAGGCCCTGGGTGGTACCACCCTGGATCTGGCCGACGACGGAGAGCATGTTGAGCGCCTTGCCGACGTCCTGGGCGGTGGCCAGCTCGACGACCTTGACGAGGCCGAGCTCGGTGTCCACCTCGACCACCGCGCGGTGCGCGGCGAACGTGTACTGGACGTGGCCGTTGCCCTGGCCGGTGACGAGGTCGAAGGCCTGGGTCGGGCGGTGCCGGAACTCCAGCTCGACGTCGATCTCCTCGCCCTCCAGGACGTCCGCCAGGTCGGCGAGGACCTCGCCGCCGTCGGTGACGACCTTGCCGCCTTCGAGCAGCAGCTCGGCGGTGGCCCAGGCGGGGTGGTAGGAGCCGAACTTGCGGCGGCCGATCTCCAGGGCCTTGGCGCGGACGGCCTCGCAGGTGTTCTTCACCGCGCCACCGGTCATGTACGTCTGCCGGGAGGCGGACGTGGAACCGGCGGAGCCGACCTGGGTGTCGGCCGGGTGGATGGTCACCTGCGTGACGCCCAGCTCCGTACGGGCGATCTGGGCGTGCACGGTGACACCGCCCTGGCCGACCTCCGCCATGGCCGTGTGGACCATCGCGACGGGCTCGCCGTTGATGACCTCCAGGCGCACCCGGGCGGTCGAGTAGTCGTCGAAGCCCTCGGAGAAGCCGACGTTCTTGATGCCGACCGCGTAGCCGACGCCCCGTACGACACCCTCGCCGTGCGTGGTGTTGGACAGGCCGCCCGGCAGGGCGCGCACATCGGCGGCCTCTCCCGCCGCGAGCCACTGCTGCTCGGGCGGCATCGGGCGGGCCTTGACCCGGCGGAGCAGCTCGGCGACCGGGGCCGGCGAGTCCACGACCTGGCCGGTCGGCATGATCGTGCCCTGCTCCATGGCGTTGAGCTGGCGGAACTCGACCGGGTCCATGCCCAGCTTCGCCGCGAGCTTGTCCATCTGGGCCTCGTAGGCGAAGCATGCCTGGACGGCGCCGAAGCCGCGCATCGCGCCGCAGGGCGGGTTGTTCGTGTAGAGCGCGATCGCCTCGATGTCGACGTCGTCGACGACGTAGGGGCCGACGGAGAGCGAGGAGGCGTTGCCGACGACCGCCGGGGAGGCCGACGCGTAGGCGCCGCCGTCCAGGACGATCTTGCACTTCATGTGCGTGAGCTTGCCGTCCTTGGTGGCGCCGTGCTCGTAGTGGAGCTTCGCCGGGTGGCGGTGCACGTGGCCGAAGAAGGACTCGAACCGGTTGTAGACGATCTTGACCGGCTTGCCCGTGCGCAGCGCCAGGAGGCAGGCGTGGATCTGCATCGAGATGTCCTCGCGGCCGCCGAAGGCACCGCCGACGCCCGAAAGCGTCATGCGGACCTTCTCCGGCGGCAGGCCCAGGACCGGGGCGATCTGCTGGAGGTCCGAGTGCAGCCACTGGGTGGCTACGTACAGGTCGACGCCGCCGTCCTCGGCGGGCACGGCGAGGCCGGACTCCGGGCCGAGGAAGGCCTGGTCCTGCATGCCGAAGGTGTACTCGCCCTCGACGATCACGTCGGCGCGCTTGCGCGCCTCCTCCACGTTGCCGCGGATGATCGGCTGGCGGTGCACGATGTTGGGGTGCGGGACGTGACCGGCGTGGTGGTCGTCGCGGCCCTCGTGGATCAGCGGCGCGTCGGCGGCGAGGGCGGAGGCCTCGTCCGTGACGACCGGCAGTTCCTTGTAGTCGATCTTGATCTTGGCGGCCGCGCGGCGGGCGGTCTCCGGGTGGTCGGCGGCCACGAGGGCGACCGGCTCACCGTGGTGGCGGACCCGGCCGTGGGCCAGGACGGGGGTGTCCTGGATTTCGAGGCCGTAGTTCTTCATCTTGGCCGGCAGGTCGTCGTAGGTGAGCACGGCGTAGACGCCGGGCATCGCGACGGCCTCGGAGATGTCGATGTTCTCGATCTCGGCGTGGGCCACGGTGGAGCGGAGCGTCTGGCCCCACAGCATGTCCTCGTGCCACATGTCCGAGGAGTACGCGAACTCACCGGTCACCTTGAGGGTGCCGTCCGGGCGGAGCGTCGACTCGCCGATGCCGCCCTTGGTGTGGTTCTGGGTGACGTTGGTGGGCGTACCGGCCGGAGTGGTGCGGGTGTTCTGCGCCATGATCAGACCGCCTCTTCCTGACGGGCGGCCGCGAGGCGGACCGCGTCGAGGATCTTCTCGTAACCGGTGCAGCGGCACAGGTTGCCGGAGAGCGCCTCGCGGATGTCCGCGTCGGACGGCTCGGAGTTGCGCTCCAGGAGCTCGTCGGCGGCGACCAGGAGACCCGGGGTGCAGAAACCGCACTGCACGGCGCCGGCGTCGATGAACGCCTGCTGGATCGGCGAGAGCGCGCCCGCCTCTCCAGTCTGACCGTCCTGGGGCTTGGCCTGCCACCGCTTGGCGGCGTCGACGGACGTACCGCAGGAACCGGAGGCGCAGGCGCCGCCGGGGTGGGCGTCGGTGCGGTGGGCGGCGTAGTCGGCCAGGCCCTCCACGGTGACGACCTCGCGGCCCTCGACCTGACCGGCCGCGACCAGACACGAACACACCGGAACACCGTCGAGGCGGACCGTGCAGGAACCGCACTCGCCCTGCTCACAGGCGTTCTTCGAACCCGGAAGACCCATGCGCTCGCGCAGGACGTAGAGAAGGCTCTCGCCCTCCCACACGTCGTCGGCCTCCTGCTTACGGCCATTGACCGTGAAATTGACGCGCATGGTTATGCAGCTCCTTCAAGGGTGCGGCCGTTGTCGCCGCGGTACGTCTCCCAGGTCCACATCAGCGTGCGGCGCGCCATGACGCCGACGGCGTGACGGCGGTAGTTCGCGGTGCCGCGTACGTCGTCGATCGGGTTGCAGGCACCCGAGGCGAGCGTGGCGAACTGCTTCGCGACCGAGGGGGTGATGATCTTGCCGCTGTCCCAGAAGCCGCCCTCTTCGAGCGCCGCGTTCAGGAACTCCTCGGCCGCCTTCGCCCGGATGGGGGTCGGAGCGGCCGAGCCGATGCCGGTGCGGACCGTACGGGTCTCGGGGTGCAGCGCCAGGCCGAACGCGCAGACCGCGATGACCATGGCGTTGCGGGTGCCGACCTTGGAGAACTGCTGGGGGCCGTCCGCCTTGGGGATGTGGATGGCCTTGATCAGCTCGTCCGCCTCAAGAGCGTTGCGCTTGACGCCCTTGTAGAACTCGTCGATCGGAATCAGCCGCACGCCGCGCGCCTGCGACTCGACCTCGACGTCCGCGCCGGAGGACAGCAGCGCCGGGTGCGCGTCACCGGCCGGCGAGGCGCAGCCGAGGTTGCCGCCGACGCCGCCGCGGTTGCGGATCTGCGGGGAGGCGACGGTGTGCGAGGCGAGCGCCAGACCCGGCAGCTCCACCCGCAGGTTCTCCATGATCTTGGTGTACGGGACGGAGGGTCCGAGCCGGACGCTGTCCTCCCCGACCTCCCACTGGGCCAACTCGCCGATGCGGTTCAGGTCCAGGAGGTACTCGGGCCGCCGGTGGTCGAAGTTGATCTCGACCATCACATCGGTGCCACCCGCAATGGGCACAGCGGTGGGGTGCTCTGCCTTGGCGGCGAGCGCCTCCTCCCAGCTGGCGGGGCGAAGGAAGTCCATGAGTGGCTCTCTTCCGATTCTCAAATTCGGGGTCGTTCGCGCGGGTCCCGGGGACGGCAGGCCCTCGACATCTCAGTCGTTCATGTGCTGTTAACGCGGTGTGGAATCAGTACACAAGCCCCGATCCCTCGGGTGCAGTCACCGAAACCATGAAGGAGTTGGCTGGTCTCCGCTCACGTCTTGTAGATTCGTATGAAAGGCGGTGCTCGTTTACCTCACCGCTTTCCAACGGCAACATCAAGACAGATCGGCGGCGACACGCGATGCGGCTGCGCGCACTTCTGGAAACCGACGCGCTGGGGCTGCGGCTGCTCGGCGGCGAGGACGAGCTGGACCGCACGGTGCGGGGAGTAATGACCACTGACCTGCGGGATCCGAGCCGCTACCTCACGGGTGGCGAGCTGGTCCTGACGGGTCTCGCCTGGCGCCGGGACGCCGAAGATTCCGAGCCATTCGTACGCATCCTCGCGAGTGCCGGCGTGGCGGGCCTGGCGGCCGGCGAAGCCGAGCTCGGCGCCATCCCCGACGATCTCGTGTTGGCTTGTTCTCGTCACCGCCTCCCGCTGTTCGCGGTGAACGAGTCGGTCGCCTTCGCAACCATCACCGAGCACGTCGTACGGCAGGTCTCGGGCGAGCGTGCGGGCGACCTCGCGGCCGTCGTGGACCGCCATCGCAGGCTGATGACGTCAGGTCCTGCGGGCGGCGGCCCCGAGGTGGTCCTCGACCTGCTCGGCTCGGACCTCGACCTGCGGGCTTGGGTGCTTTCTCCGACCGGCCGCCAGATCGCGGGGGCCGGCGACGCGCTGACCCCGGCGGTCGGCGCCGCGCTGGCCGCCGAGCACCTGGCCGCGACCCGCACCGGCCGCCGTGGCCCGCACCGGGCCTCCGTCGAGGGCGCGACCTACTCGCTGTTCCCGATCCGCAACAACGGGCGGGGCGCCGCGCCCGCCGCCCGCGACGTGCGCGAGACGGTGCTTTCGGACTGGCTGCTCGCCGTCGAGGCCGACGCGAGCGACTGGCCGGCCGCCCGGCTCGACCTGCTCCAGGGCGTCACCCAGCTCATCGCGGTCGAGCGCGACCGGCGCGACGCGGCCCGTTCGGTGCGCCGCCGGCTCGCCCAGGAGGTCCTGGAGCTGGTGCAGACCGGCGCCGCGCCCGCCGAGATCGCGGCCCGGCTCAGAGTCGCGGCCCCGGTGCTGCTGCCGGGGCTCGGCTCGGCGCCGCACTGGCAGGTCGTGGTGGCCCGGGTCGACTGGGAGCGCGACTCCGGTGCGGAGATCGAGGGCGGCCCGGTCGCCCAGTCCCTCCTGGAGGAGATCCTGGTCGACCCCGCGGTGGTCGGCCCCGAGTCCTCCGACCGGATCGCGGTGGCCCACGCGGGCGACGAGGCGATCGCGCTCGTGCCGCTGCCCGCGGTCACGCCCGAGGGCGCCGAGGACGGCCTGCACGCCGACGCGCTCCTGGCCGCCGTACGCACCCCGCTCTCGGCGGGCCTCGCCGACGACGGCCGCCTGACACTGGGTGTCAGCGCCGCGGTGCACTCCGCCGAGGGGCTGCGCGGCGCCCTGGAGGAGGCCCGGCACGCCCGCCGGGTCGCCGCCGCCCGCCCCGGCCGGGTGTGCGCGGCCGGCCACCACGAGCTGGCCTCGCACGTGCTGCTGCTCCCGTTCGTGCCGGACGACGTGCGGCGCGCCTTCACCGCCCGGCTGCTCGACCCGCTGCGCGACTACGACCGGCGCCACCGGGCCGAACTCATCCCGACCCTGGAGGCCTTCCTCGACTGCGACGGCTCCTGGACGCGGTGCGCCACACGGCTGCACCTGCACGTCAACACATTGCGCTACCGGGTGGGCAGGATCGAGCAGTTGACGGCCCGTGACCTGTCCAGGCTTGAGGACAAGCTGGACTTCTTCCTGGCGCTCCGGATGAGCTGAGAGCCTGTGTCCGGCCCCCGCCCGGACCCGCGGCAGTCGATCCCGGACAGCGTCGGACGATTGTGAACTCATTCACGCACCCCCCTTGGCCCGGCGTGCCATTCCGTGTTGAGATGCGGATCTACTCAGCAGCTCGATGGCGCGCTCGGGGAGGGCAACGTGGCGCATACCGCCATGTCTGGTTCCGGAACGACTGCAGATGACGGGGATCCGCTCCAGACCGCGGTATGGCGGCTGCGCTCGCGCGGCTGCTGGACGGACGCCGCCGCTCTGCTCGAACCGCATGCGGGCGCGGCGGCCGGCGCGCTCCAGCGCACCGCCCTGCTGACCGAGCGCTGCGTCTACACCGAATCCGGCTGGGCGGAGGCCGACGAGGCGCTGCGCGGCGCCGAGGCCGTCGCCCGCAGCGACGAGGAGCGCGGCGCCGCCGCCTGCGAGCGCGGCTATCTCGCGTACGCCTCAACGCTGTTCGGGGTACGGGACCGGGCGGACGAGGCGCGTTCCGCCCTCGGCCGGGCCGCCGCCCTGACCGCGCCCACGGGACGCGGCCGGGCGCTACTCGACTTCCGGCGCGGGCTGCTCGCCGAGAACGTGGCCGACGCGCCGCAGGCCGCCCGCGCCGCCTACCGCCGCGCCCACGAGGGTGCCGCGGCCCACGGCGACACCCTGCTGCTCTCCTTCACCTGGCGCCATCTGGCCGGACTCGCCCTGCGCGACGGCGAGTTGGCGGAGGCGCGGCACGGCTTCACCGAGTCCCTGCGCATCCGCGAGGAGCTCGGCTACCTCATCGGCACGGCTCCCGCGCTGGCGGCGCTCGCCGACACCGAGGAGGAGCCGGTCTCGACCCGGCTGCGCACGGAGGCGGCCCGCCTCGTCCGCCTCCTCGGCGTCCCCACGTGGCTTGCGGCCCATCTGGGGGCCGCGCCGCCCCGGCCCGCCGCGACCTGACGTTCCGCCAGGTCCACTTCAGCTGCCCGAACGCGCGTCGTCCATCAGGGCGTTGAGGTGGCTCCAGGCGTGCTGGGCGTACCCCCACAGGGTGGCTCGGACATCGGGGTGATCGGCTAGGTAGACGACGGCCGCGATCAGGATGACGAGCTGGATCAGGCTGGTGGCGCGGCCCGAGGAGCCGCGCCGCGCCGAGTTCTGGGCGAGCCGGTGCGCGTCCCGTCCCCGCTCGGACGCGCGCCGAGCCGCATCTGCGGCCTGCCGGCTCTGCCACTGCTGCTGTTGCATCCACGGATCCGGCATGACGCCCCCCGACGTGCGGTACTTCCAAGTACCGGCTGGGACGCGGCAGTTGACGGTCCGGGTTCCTCGCGGTGTGAGCTGTTGCACAGCGCGGACGCGGCCGTGACGGGCCGGGGTCCAGCGGCACGCCCGTTCAGCGGCGCAGCCCTTCAGCGCGCACCCTCAGAGCGCCGAGCCCGTGAAGTGTTCCCGTACGAGGGACTGGACGACCGGCAGGTTCTGGGCGCACAGGGCGTCCAGGAGGGCCAGGTGTTCGGCCGCGTCGGCGACCAGGTCCGCGCGGCGCGCGACCGGCGCGGCGGTCAGCGGCCACTGGGCGCGCCGGTGCAGATCGTCGGCGACCTGGACGAGCTGCTGGTTGCCCGCCAGGGCGAGGACCGCGCGGTGGAAGGCACGGTCGCACTCGGCATAGCCGGCCCGGTCGCCGGTCGCGGCGGCCTCGGTGGTGGCCTCGGCGAGCGGGCGCAGCTCGGCCCAGCGGGCCGCCGGAACCGTACGGGCCAGGCGCAGCATCACCGGGACCTCGATCATGGCGCGCACCTCGGCGAGCTCCGCGAGCTCGCGCGCGCTGCGCTCGGTGACGCGGAAGCCCCGGTTCGGCACGACCTCGACGGCGCCCTCGATGCTGAGCTGCTGCATCGCCTCACGCACAGGGGTCGCGGAGACCCCGAACCGCTCGCCTAGCGCCGGTGCCGAATACACCTCGCCCGGCACGAGATCGCCGTCGACCAGGGCGGTGCGTAGCGCGGCCAGGATCTGGCCGCGCACCGAGTGGCGGTGGATGGTGCGGGGGGCCGGCGGCTCGCTGTGGGTGTGCTCACCGCGCACCTCACCGAGGCTCTCGCCGCCCTTGCCCTGGCCGGGAACGCGAGGTGGCCCGTACGGAGGCACCACGGCCTCGCGCGCCCTGCCCTGTTCCACCCGGCCTCCTACGGCTCCACCTGCCCCACACAGACCATAGGCGGACAAAGCGCGAGTTCAAACATCGCTCTCATCCGCTAAGGTAAGCCTTACCTGTTAACGATCGTGATTCGGTGGTCCCGCATGACCGTCTCCGCCTTGCTGCCCAGCCCCGCGCCGAGCCCCGTCGCGGACTCCTACGCCCGCCTGGCCGAGGTCTTTCCCGGGCTGGGAATCACGGAGCTGGCCGGCACCGAGCGGGCTCCGGGCGGTGCGGGCTGGGTCGGCGCGGCGGAGCTCGCGGCGGGCGGCACCGCCCTCGACGCGTTCCTGGCCTGGGACAACGCCCAGGTCGTACGGGACTACGGGCACCAGGCCCGCCCCGATGTCATCGCCTCGTTCGGCTTCCACCGCTACGCCTGGCCCGTCTGCCTCCTCGTGACGGTGCCGTGGTTTCTGCACCGCCGGGTGCCGCGGGTGCCGGTCGACGACGTGTCCTTCCAGCGGACGCTCGGTCAACTCGCCGTACGGGTAAGGGAGTTCGCCTGCCTGCCGGACGACCCGGCGGCCGAACTCCCCGGCGCCCGCGTCGTACCGGACGAAGAGGCGCTGCGCGGCGAGGTGCGGGCGGCGGTGGCCGAGCACGTCGGGCCGGTGCTCGACGGGTTCGGCCCGCGCATGCGGCGCGGCAAGCGGGCGCTGTGGGGCATGGCGACGGACGAGGTCGTCGAGGGGCTCTGGTACATCGGCTCACTGCTCGGCGAGGAGCCGCGCGCGATGGCCGAGCTCGACGCGCTGCTCCCCGGCACCGCCAAGCCGTATGTGGGCACCCCCGGGTTCCGGGAGCTGACCGCGCCCGACGGGCGGCGCCTGCCGACCCGAGACCGGGCGAGCTGCTGCTTCTTCTACACCGTGCGCCCCGAGGACACCTGCGTGACCTGTCCGCGCACCTGCGACGCCGACCGCGTCCAGAGGCTCAGCGCCGCCTCCTGAGAGCCCGTGACCGAGCCGGACAGGGTTCGGACACCGGCTCCGCGTCCACGCCACCCGTCCGGGTGAGCGCCAGTCGAACTCAACTCGCGCGCCGGGCACGGAAGTTCGATCGAATCCCCCCTATCCGACTGCCGTCGCCAGTTGTTGGCGCCCTCTTGCCCCGAAAGCCCCTGCCGCCCCGTACGGCAGGAGCAGTATGGCGGCCGATACGCCCTACGCGATGCAAGGGACACCGCATGCGACTGACCGACATATCGCTGGACTGGCTGCTTCCGGGCAGCGTGATGATCGTGGGGGTCGTCGTGGCTCTGGTAGTGCTCGCGCGCGGCAAGCGCGCCGGTGACAACGCCGCCGGCGACGACTCCTGGGAGCGCAGTGAGGAGCGCCGCAGAAGGAAGGAGGCGGTGTACGGCACCGCTTCCTATGTGCTCCTGTTCTGCTGTGCGGCGGTCGCCGCCGCGCTCTCCTTCCACGGCCTGGTCGGCTTCGGCCGGCAGAACCTCAATCTGACGGACGGCTGGCAGTACCTGGTCCCGTTCGGCCTCGACGGCGCGGCCATGTTCTGCTCCGTACTCGCGGTGCGCGAGGCCAGCCACGGCGACGCCGCGCTCGGCTCGCGGCTCCTCGTGTGGACGTTCGCGGGCGCCGCGGCCTGGTTCAACTGGGTGCACGCGCCGCGCGGCATGGACCACGCGGGCGCCCCGCAGTTCTTCGCCGGGATGTCGCTGTCGGCGGCGGTGCTCTTCGACCGCGCGCTGAAGCAGACCCGCCGGGCGGCCCTGCGCGAGCAGGGCCTGGTGCCGCGACCCCTGCCGCAGATCCGGATCGTACGGTGGCTGCGGGCCCCCAGGGAGACCTTCGGCGCCTGGTCGCTGATGCTCCTGGAGGGCGTACGCACCCTGGACGAGGCGGTCGAAGAGGTGCGCGAGGACAAGCGGGCCAAGGAGGAGAACAAGCTCCGCAGGCGCGACCAGGAGAAGCTCGACCGGGCGCACTTCAAGGCGCTCAGCCGGCAGAACCGGGCCTGGGGGCGCGGCAGGAGCGGCGGCCGCCAGGTCGACGTCCAGGGAATCGGCGCCGGCCAAGGCTCCGCGCAGCCCAAGGCTGTCGCGGAGCCGGCCATAGCAGAGCAAGGACCGCTGCCCCTGCGTACCCGGCCCTCCCTCGCGGCCATCGGGACCGCTGAGTCCTCGGCCGCCAGGACCGTGGACCTCACCGCCGAGGACGACACCCAGGCGCTGCCCCGGCTCGACTCCCTGGAGCGCAAGCTCAAGGATCTTGAGCAGCAGTTCGGCTAGCCGCCGGGCACGCGCCAGTGCCTGAGCGGTCTTCCCACGGAGCGCCTAGTACTGCGGCGCCGCCCCGTTGCAGCCGAGCTCGAACCAGACCACCTTCCCCATGCCGTGCTCCTGCACACCCCAGGCGTCCGCCAGCGCCTGGACGAGCAGCAGACCCCTGCCGTGCGTACCGTCGTCGGCGGACGGTATGCACGGTGTGGGAAGCGCGGCCACGAAATCCCGTACCTCCACGCGAAGGCCGGCCTCGCCGACCGTCGCCGTCACCACCGCGCCGTGGTCGGTGTGGACGAGGGCGTTGGTCACCAGCTCACTGGTGAGCAGTTCGGCCACGTCCGTCGCCCCCGAATGCCGTGACGTGCCGAGAAGTTCCCTCAGCGCCCGGCGTATTTCCCGCACGGCGTTCAGATCCGCCTGCCCCACTCTCCTGCGCAGCAGACGCTGGTCCCCCTGCTGCGCATCAGGTGTCCGGACGGGCCCGCTCCCCGTGGGGCCGAGCCCTGCCTGATGCCTTGTCATAGCCCCCACCTGCACGTCGTGACGACCTTCCTCCCTCGAACATGCACACGGGATGCATGCCCCGTCGGGTCACGGTCACGCATGGTGATTCCTTAACAACCGAACGGGCAACCCTTCAGTGAGCTGCTGGAGGAGAAGCGATGCATGATGACCGATCGCTGGTGGAGGGACGCCTTGAGCGGGCCATGCGCCAGTTCGTGCGCCCCGCGCGGTACGCCGCCCGGGTGCCGCTGGCCCTGGCCGTCTGGCACGCGCCGGGCGAGCCGGTGCCCGTCGCCGAGGCGTTGACGGCGGCATACGAGCCGTTCGAGACCGGCACTCGGTGGGGCCGGCCATGGTCGACGAGCTGGTTCCGGATCCAAGGACGGGTGCCCGGGGCGTGGGCGGGACGCAGGGTCGAGGCGGTCATCGACCCCGGATTCACCGGAGAGGGGCCGGGCTTCCAGGCGGAGGGTCTGGTGTACGACAGCTCGGGCGTCCCGCTGAAGGGCATCCATCCGCGCAACCGGCATATCCCGGTGGCAGCGCGTGCGGCGGGCGGGGAGGAGGTGGACCTGCTCCTGGAGGCGGCCGCGAATCCGGCGGTGCTGCACGACTTCGAACCGACCCCGCTGGGAGACGTACTGACCGCCGGGCATGAGCCCATCTACCGATTCGCGGCTGCCGAACTCGCCGTACTCGACGACGAGGTGTGGCACCTGGTGCTGGATGTGGAGGTGTTGTCGGAGCTTATGCGGGAGTTGCCGGCCGACCGGGCCCGCCGGCACGAGATCCTGCGGGCCCTTGAGCGCATGCTGGACGCGCTCGACCTGCACGATGTGGCAGGCACGGCGGTGGCCGCCCGCGCCGAGTTGGCCGACGCGCTGTCCCGCCCGGCCGGTCCCAGCGCCCATCGCGTCTCGGCGGCCGGCCACGCGCACATCGACTCGGCGTGGCTGTGGCCGCTGCGCGAGACGGTCCGCAAGGCGGCGCGCACCTTCGCCAATGTGACGGCGCTCGCCGCCGACTACCCCGAGCTGGTCTTCGCCTGCTCGCAGGCCCAGCAGTACGCCTGGGTGCGCGACCACCAGCCGCACATCTGGCGGCGCATCAAAAAGGCTGTGGAGCAGGGGAATTGGGCCCCTGTCGGCTCGATGTGGGTGGAGTCGGACGCCAACATGCCGGGCGGTGAGGCGCTGGCCCGGCAGATCGTGCACGGCAAGCGCTTCTTCCTGGAGGAGTTCGGCGTGGAGACCGAGGAGATCTGGCTGCCCGACTCCTTCGGCTACACCGCGGCCTTTCCGCAGCTCGCGAAGCTGGCCGGGGTGAAGTGGTTCCTCACCCAGAAGCTTTCGTGGAACCAGACCAACCGGATGCCGCACCACACGTTCTGGTGGGAGGGCATCGACGGCACCCGGGTCTTCACGCACTTCCCGCCGGTGGACACCTACAATTCGCAGTTCCACGGCGCCGAACTCGCCCACGCGGAACGGAACTTCAACGAGAAGGGCCTCGCCACCCGCTCCCTCGTACCCTTCGGCTGGGGCGACGGCGGGGGCGGTCCCACCAGGGAGATGCTGGAGAAGGCACGCCGGCTGCGCGACCTGGAGGGCTCGCCCCGGGTCACCGTCGAGAAGCCCTCGGCGTTCTTCGAGGCCGCGCACGCCGAGTACGGGGAGCGGGCTCCGGTGTGGTCGGGCGAGCTGTATCTGGAGCTGCACCGGGCGACCTACACGACCCAGGCCAAGACCAAGCAGGGCAACCGTCGCAGTGAACACCTCCTGCGCGAGGCGGAGTTGTGGGTAACGGCGGCCGCGCTGCACTCCCCCGACTACAGCGTTCCGTACGACGATCTCGACCGGCTGTGGAAGACGGTGCTCCTCCATCAGTTCCACGACATCCTGCCCGGTTCGTCGATCGCCTGGGTCCACCGGGAGGCGCGCGAGACGTACGAGCGGGTACGCGCGGAGCTGGAGGCCGTCGTCGCGGACGCGGTCTCGGCGCTGGGCGACCGGCGGAGGCCTGTCGTGCTCAACGCGTCGCCGTACGCGCGGAACGCGGTGGTCGAGGTGGCGGCCGAGGACGCGCCGGACGGCCAGCCGCTGCCCGGCGGCCGGGCGCTGGTCGCCGTCCACGCCCCGCCGCTCGCGGCGACGGCACTGGCCGGGGCAGCCGCTTCGGCGCCGCCGGTGACCGTGGCGCGGAACGGATCAACCGCCGTACTGGACAATGGAGTTGTGCGCATCGTGGTGGACGGCGAAGGGCTGCTCAGCTCGGTCCGGGACCTCGTCGCCGACCGGGAGGTGCTCGCCCCGGGCAGTCGCGGCAACCTCCTTCAGCTGCACCCCGATCACCCCAATCAGTGGGACGCCTGGGACATCGACCGGCACTACCGGCGCCGGCACACCGATCTCACCGACGCCGACTCGGTCGAGGTCGTCGAGCGGGGGCCGCTGCGGGCGGCCGTGCGGGTGGTGCGGAGCTTCGGGAGCTCGCGGATCGTGCAGGAGATCCGGCTGGCGTGCGGCAGCCCGCGCGTCGACGTCGTCACCGAGGTCGACTGGCGCGAGTCGGAGAAGGTGCTCAAGGCGGCGTTCCCGCTCGATGTGCACGCCGAACGGTCCACCGCCGAGATCCAGTTCGGGCATGTGCACCGCGCGACACACGTCAACACGGGCTGGGACGCGGCCCGGTTCGAGATCTGCGCGCACCGCTGGCTGCGGGTCGCCGAGCCCTCGTACGGGGTGGCCGTGCTCAACGACTCGACGTACGGGCACGACGTCACCCGGGTACCGCACGACGCCGGGCTCGGCACGACCGTACGGCTGACGCTGTTGCGGGCGCCGCACAGCCCCGACCCGGCGGCCGATGTCGACGTACACCGCTTCACCTATGCGCTCCTTCCGGGCGCCGGGGTGACGGATGCCGTCTCGGAGGGGCTTGCGCTGAACCTGCCTCTGCGGGTGGCGCCGGCCGCCGGGGTCGCTCCGCTGCTCGTCGTGGACGACCCGGCGGTGACCGTCGAGGCGGTGAAGCTCGCGGAGGACCGGGGCGGGGATGTGGTGGTGCGGCTCTACGAGTCGGCGGGCAGCCGGGCACGGGCGGTGCTGCGGCCCGGATTCCCTTGCGGGCGGGCCGAGTTCACCGATCTTCTGGAACGGCCGCTGGGCGAGGCCCCGCTCTCGGCGGAGGGGATCGCACTGGAGCTGCGGCCGTTCCAGATCGTCACGCTGCGGCTGTCACGTGCCTAGAGCCTGTGTCTCAGTACGGCACCGTGCCGCACCAGGTCTCCGCCCACGCCGAGGCCCCGTACTTGTTGGCGGCGCGCATCGTGACACAGATCTCGTCACCGGAGAACGGGCCCGTGATCGTGTAGTTGAGGGAGCCGGTGGAATAGACGGTGTCGACGCTCTTCTTCGTGAAGTTGCTGCCCTTGTTGGTGTAGTGGATGTCGTATCTGGTCGCTCCGGAGACCGCCGGCCAGGTCACCGCGATCGGCATGGAACACGCGCCGACGCAGGAGTTGGTGTATTCGAGTTTGTAGGCCTTCATGTCGGGCGGCGGGGACCCCTGGGATGTGCCGCCGGAGCCGGACGCGCCCGAAGACCCGGCCCCCGACGACGAGCCGGTCCCGCCGTCGGCGCCACCCCCGGCACCTCTGGTGGAGCCGCCGCCACCGGGCTGGCTACCGCCTCCGCCGCCCGGCGGCTGCGGCGAACTCCCGCTGTTGGGCGGGGCGTTGGGCCCCTCGCCGGGCTTGGCGTCCGGGCCCTTCGGGGTCGCGTTGCCCGGAGCGCTCGCCCCCGGCGAGGGGGAACCGCTGGGAGCGCCGGGCGAGTTGCTCCCGGAGGGCGTGGGACTGGAGCTCGCCCGGGCAGCGCCGCTCGCGCTCGCACTGCTGGCCGGAGTCTTGGCCTGCGCCCCGCCGCCGTCGCTCGCGAAGGGCTGGAGCACGGCGATCGTGCCGCCGCCGACGGTGAGTACGGCGACGACGGGCAGGACGATGAGCCGACGGCGGCGACGGGGCCGTTCGGGCTCCCGAGCCGTGACGGCGCCGGCCGCCACAACGACTTCGGGGGACCCGGCCTGCGGGCGCAGGCCGATGGTCGCCCGGTCCACGGGCTCCTCCCGCAGTGGCGTCGCCTCGGCGTCGAGGAGCCGGGCGGACTGCTGGGCGAGGCGGGCCACGACCCGGGCGGGCAGCCAGGCACCTCGCCCACCGCTCGGACGCGTCCGCTCCGGGTCCGCCAACAGCTCGTCGACGCCAGGGCGTTGGTCGATGTCCTTCGTCAGGCACCGGGTGATGAACGCACGCAGCGAGTCGTCCTCGACCCCGGTCAGATCGGGCTCGCCCTCCACGATCTGGAACATCACGGCATGCTGGTTGCTGGCCCCCTGCCCGAACGGCAGCTGCCCGGTCGCCGCATAGGTCAGCACGCACCCGAGGGTGAACACGTCGCTCTTGGCCCCGGCGCTCTGGCCGCGCACCTGCTCCGGCGACATGAAGCCGGGAGAGCCGACCGCCATCCCCGTACTGGTCAGCAAGGACTCGACGGATGTCTCAAGCGCCCGCGCGATCCCGAAGTCGATGACCTTCATGCCGTCCACGGTGAGCATCACGTTGGACGGCTTCAGGTCGCGGTGCACGATTCCCGCGCCGTGAATGTCCTTGAGGGCCTTCAACAGCCGCTCGGCGAGGGCGTGCAGGGAAGCGGTCGGCAGCGGCCCGTGCCGCCGTACGATCTGTTCGAGCGAGAGCCCGGGAACGTATCCGGTGGCCACCCACGGCGGCACGTCGTCGGGGCCCGCGTCGAGCACCGGCGCCGTGTAGCGCTCCCCGACCTTGCGCGCCGCCTCGATCTCCCGGCGGAACCGGGCCCTGAACTGCTCGTCGGACACGTGCTCCTCGTGCACGACCTTCACGGCGACGGTGCGGCCGCTGTCCGAACGGGCGAGGAACACCCGCCCCATTCCGCCCGCGCCGAGCCGCCCCAATAGCAGATACGGCCCGATCCGCGCGGGGTCACTGGCCGCGAGCGGCTTGATACCCCCCTCGACGTAATCGTCCTTGTCGCCGTGCCCGTCCCCGTTCGTACCGCTCATGATGGTGTGACTCCCCCGGCCCTTCTCGCCTGGTCATCGGCGTATCCCGGTTGACCTTAGTCGTTGGTACGGACCGGGTGAAGGCGTGGACGCCCGTAAGGAGCTGGGCGGTTCTGAGGAGCACGGTGAAGAAGTGGTGTTCCTTGCCTCTGCCGGCCGGGCCCCGGCCCCGGTCTCCTCAAGGCCTCGGCACGTTGCGGAGGTTGGAGCGGGCCATCTGGAGCATGCGGCCCACGCCTCCGTCCAGGACGATCTTGCTGGCGGAGAGCGCGAAGCCCGACACCATCTCGGCGCTGATCTTCGGCGGGATGGACAGCGCGTTGGGGTCGGTGACGATGTCGACCAGGGCCGGGCCCTTGTGCTTGAAGGCGTCCTTGAGCGCACCCGCGAGCTGCTTGGGCTTCTCGACCCGCACCCCGTACGCCCCGGCCGCCCGGGCGATCGCCGCGAAGTCCGGGTTGCGGTTGGTCGTCCCGTACGAGGGGAGACCGGCGACCAGCATCTCCAGCTCGACCATGCCGAGCGAGGAGTTGTTGAACAGCACGATCTTCACAGGCAGTTCGTACTGCACCAGGGTCAGGAAGTCTCCCATCAGCATGGCGAATCCACCGTCGCCGGACATCGAGACGACCTGGCGCCGGCGGTCGATGAACTGGGCGCCGATGGCCTGCGGCAGGGCGTTGGCCATCGAGCCGTGGCTGAACGAACCGATGATCCGGCGCCTGCCGTTGGGCGAGATGTAGCGGGCGGCCCAGACGTTGCACATGCCGGTGTCGACGGTGAACACGGCGTCGTCGTCGGCGAGTTCGTCCAGTACGGAGGCCACGTACTCGGGGTGGATCGGGACGTGCTTGTCCACCTTGCGGGTGTACGCCTTGACGACGCCCTCCAGCGCGTCCGCGTGCTTCTTCAGCATCTTGTCGAGGAACCGGCGGTCCGTCTTGGCCTGCACGCGCGGCGTCAGACAGCGCAGCGTCTCCTTCACGTCGCCCCACACCGCGAGGTCCAACTTCGAGCGACGGCCCAGGTGTTCGGGGCGCACGTCGACCTGGGCGATCTTGACGTCGTCGGGCAGGAAGGCGTTGTAGGGGAAGTCGGTGCCTAGCAGGATCAGCAGATCGCACTCGTGGGTCGCCTCATAGGCCGCGCCGTACCCGAGAAGCCCGCTCATGCCGACGTCGTACGGGTTGTCGTACTGGATCCACTCCTTGCCGCGCAGCGCGTGCCCGACGGGCGACTTGACGCGCTCGGCGAACTCCATGACCTCCGCGTGCGCCCCGGCGGTGCCGCTGCCGCAGAACAGGGTGACGCGCTTCGCCTCGTCGATGAGGGCCGCGAGCTTGTCGATCTCGCTGTCGCCGGGCCGCACCGAGGGAAGCGATGTGACCAGGGCGTGGTCGATCGCCTTGTCGGGGGCCGGCTCGGAGGCGATGTCGCCGGGCAGCGCGAGGACGCTGACGCCGCCGCGGCCGATCGCGTGCTGGATGGCCGTCTGGAGCACGCGGGGCATCTGCCGGGGGTTGGAGATCAGCTCGCTGTAGTGGGAGCACTCGCGGAACAGCTGGTCGGGGTGGGTCTCCTGGAAGTATCCGAGGCCGATCTCGGAGGACGGGATGTGCGAGGCGAGGGCTAGGACGGGGGCCATCGAGCGGTGCGCGTCGTACAGGCCGTTGATGAGATGGACGTTGCCGGGCCCGCACGATCCGGCGCACGCCGCCAGCTTCCCGGTGAGCTGGGCCTCGGCGCCTGCCGCGAAGGCCGCGACCTCCTCGTGCCTGACCTGGATCCAGTCGATGGCGGAGTTGCGGCGGATCGCGTCGACGACGGGGTTCAGACTGTCGCCGACGACTCCGTACAGCCGCTTCACGCCCGCCCGGGTGAGGATGTCGACGAACTGCTCTGCAACATTCTGCTTGGCCATGGGTCCATCAACCCATGGCCCGTGCCGTTACGCCTCCCAGACCGCGACAGCCGTACGGTCGTCGGCGTACCCCTTCACCCTGAGCGTCACGTCGGCGAGGAACGCGGCGAGCCCCGGCGGCTCGGGGCGGGTCCAGCGTTCGGCGAGTTCCTTGGCGAGGGCGGCCTCGCCGCGCAGGGGTTCGGCGAGCCCCCCGCTGCACAGCAGGAGGGTGTCGCCCGGGCGGGCCACGGAGGCCCGGAAGCGGAACGGTTCGCCCGGTGGTGCGGGCGGGTCGATGTAGGGGCGGGCGGGCTCGACGGTGTTCAGGTCCATGGTCAGGCGGTCGCCCTGCGGGGTCTCGGCGGGGGCCGATCCATAGCCGACCACCGGCTCCCCGTAGACGGCTCCGGGCTCGGGCACGGCCGGCTCGATGTCCTGCCAGACGCCACCGCGCAGCCGGAACAGGCCGCCGTGGCCGATGCCGAAGAACACCCGGGTGCGGCAGGCCGGGTCCGCGGAGAGCAGCAGACAGCGCAGGTTCGCGGTGTATTCCTCGGGCTCGGTGCCGAGTTCGGCGGCGCGGGCCCGCAGCATTCCGTAGCTGCGGTCGGTGAGCCGGTGAAGGCCCGATTTGAGGTCGCCGCGCCGGCCTGCCCTTATGTCCTCGGCGAGGCGGACGTGGCTGCGGCCGATGGCGCCGCCGATCCAGTGGCAGGCGTCGGCGGCGGCGAGGTGCGCCCGCTCACTGGTCCGGGCGCCGCTCGCCACGGCCACCAGGACCAGCGCGCTCTCGCCGGTACCGAACCGCGCGGTGAGCAGGGCGTCCCGGCGCGGCTCGCCCCGGTAGCGGGCGGAGTCGCCCCGCGAGGAGGAGGCCCGCAGGACGTACGCGCCGTAGCGGGCCCCGTCGAGCACGGTGTCGGCGACGAGGTCGTCCAGCTCGTCGGGCCGGGCGGCGGGCAGCGCGGTGGGTTCGGCGTCGTAGGTGGGCGGCCCGTCCCCCACATGGCCGGTACGGGGCCGGGGCACCGGCGCGAACTGCTCGGGCGGCGCGGTCTCGGGCGGGCCGAACTGCTCGTCGGGGGCGACGGCGGGCGGGCCGGAGGTGTCCACGGTGGGAGTGCGGCGGGCGTGCGGGGCGCGCTGCTCATCGGTGGCGGCGGCGCGGACCGGATCGGGCGGCGCGGTGATCGGGGCGGGCCGCCGGTCGTCGGCGGGTTGCGCCGCTTCGGCCGGGTCCGGTGGGGCGCCTCCCATCCAGCCGGGCGGCAGATCCGGCAGCGGGGCGGGGGCCGTCGGCGGAGCCGGCGCCGCCGGGACGGACTCCCACCAGGCGGCGGGTTTTCGCGTCCCGGGCGGTGCTTCGGGCGGCTCCCAGGGGGCCCGGGGGCGGGGGTTGGATGGTGGTGCCGCGGGGGTGGGCGGAGGTGCGGGGACGGGGGGTGCGGGCGGTGGGGCGGCGCGTTCCGCCGCGTCCTGGGGCGCCGGGTCCGGGCCCGCCGGGTCCGGCGCCGCCGCGCGTGGACCGGCCGCGCGCGACCACGCCGCTTCCGAGTCCACCCCCCTGACCTCCTGCGGAGCCCAACTCACCGTGTCCGACGCCGAGTTGAAGCGGTCGTCGAGGCTGTCGCCCGAACCGTCGGGACCGGCGTCCGGTGCCGACTCGTCGTACAGCCGGCTCCACCAGTCGTCGTCCCGGGCCGGCCTCTCCCCCTGCTGGCTCATGCCCTTATTGTCCACCGTTCGAGGCATACGAAAACGGGGCAGCGGGAAAATGTCCGCAACGGTCGAGCGCGGCGACGAAGGCCGAAAGCCCGCCGGGCGACCGCACCCCCCGCACCGTACGCGACATCGGGGCGTATAGCCCTCCCGCGGCCAATCCGGAACAAAAGACACCAGCCCAAAATGAGCACAACTGCTCTGCCCTCGGCGGCTGTTGGTGCCGCGGTGGCTCGGCGTTGGCAGAGCGGCAGTCGATACGGGGATGATGTCGCGAGGCGGGTTCGCGCCAGGGCGGTTTTCCGCCATCGCGCAGGTGAGGGGGCCTGGACACAGGCTTTGAGGGAGGCGGTCCGTGGTGCTGGGAGCGATAGGTCTCGACGAGACGCAGGAGTCGGCGTACCGCGCGCTGGTCGCGGTCGGCGCGGCCGAGGTGACGGACCTCGCGCACCGGCTCGCGCTGCCCGAGACCGAGACCGAGCGCGCGCTGCGCCGCCTGGAGCGCCAGGGCCTGGCCGCCCAGTCCTCGGCCCGCACCGGGCGCTGGGTCGCGGCCCCGCCGGGCGTCGCGCTCGGCGCGCTGCTCACCCAGCAGCGCCACGAGCTGGACCGGGCCGAGCTGGCGGCGGCGCTGCTCGCGACGGAGTACCGGGCCGAGGCCGCCGAGCCGGCCGTGCACGACCTCGTCGAGGTGGTGACCGGCGCCGACGCGGTCGCCCACCGCTTCCACCAGTTGCGGCTGGGCGCGGCCGAGGAGGTGTGCGCGCTGGTGACGGGCAAGCCGGTCGCGGTCACCGGGATGGACAACGCGTCCGAGGAACGGCCCTCGGTCCGCGGGGTGGCCCACCGGGTGGTCATCGAGCGCGAGGTGCTCTCGCTGCCCGCCGGGATCGTCGAGCTGTCCGCGGCGCTCGGCCGCGACGAGCAGGTGCGGACGGTGGACCGGGTGCCGACCAAGCTCGTCGTCGCGGACCGCGCCCTCGCGATGGTGCCGCTGACCGGCCGGGGCGCAGAGCCGGCCGCGCTCGTGGTGCACGCGAGCGGGCTGCTCGAATCCCTCGTGGGCCTCTTCGAAGCGGTGTGGAAGGAAGCGCTCCCGCTGCGGCTCGGCGCCGGGGGCCGCGGCATCGTCGAGGAGGCGGCGCAGGGCCCGGACGCGACCGACCTGGAGATCCTGTCGCTGCTGCTCGCCGGGATGACCGACGCCAGCGCCGCCAAGCAGCTGGAGCTCGGCCTGCGGACCGTGCAGCGCCGGGTCAAGGGCCTCATGGAGCTGACCGGCGTCACGACCCGCCTCCAGCTGGGCTGGCACGCCTACGAGCGGGGCTGGGTCGCCCGCTGAGCGTCCGGTCAGGGGCCGGACACGGCTCTCGCGGGCAGGGCCGAGAACCGTCCGGAACTGCGGAAACCGGCCGTTTCCTGCACCCTGGGCAGATGGGCGTGTGGCAGCTCCTGGGGGTCGGGGCGGTGATGCTGATGGGCCTGTGCGGCGTCCTGGTCCCCGGCGTCCCCGGCCAGGCGATCGTGTGGGCCGCCGTCGCGTGGTGGGCGCTCGACGACATCACCGGGGTCGCCTGGGGCGTCCTGGCGGGGGCCACCGGCGTACTCCTGCTGAACCAGGCCCTGCGCCCCTTCCTGCCCGCCCGGCGCTTCAAAGCGGCCGGGGTGGCCAAGAGGTCGGTGCTCACCGCGGGCGCGGCCGCCGTCGTCGGGTTCTTCGTGCTGCCCGTGGTGGGCGGGATCGCCGGGTTCGTCGGGGGGCTGTACGGCGCGGAACGGTTCCGGCTCGGCAGCCACGGGGACGCCTTGGCCTCGTCCCGCACGGCGCTTCGCGCGGGCGGCTACTCGGTGATGGCCGAACTCTTCGCCTGCCTGCTCGTGGCCGGGGCCTGGCTGGGCGCGGTGATCTGGGGCTGACGGGGGCGCCGCCCCGCCGCGGGGCTCCCGAAGTCCATAGGGGCCGACGGCCCGATGACGCGTGGGCGGCGGGCGTGTGAGGGTGGCCGCATGACCGAATTCAGTGAGGCGGAGCGCACGTATCTCAAGAGCCAGCGCCTTGGCCGGCTCGCCACCGTGGACGGGAAGGGCCAGCCGCAGGCCAACCCCGTCGGATTCTTCCCGCAGGACGACGGGACGATCCTCATCGGCGGGTACGCGCTCGGCACCACCAAGAAGTGGCGCAACCTCCAGGGCAACCCGAAGGCGGCCCTGGTGGTCGACGACGTGGTGAGCGTACGGCCGTGGAAGGTGCGCGGGGTCGAGATCCGCGGAGTGGCCGAACTCCTCACCGGGGCACACGAGTTGGGCCCGCACTTCAGCGAGGAGCTCATCCGCATCCACCCGCACAAGATCCACAGCTGGGGCCTGGAAGAGCCGGGCCCCAGCTAGCCGGGCCCTACGCCAGTTTCACCTCCGGCTTGTACAGGTCGAGCCAGATCGCGAGGTCCAGGGTGCGTTCCAGGCCGCGGCGGGAGGCCTGGTGGATCTGCGGGGCGCTCACCTCGGCGGCCCGGCGCAGCCCGTCCCGGTCGATGAGATCGAAGACCGGGTGGGAGGGCTGGGCGAGCAGGTCCTTGGCGTGGCTCTGGAGGGCGATCGCGTACTTCGGGTCCTGCGTGGACGGGTAGGGGCTCTTGACCCGGTCGTACACGGACCGCGGGATGACGTCCTTGGCCGCCTCGCGCAGGAGGCTCTTCTCGCGTCCGTCGAAGGACTTCACCGACCAGGGCGCGTTGTATACGTACTCGACGAGCCGGTGGTCGCAGAACGGCACCCGCACTTCGAGTCCGACGGCCATGCTCGCGCGGTCCTTGCGGTCGAGCAGGATGCGCACGAAGCGGGTCAGGTGGAGGTGGCAGATCTTGCGCATCCGGTACTCGAAGTCGCTCTCGCCGTCCAGGCGTTGGATGCCGGCGACCGCGGTGTCGTACGAGTCCTTGATGTAGGCGGGGACGTTCAGCGCGGCCGAGAGGTCCGGGCGCAGCAGGCCGGAGTCGTCGCCGAACTGCTCGGCGAACTTGACGAGCCAGGGGAAGGTGTCGGCGTTGCGGGCGTCCTCGTCGAAGAACTGCTTGTAGCCGCCGAACACCTCGTCCGCGGACTCGCCGGACAGGGCGACCGTGGAGTGTTCGCGGATCGCCTTGAACAGGAGGTAGAGCGAGGCGTCCATGTCACCGAAGCCCATGGGGATGTCGCGGGCCCGGATGACCTTGGCGCGCACGTCGGGGTCGGCGAGGGACTGGGCGTCCAGGACAATGTCCTGGTGGATGGTGCCGGAGCCGCGGGCCACGTCGTGGACGTAGGGCGTGTCGGGGGTGGCGCGGAGTTCGTCGGCGACGAAGTTCTCGGTCTGGCCGACGAAGTCCACGGCGAAGCTCCGCACCTGCTCGCCCACTTCGCCGAGCTGGCGGGCGGCGAGCGCGGTCAGCGTGGAGGAGTCGAGGCCGCCGGAGAGCAGCATGCAGCGCGGCACGTCGGCGACGAGCTGGCGCCGGACGATGTCGTCGAGCAGCTCGCCGACATGGGCGATGCTGGTGGCGCGGTCGTCCTCGTGCGGACGGGTCCGGAGGGCCCAGTAGGTGTGGGTGCGCAGGCCGCCGCGGTCGAGGGTGACGACGGTGCCGGGCTCGACCTCCTTCATGCCGTCCCACACGGCGTGACCGGGCGTCTTGACCATGGTGAACAGTTCGCGCAGGCCGTCCAGCGAGACCGAGCGGCGGGCCAGCGGGTTGGCGAGGATCGCCTTGGGCTCGGAGCCGAAGAGCACGCCGTCGGCGGTCTCGTAGTAGTAGAAGGGCTTGATGCCCATCCGGTCGCGGATCATGACGAGGCGCCGGGTGCGCTCGTCCCAGATCGCGAAGGCGTACATGCCGTTGAGGCGCTCGGCGACGGCCTCGCCCCATTCGAGGTAGCCGTGCAGGACGACCTCGGTGTCGGAGTCGGTGGTGAACCGGTGCCCGCGGGCGGTCAGTTCGGCTTTCAGCTCGGTGAAGTTGTAGGTCTCGCCGGAGTAGACGAGGGCGACGGTCCTGCCGCCCGCTTCGACGGTCATGGGCTGGCGCCCGCCCGGGAGGTCGATGATCGCGAGCCTGCGGTGGCCGAGGGCGGCCGGCCCGTTGGCCCAGACGCCGCGGTCGTCGGGACCCCGGCAGTCCATCGTCTCGGTCATCGCATCCAGGGTGTCCCGCTCGGCGCGCAGTTCACGGTCGAAGGAGATCCAGCCGGTGATGCCACACATGGTGCCTCCTGCTTGGCCTCTCCGGCCGGAGGGGGGACGTGCCACCGGCCGAATCAGATGTATTGAGCAACTACCTACCTCTCGATCGTGTGCCTCGGCAGGCGGTCCGTCAACATGGACGTAACACCGCTGACTTGAATGCACCGCCTAGTCGGCCGGGAACGTACGCGGAACGAGCCGTCCGTCAGGGGCTGACCGCGAGCACGATGTACGCGGCGAACAGCGAGAGGTGCACCCCGCCCTGCATCAGGGTGGCGCGGCCCGGCACGACCGTGAGGATGCCGACGGCGACGGTCAGCGCGAGCAGCACCATGTGGCTGGCGCCGAGGCCGAGGACCAGGGGTCCGGACAGCCAGATCGTCGCGAGCGCGACGGCCGGAATGGTGAGGCCGATGCTGGCCATGGCCGAGCCGAGCGCCAGGTTGAGGCTGGTCTGTACGCGGTCGCGGCGGGCCGCCCGCACCGCGGCGATGGTCTCGGGAAGGAGCACGAGCAGCGCGATCACGACGCCCACGACCGAGGCGGGAAGCCCGGCCGCGGCCACCCCGCTCTCGATGGTGGGCGAGACGCCCTTGGCCAGGCCCACCACCGCGACGAGCGCGACACCGAGCAGGGCGACGCTGGTCCAGGCGGTGCGCGCCGAGGGCGGGTTGGCGTGGGCGTCGTCCCGCATGACCTCGCCCTGCTGGGTCACCGGCAGGAAGTAGTCGCGGTGGCGCACGGTCTGGGTGGCGACGAAGAGCCCGTACAGGAAGACCGACGCGATCGCGGCGAAGACCAGCTGGGCGGGCGAGAACTCGGGGCCCGGCTTGCTGGTGGTGAAGGTCGGCAGGGCGAGGCTGAGGCCCGCGAGGGTGGTGACCGTCGCGAAGGCGGTGACGGTGCCCTCGGCGTTGAAGACGGCGTATCTGCGGCGCAGGGCGCCGACCAGCAGACACAGGCCGACGATGCCGTTGCAGGTGATCATCACCGCGGCGAAGACCGTGTCGCGGGCGAGCGAGGCGCTCTTGTCGCCGCCGTCCGACATCAGGGTGACGATCAGCGCCACCTCGATGACCGTCACCGCGACCGCGAGCACGAGTGACCCGAACGGTTCGCCCACCCGGTGCGCGACCACCTCCGCGTGGTGCACCGCGGCGAGCACCGCGCCCGCCAGGAAGCACGCGACCAGGGCCACGAGACCGGCGGGCAGCGAGCGCCCCCAGGTCAGCGCGAGCAGCACGACGGCGAGCAGCGGCAGCAGCGCCGACCAGCGGTCCAGGGGCAGGCGCGCGAGACGGATCATGCCTTCGACGTTCTCAGAAGTGGCCGGGCCCCGCCCGTCGGACTACTTCCCTCGATTCGCCTCGACCTGGAGGTGGCGGCGGGCGTAGGAACGCCAGGGCCGCCAGGCGTCCTCCCCCTGTGCCGGGCCCACGTCCGGGTCGCCGAGCGCCCGCGCCCGGATCACGGCGACGGTCTCCTCGTCCATGCCGGGGAGGGTGCGCAGGATGCGGGCGGCCTCGTCGCGGTCGGCTCCGGCGTCCAGGCGCAGGGTGGCGTCGGCGAGCGCGGCCGCCAGGGCGGCGAGGTGCGGATCGGGGTGCCCTGCGAGCACCGCGGGCTCCGGGAACAGGTGGGTGAGCGTGCCGCAGGGCACATCGAGCCGCTTGCCGTACGTCTCGACCAGCGCGGCCGCGCCGTCCCTCCCGGCCAGCGCCCGCACCGCGCACTCGTCGGGATCGGCGGCACCCGGCGAGCGAAGGCCCGGGGTCCGCGCGACGAGCGGTGCCAGGCGGGGATCGGCGCCGAGCCGCTCGTCGACGGCGTACGGGTCGGCGTCCAGGTCGAGCAGGCGGCGCAGGCGCTGCACGGCGGTGGTGAGGTCACGCAGGTCGGTGAGGTGGATCCGGGCGTCCAGCCAGCCCTGACGGGCGGCGGTGTGCGCGGGGGCGGCCTCGTCGACGGCCACGACGGCGGTGCCGTGCGGCAGCCGCAGGGTGCGGCGGTAGGTACGGGCACCGGCCTCGCCGACGACCTCTTCGACTTGCTCGACCGCTTCCGCCGCCAGCAGATCGAAGGTCTCCGTCGTGGCGTACGGGCCCCGGTAGGCGAGCCGCAGCGGGATGCCGGCGGACGCCGTGACGCGGGGCTCGGTGGCCCGGGTGCCGGCCTCCTCGCGCAGGCCGCTGGGGGTGCGGGCGTAGATCTGCCGGATCGTGTCGTTGAACTGGCGCACGCTGGCGAACCCGGAGGCGAAGGCGATCTCGGTGACCGGCAGCGAGGTGGTCTGGAGCAGCACCCGGGCCGAGTGGGCGCGCTGCGCCCTGGCCAGGGCGACCGGGCCCGCGCCCACCTCCGCGGTGAGCTGACGCTGCACCTGTCGGGTGCTGTAGCCGAGCCGGGTCGCGAGCCCCGGCACGCCCTCCCGGTCGACCACGCCGTCCCCGATCATGCGCATGGCCCGGCCCACGACGTCGGCCCGCGCGTTCCACTCGGCGGAGCCGGGCACGGCGTCCGGGCGGCAGCGGCGGCACGCCCGGAATCCGTGGCCCTGGGCGGCGGCGGCGCTGGGGAAGAACCGGACGTTCTTGCGTCTCGGGGTGACTGCGGGGCAGCTCGGCCGGCAGTAGATGCCGGTGGTCGCCACGGCGAAGAAGAACTCCCCGTCGAACCGGGCGTCCCTGCTGCTGACCGCCTCGTACCGCGTGTCCTCGTCCATCACCCTTCCAGTGTGCGGGGTCCCCTGCGGGGTGGCTGGCGGGTTTCGGACGGGGAGGTCTCGCTGCGCTGGGCTCCGCCCCAGACCCCGTTGGGTCCCCACCCCGCCCCTTCCCGCTGTGACACTCTGCGGCTCCGCCGCGTGGCCTCCGGGGGTGTGAGTTCGGCTGAGGGGGAGTCCTGGGGCTCCGCCCCAGACCCCGTATCGCGCCTTAAGGGCGCTCGTCCTCAAATGCCGGACCGGCTGAAGATGCCAGTACTGGCCAGCACCATCCTGCTAGGGGCGCGGGGAACCGCGCGACCAGCCACGCACGGTCCGCAGCCAAGAACCGGGCGTCCGGGGGCAGCGCCCCCGGCAACGGGCCTCAGGCCATCCGCGCCCCCGGAGGGTCTAGGGAAGGGGCGGGGTGGGGCAGGCCCCGCAGGGTCAGCGCAGGCCGCCGCGCTTGGCCTGCATGTTCGCCCGGCCCTCCGCCCCCTTCGCCTTCCAGTCCCGCCGGATCTCCGCCCGCAGCCGTGCGTCCGTCTTCGCCACGATGCGCTGGTTCTCGCGCAGAAGCTTGCGGTAGCTGTCGAGGCGGCGTTCCGCGAGCGAGCCGTCCTCGATCGCGGCGAGCACGGCGCACCCCGGCTCCGCCTGGTGCGCGCAGTCGTGGAAGCGGCAGTCGGCGGCCAGTTCCTCGATCTCCGCGAAGACCTGGCCGACGCCGGACTCCGCGTCGTACAGGCCGACGCCCCGCAGTCCGGGGGTGTCGATGAGCACGCCGCCGCCGGGCAGCACGAGCAGGTTGCGGGTGGTCGTGGTGTGGCGGCCCTTGCCGTCGACCTCCCGGGCCGCCTGCACCGCCATCACCTCCTCGCCGAGCAGCGCGTTGGCCAGCGTGGACTTGCCCGCGCCCGACTGCCCGAGCAGCACGCTCGTACCGCCCGCGACGACCGCGGCGAGGATCTCGACGCCCTCGCCGGTGGTCGCGCTCACCGGCAGCACCTGCACGCCGGGCGCGGTGGTCTCCACGTCCTGGACGAGGTAGGACAGCCCGACCGGGTCGGGTACCAGGTCGGCCTTGGTGAGCACGACGAGCGGCTGCGCGCCCGACTCCCAGGCCAGCGCCAGGAAGCGTTCGATGCGGCCGAGGTCGAGCTCGACGGCGAGCGACACCGCGATGATCGCGTGGTCGACGTTGGCCGCGAGGATCTGCGCCTCGGACCGGTTGGAGGAGGTGCTGCGCACGAACGCGGTGCGGCGCGGCAGGTACGTACGGACGAACCGGGGGTCGCCGACCGGCTCGACGGCGGCCCAGTCGCCGGTGCAGATGACCCGCATCGGGTCGTTGGGGGTGACGAACGCGGTGTCGGCGCGCAGGGTGCCGTCGGCGGTCACCACGTCGCACTGGCCGCGGTCGACGCGGATGACCCGGCCGGGCACCAGGCCCTGTTCGGCGTACGGGGCGAACTCGGCCGCCCAGGCGTCGTCCCAGCCGTACGCGGCGAGCGGGCGCGAGGAAGCGGAGGTGTTGAACTCCGAGGAGGTGAAAGCGGAGTTGTCGAGCGAAGAGAGGAACGAGGAAGACAAGGGGAACCCTTCGAAGGGCGGCCCCGGCGCCACGCGCTCAGGCGTGGAGGAAGAGGTGGGTCAGCCGGCGGCCACGGGGATGTGAGGGATGAGCTTCGGGATGCGGGCAGCGCCCTTCGCAACGACAGCCATCGTTCACACCTCCCCAATCAGGTCACTTCACCGGCGACAACCCCGACAGTCTTCGGTCGCCGCTCGAACAACCCCGACTCTAGACATCCGCCGGCCGCGACGCCAGCCAATTAATTACGCACCCGACTTGCGCACCCGACGCCCCCCACGCGCGTCCCCCGTGCGAGGCGCACACGCGCAACGCGGCACCCCGCCGGGGGGCGCCAACTTACAGTGGCGCCATGGGATTTCACGTCCGCTCCGCCGAGGAGATGTACCACTACGCCTTCCGGCTCGACGACCGGAACACCTCCCTGGGCGACGGCTTCGGCTGGACCATTCTGCTGCTCGGCGACAGCGGCGAGGTGACCCGCGAGTTCCTGCTGCGCCACGGCGTGGAGCTCAGCGTGAAGACCGCCCACCGGGTGCGCTTCGCCTTCTTCTCCGGCCTCTACGAGCAGGAGATCTTCCACTTCGCGTACGACCGCGGCACCGGCAGGCACTCGGCGCGGTCCTTCCTGGACCTGCTCCAGGCGGGCCTGGGCCGGATGCCCTGGCGGCAGCGTCCGCTCGACTGGGAGGGGGACGGCTGGCGGGGGTTGCGCCCGGACGCGTTCGATCCCTTCACCGGCGCCCAGCACGTCCACTCCCACCTGCACGACGCCGACCGGCTCATCGACCGGTCGATCCCGGGCGCCGAGGAGGCGGCGCGGTTCGCCCAGACCCTCGGCATCGGCCGCCATGTGCCCTGTCTGCTGATGTTCACCGATCTCGGCGCCGCGCAGTACCACGTCCTGCCGTTCGGCGACCTGTCCGCCTCCGAGGTCTACGAGCACGTCCGCGGATGGGTCGACGCGTACTACGAGACCAACCATCAGGCCCTGGCCCACTGGTCCTCGGTCGAGCAGCGGATCCACGACCTCTCCGGGCGGGCCAACACCTCGCTGTGGCGGATCAGACAGTGGCCGATTCAACGCCGGGACGACTGGCTCCAGTTGAGCCTCCTGGCGGAGTCGGCCCGGATCGCCCGCACGGACCCGGAGGCCGCCCTGCGCGAGGTGGGAGCGCTGCCCCGGAACAACCGGATCTCGTGGAGGTTCAACCGCGAGCTGTACGACCTCCGCAGCCGCGTCCGCGAAGTCGCCGTGCGCGAGGAGCAGGCGGCACTTCTGATGCGGATCGCCGACCGGCTCCGGGAGACGTCGGAGCCTCAACGCCTCGCGAGCCTTCTGACGTCACTGGCCCGCAAGAAGCACCCCGGGCTCTCGGCGGCCGCACGGGAGAAGGCGAGGGATGCAGCCGTCCTGTTCGAGGGCTCAGGGCCGGCCTCCCCCGAGCAGGAGCTGTTTCGCTGGTGGCGTCGGTTCGGCGTAGCCGCCGTCAAATGGCCGACATTCTTCCAATTACGGTCCGGCTGGCGGGAGTTGCTCCACCAGGAGTTCCCGGACGAGGACCGCCGCGACCACGAGGCGTTCTGGGCCGCGCTCGGCGAGTGCGCCCTTTCGGCCGACGCCGGTCGGACCGCCGACCACGCGCTCGCCCGCCTCGCCGATCACTACGGCACCTCCCCCACGGCTCCCGCCTGGACGGCGGCCTCCGCGAGCCTGCTCCGCCACCTCGTCAACAGCGTGAGCCGGTCCCAACAGGGCGCTCCCGCCTGGCTGTTGAGCCTGTCACCCCCTGCGCTCCTGCGCGAGTGCCTGTTCACCGGCGGCCGCCGCGACGACGGCGCACTCCGGGAGTTCCTCGGCACGCGCCCCCGGCTGGCCGCCGCCGTACGCGAACTGACCGACGATCCGGACCGGTTCGCCGCCGACACGCAGCGACGGATCGCCTCCTGGCTCCGGCAGCGGGACGCGGTCGTACGGGCGGTGTCCGAGGACGCGCACGCGACGGCGACGCAGCCCAGCCGGGCCGAGCTCGCCCAGGACATCGCCGCCACTCTGGAGGAGATGCGCGCCGCGTTCCAGTCGGAGGTCGAGCGGAACGCGCGGGACCAGATCTCGCAGCACGCCGGTATCGCCCACCTGGCGAAGAACCTGGACATGGCCACCCAACTGGACTCGGCCCTGCGGGACTACCACGACGCGGTCCGCTCCGTGGTCCACCCCCACATGAGCGACCCTCGGGTCATCGCCCTGACCGGGCCTTCAACTGTCGCCGAAACCATGGGACTTGACGTCGCCCCCGGGCCGCCCGAGGCCGAGCAGTCACTGCACGACTCGTTCGCGCGGACGCGGGACGACACTCGCGAGGCGCTGTCCGGGCACGGCTGGGCCCAGCGCGAGGGCGAGCGCTGGGCCCCGGACGCCCGTTTCGCGGAGGTGCTGACCGCCGTGCTCCCCGAGCCCCGGGCCGCCGACGTCCTGGCGCGGTTCCCGGGCGCGACCCCCGCGGAGAAGGCGAGCCGCGCGGTGCGGGACCAGCGCGTGACCGATCTGCTCGACACCCTCAGCCGCGAGGAACTGGCCGGCCTCCTGGAGCGGGCCCGCCCGTCCGACGCCCCGCCGCCACGGCTGCGGCCCGGCGAGCCGCCGACACCGGCCATGGTGCTCTCCCTGTTCGGTCTACGGGTCGCCCCGCGCGTGTTCATCTCGTACGCCCATGAGAACGACGGCGGCGTCCACATCGGCCGGGTGCGCACGCTCTGGCGGCTGCTGCGCGACCTCGGTATCGACGCGCGGCTCGACCTTCCGGCGGGCGAGGAGCCCCAGGACTGGGCCCTGTGGACGGACCGGCAGTACCGGGCGGCGGACTTCGTCCTGGTGGTCGCCTCGCCCGCCTACAGGCGCCGCGCCGAGGGCACCGAGGAGCCCGGTACGGGAGCGGGCGTGGGATGGGAGGCGCGGCTCATCCGCAAGGAGATCTACGACCGCACGGACGACTGGTACCGCCGCATCCTCAGGGTCGTCCTGCCCGGCGGCTCCCTGGACGACCTGCCCGACTACCTCGGCGGCCGCACCACCACCTATTACCCGGTCGACCCGCTCACCGCCGAGGGCGCCGAGAAGCTGGTGCGCTACCTCACGAGCCAGCCGTACGAGACCATCGCCCCCATCGGCACCGTCCCGGACCTGCCGCCCCGGACTCCGGAGTAACGACGGCCGCGCCCGGGTATCGCGTAGGCATTTCGTCGTGGGGTGAACGGGGGCACAGGGATGAGCGGGAACCCGTACTTCTTACGGGACAGGGAACTGTCGCCGCGCGGTGCGCAGAGGACGGCCAGGGGGCGTGTGCTGGTCTGCGCCGGGTGGACCCTGCGGGTCACCGGCACGGTGGTCGGCCTGCTGAGCTTCTTCGAGTTCAAGGAACGCATCAAGGACGCCATCGGGGGATCCGCCGGGGACGCCTTCTTGTGGCTGAGCCTGCTGGGATGGGCGGTGGCCTTCATGGTGGGCCTCGCGGCCTTCTTCGTCGGCCGGCTCCTCGTGGTGCGCGGCAAGCAGCACACCGCCGACCTCGTGGTGTCCTGCGGCAGCCTGGCCGGGACCCGCTACGTCCTGTATCTGCGCCCGTTCTCGAACGACCCGGAGATGGCCTCCCTGAACGACGACATCCAGGGCGGCGGGGCGACCCTGGAGAACATCTTCTTCATCTCCGGTCTCACCCACGAAGAGGCCCTGGTCCGCCGCTTCCGGCGGTTCGGCCGGGTCGTCGCCATCGGCAGGCCCGGCGAGAACCTTCCGCTGCCCGGCGCGACCCGCGCCTACCTTCCGCTGGACGACTGGCAGGGCACGGTGAGCGATCTGATCGCGGGCGCGCACGTGGTGCTGCTTTCGGCGGGCCCGGGGCCGGGAACGGTGTGGGAGTTCACCGAGGCGCTCCGCCTCCTGCCGCCCGACCGGCTCGTCCTGCTCGCCTACTGCGACCCGGACACCTACGACGGGTTCCGCGCGGCCGTCGCCGTGGAGTACGACCGGCGCTCCCGCACCGAGCCGGGGTCGCCGGAGACAGGGCTGTGGCCGCCGCTTCCGGACCTGCCCGACTACCCGCCGCCGGCGCGCCCGGTGCGGCCGCGCTGGCAGGTGCTCCTGAACGGCGGCCGCAAGCGGCTGCGCTGGGACTTCGCCCTGAAGGGGCTGATCGTCTTCGGACCGCGCTGGGAGGCGACGTTCATCCGGTTCGATCCGACGACCCTCAAGCTTCCCAGCGTATGGACGCTGCACAGGCTGGTGAAGCGTGAACTCCGGCCTGTTCAGGACCAGTTGGACGCGCTGAATACCGGGAACTGAGCGGCTCCCACATCCCTTATTTGCGTATCAGCGCAAGAAGCGGCAGACTGCACGAGTCGCTGGAAACCACATCACCGAAGGGGGCAGCCATGGACGCAGATCCTCCCAGTCCGCGCCGCCCCGCCGGGCGCCTCTGACCCTTCCCGTCATCTCCCGCCCCTCGACACCGGGCCGGGACGACGACGCGGTGCGCCCGGATTCCCCAGGCCCGCACCCCTCCCTCCCCCTTTCCTTTCTCACCACGTCGGGCTCCGCCGCGCCGGGGTGCGCGGTCGCGTCCCCGGGGCTCCTGTGCCCACAGTGTGGTCGGAGGTTTCTTGTGATGTCGTTCCGGACGAGCCCCGCGACGCGGGTCACCTCCCGCTTCTCCGGCCGCCTGGCCCGGTTGAGCTGGGTCGACGCGGTGGTCGCCGCGGCCGTGCTCGTACTCTTCTACGTCGTGCTCCAGGTGGGCCACGGGACCACGGTCCGGTTCTCCACCGATCAGTCGATCAAGGTCGACACGGCTCCCGGTCAGCTGCCGTACGACGCCGCGCGCTCGCTGCTGCGCATGTTCATCGCGCTGGCCGCCTCGATCGTCTTCACGTTCGGGTACGCGCTGGCCGCCGCCAAGAGCCGACGCCTGGAGCGCATCCTGATCCCGGCGCTTGACATCCTCCAGTCGGTGCCGGTGCTCGGCTTCCTCACGGTCGCCGTCACCGGGTTCATCGCCCTGTTCCCCGGCTCCATGCTGGGCCTGGAATGCGCGTCGATCTTCGCGATCTTCACCTCGCAGGCCTGGAACATGACGTTCGGCTTCTACCACTCGCTGACCTCGCTCCCCCGCGAACTCGACGAGCTGTCACGGTCGTTCAGGTTCACGCGGTGGATGCGGTTCTGGAGGGTCGAGCTGCCCTCGGGGATGATCAGTCTGGTCTGGAACGGCATGCTCAGCTTCGGCGGAGGCTGGTTCTTCCTCGTCGCCTCCGAGGCGATCAGCGTCAACAACACCTCCTACGCGCTGCCCGGCGTCGGCTCGTACGCGGGCGCCGCCATCACCGACGGCGACCTCGGCAAGGTCGGCTGGGCCATCCTCACCATGGCCGTCATGGTCATCGGCGTGAACTTCCTGTTCTGGCGGCCGCTGACCGCCTGGGCCGAGAAGTTCAAGAACGAGCAGTCCGAGGCGAGCGAGACCCAGCGCTCGGTCGTCCTGGACTTCCTGCGCCGCTCCAACTGGCCGCGGCTCCTCGGCACGGTGTTCCGTCCAGTGGGCCGCGCCCTGAGCGGCGCGGGCCGCGTCTTCGGCACCGACGACCGGCCACTCCACGTCGACGAGGCGCGCAGGCGCACCGGAGACATCACCTTCACCGTCGTCGCGGGCGCCCTCATCCTGTGGGGCCTGTTCGACCTCGGCCGCTACCTCCACGACGAGACCGGCCTCGGCGTCTTCGGCGAGCCACTGCTGCTCGGTCTCGCGACCCTGGCCCGGGTGGTCGTTCTGGTGGCGGCGGCCACCGTCATCTGGGTGCCGATCGGCGTGAAGATCGGCTTCTCGCCACGCCTTACCCGCATCGCCCAGCCCGTCGTGCAGGTCCTCGCGAGCTTCCCCGCCAACTTCCTCTTCCCGCTGGCCGTCTGGTTCTTCCTCAAGACGGGCCTGTCCATCAACATCGGCGGCATCCTGCTGATGGCGCTCGGCGCCCAGTGGTACATCCTCTTCAACACCATCGCGGGCGCCATGTCGATCCCGAGCGACCTGCGCGAGGCCATGGACGACCTGGGCGTCCGCGGCAGGCAGCGCTGGAAGCGGCTGATCCTGCCCGGCATCTTCCCCTCGTACGTCACCGGCGGCATCACCGCGTCGGGCGGCGCCTGGAACGCCTCGATCGTCGCGGAGGTCGTCACCTTCGGCGGCACGACCCTGACGGCCACCGGCCTCGGCGCCTACATCGCGAAGGCCACCGCCTCCGGCGACTTCCCGCACCTGATCGCGGGCGTGGCGGTGATGAGCCTGTACGTCGTCGCCCTCAACCGCCTGCTGTGGCGCCGCCTGTACCGGCTCGCCGACACCCGCTTCGCCCTCTGACACCCCCTGAGCTTTTCTGGAGCCCCCTCATGGTTCTGAACACCCTTCGCACCCTGCGCAACGCCCGCCACGCGGTCGCACCGAGCGCGCCCCGCCCGGCCGACGGCGAGGTCCTCCTCGAAACGGTCGGCCTCACCAAGGCGTACGCGGGCGCCGACGGCGAGCTGCCCGTGCTCGGCGGCATCGACCTCCAAGTGCGGGCCGGCGAGGTCGTCGCGCTGCTCGGCAAGTCCGGCTCGGGCAAGTCGACGCTGCTGCGCTGCCTGGCCGGGCTCGTGCCGCCGAGCTCCGGCACGGTGTCCTACCGGGGCGCCGCGCTGACCGGCGCCAACCCGGGCACCGCCATGGTGTTCCAGACCTTCGCGCTGCTGCCCTGGCTGACCGTGCTGCAGAACGTCGAACTGGGCCTGGAGGCCCGGGGCGTACCGGCGGACGCCCGCGCGGACGCGGCCCGCCAGGCCATCGACCTGATCGGTCTCGACGGCTTCGAGTCGGCCTACCCCAAGGAACTGTCGGGCGGCATGCGCCAGCGGGTCGGCTTCGCGCGGGCATTGGTGGTCGAGCCGGACGTCCTGATGATGGACGAGCCGTTCTCCGCGCTCGACGTACTGACCGCGGAGAACCTGCGCGGCGAGCTGATGGAGCTGTGGGAGTCGGGCCAGTTCCCGACCCGGGCGATCGTCCTGGTGACCCACAACATCGAGGAGGCGGTCCTGATGGCGGACCGGATCGTGGTGCTCGGCTCGCGGCCGTACGGCACGATCCGCGAGACGTTCGAGGTGGGCCTGGAGCGGCCGCGCGACCGCGACGCGCCCGCGTTCGAGGAGCTCATCGACCGGGTCTACCGCACGATGACGGGCCGCGCGAAGGAGAACCGGGTGCCGGGCCGCCCCGAAGGCCTCGAACCCGACCGGCGCACCCCCGCGAACACCCCGCTGCCGGGCGCGAGCGTGGACGGCCTGTCCGGCCTCGCCGAGATGGTCGCGCACCGCGGCGGCAGCTGCGACCTGGCTGACCTCGCCGACGACCTCGGCCTGGAGATCGACGACGTCCTGCCGCTGGTGGACGCCCTCGAACTGCTCGGCTTCGCGGCCGTCAGCGACGACGACCTGGTCCTGACCGACCGGGGCACGACGTTCGCGGGCGCGGACGTGCGGAGCTCCAAGCGGATCTTCGCGGCGGCGGGGGCGGACGCGCCGCTGGTCCGCCTGATCACGACCAGCCTGCGCCAGAGCCCCGACGGCACGCTGCGAGCGGGCTTCTTCCGCGATGTGCTGGCCCACCACTACACGAGCGAACAGGTCACCCAGCAGTTGGAGACGGCGACGGACTGGGGGCGGTATGCGGAGCTGTACGGGTACGACGCGGAGCGGGAGGAGTACCGGTTGGACGAGGTGGCCACTGCTTGACCCCGGCCGGCCCCGACGCCTTCCGCTCCGCGGAGGGGTGAGTATTCATCTGCGGACCATGCGTGGCTGGTCGCTCCCCCAAGTTCTCGGCTTCGCTCGAACAGGGGGACCCCCATCGCGGCGGAGCCGCACATGTCACAGCCGCGCGCCCCTAGCGGGATGCGGTACGGGCATTCCCAGCCCGTCATGGGGGTCCCCCTGGCCCGGCCTTGGGGGAGTTTGAGGACGAGCACCCTTCAGGCGCGAACGGGGGGCTGGGGGCGGAGCCCCCAGGCAGGGTGGGGGCTACTCGGTCACCGGGCGGGGGGCTCTGGCCCTGCGGGTGGCTCGGACCGGGGCGGCGGCCTCGGCGGCAGGGGCAGCGGAAACCCCCTCGGCCGATGCGGCGAGGGCCACCACGGACGCCTCCTCCAGCAGGGCCCGTACGCCCGGCCCCGCCGCCCGGTAGAAGATCCGCGTACCGTCACGCCGCGACGTGACGAGCCCGGCGGAACGCAGCTTGGCCAGGTGCTGCGACGTCGCGGCGACATGCGCGCCGAGCAGCTCCGCCAGCGCGCTCACCGGCAGCTCGGCCCCGCTGAGCGCCCACAGCAGGCGGTACCGCGAGGGGTCCGCCACCGCCTTCAGGACGGTGACCGCCCGGTCGGCCCGCTCCGCGTCCCAGCTCTCCATTTGCGCTCCCATGCAAATAGCGTAACGGAGCCGGGTCGCGCCCCCGCAGGCAAGCCGCACCCCACACGGGAGCCAACCCCTCCCCTCAGGGTGGCCAAACCTTGTCAAAGCCCGCGTTCCGCTCGTAACCGGAATCCGGCCGCGGCCGGTTGTGCCGGGCATGAGTCTGCTGCGCAAGATCCGTGAGACCGGGCGGGTGGCGGAGGACGCGCCGCCCCGCCCGAGCCCCGGCGAATTCCCCGCGCTCGCCGGATCGGCGCAGGTCCGCTGCGTGGACGCCGGATCGTGCAACGGCTGCGAGATCGAGATCGCCGCGGCCTTCGGGCCGGTGTACGACGCCGAGCGGTACGGCGCCCACCTCGTGCCATCGCCGCGGCACGCGGACGTCGTCCTGGTGACGGGCCCGGTGACGCGGAACATGAAGGTGCCGCTGCGCCGCACGGTGGCCGCGATGGCGGAGCCGAACGTCGTCGTGGCGGTCGGCGACTGCGCGCTCAACTGCGGTGAGTTCAGCGGGGGTTACGGGGTCGAGGGCGCCGTCGCCGATGTCGTGGACGTCGACCTCACGGTGCCCGGCTGTCCGCCGCGCCCGGAGCGGATCGTCGCGGCGCTGCGCACGGTGACGGGCCGGTGAGCGCGGCCGGCGGCACGGTGACCGCCGGGGTCGGAGCCGCCGGCCTCACCGCGGGCGTCGCGGCGCTCGGCGGCGCCCGGTGGAGCGCCGAGGCCCCCTGGCTGCTTCCGCTCGGCGGGGTGCGCCTGGAGGTGGACGCACTGTCGGGCCTGTTCATGGCCGTCGCCGGCGCGGTGGTCCTCGGGGTCGCGGTGTACGCGGCGGGGTACGGGCGGGCGTCGCGGACCGCGAGCTGGGTGCTTCCGGGGTTCAGCGCGGTCCTGGTGCTCGTCCCGGCCGCCGGTTCCGTCTCGACGTTCCTGCTCCTGTGGGAGCTGATGGCGTTCGGCTCGCTGGTCCTGGTGCTCGGCGAGCACCGGCACCGGTACCGGCGCGCGGTACGCGAGGCCGGGGTCTGGTACGCCGTGCTCACCCAGCTCGGCTTCGTGGCGCTGCTCGCCGGGCTCGCGCTGTTCGCGGCGCTGGCCGGCGGCCAGACGTTCCCCGAACTGCGCGCCGCGGCAGGCTCGTTGGGCCCGGTGTGGCGGGGCACGGTCTTCGCGCTGCTCGCCGTGGCGTTCGCCTCGAAGGCCGGGATCGCCCCGCTGCACGCCTGGCTGCCGCGCGCCTACACCGAATCACCGGATCCCGTATCGGCGTTGATGAGCGCGACGATGGTCAACCTGGGGGTGTACGGGATCATCCGTTTCGGGCTCGACCTGCTCGGCGGGGGCTCGCCCTGGTGGTGGCTCGTGCTGATGGGCGCGGGCGCGGTGTCCGCCGTGTACGGCATCCTCCAGGCCGCGATGGCGTGCGACCTGAAGCGGCTGCTCGCGTACTCCTCCAGCGAGAACATGGGCCTGGTGCTCGTCGGGGTCGGCGCGGGCGGGCTGTTCGCGGCCGACGGCGACCGGCGCCTGGCCGGTCTCGCGCTGGCGGCGGCGCTGCTCCACCTCGTCAACCACTCCGCTTTCAAGGGTCTGTTGTTCTGCGCGGCGGGTTCGGTGGTGCGCGCGACGGGCGTACGCGATCTGGACATGCTGGGCGGCCTTCGCGCCCGGATGCCGGTCACCGCGGCGCTGTTCGCGGTCGGCGCGCTCGGCGCGGTGGCGCTGCCGCCCGGCAACGGGTTCGCCGGGGAGTGGCTGCTGCTCCAGTCACTGATCCACGGCCTCGCGGTGCCAGGCATGGCGACGGCCGTGGTGCTGCCGCTCGCGGTCGCCGTTATCGCGCTCAGTGCCGGGCTCTCGGCCGCCGTGTTCGTGAAGGCGTTCGGCGTCGGCTTCTTCGCCCGGCCGCGCGGCGAGGCGGCGGCCGCAGCCCAGGAGAGCCCGCCCGCGATGCTCGCCGGAATGGGACTGCTCGCCCTCGCCTGCGCTGGACTCGCGCTGTTTCCAGGGGAGTTGGGCCCGGCTCTCGACCGGGTCGTCACGGTCGCGGGCGCCGAGCCGGCCGTCGGCGGGGGCGCCGGGGTGCGGCTGCGCACCGTCTCGGGCGCGCTCGCCCCGCTGTGGATCGCGCTCGCCCTCACCCTCGCCGCCCTGGGCACGGCCGCCCTCGTACGCCTGGTGGCGCGGCGGCCCCGGCGCACCGGCGCCAAGCTGTGGGACTGCGGGGGCGGTGCGCCGACGGCCCGTATGACGTACACGGCGACCTCGTTCGCCGAGCCGTTGCAGCGCGTCTTCCAGCAGGTGCTCGCGCCCGAACAGGACGTCAGCGTCACGCCCGTACGGGAATTCGCCTATCTGGAGGAGCGGGTGCGGTTCAGACACCGGGTGCCCGACCGGATCGAGCACCGGCTCTACCGTCCGGTCCTCGCGGGTCTGTCCGCCGCCGGGCAGTCCGCGCGGCGCCTGGCCACCGGGTCGATCCACCTCTATCTCGGCTACGGCTTCTTCGGCCTGGTCTCGCTGCTTCTCGTCCTGGCGGTGGGCTGGTGAGCGCCATCGGAGTGGCCGCTGTGGCCGTACAGGTGGGCGGCGTCGTGGCCGGTGCGCCGCTGCTCTGCGGGCTGATGCGGCAGGTGCGGGCGCGGCTTGAGGGGCGGGCCGGGGCCGGTGTCGGCCAGCCCTGGCGGGACCTGCGCAAGCTCCTTCGCAAGGAGGCGGTGACCTCGCACGGCACGGGCTCGGTGTTCCGCGCGGCGCCCGTCCTCCTGGTCGCGACGACCGCCGTGGTCGCCGCACTCGTACCACTGGCATCGACCGACATGGTGGTGAGCGGGAGTTCGGACCTGATCGTGGTGGTGGCGCTGCTCGCGCTCGGCACCGTCACGCTCGCGCTGGCCGGGCTCGACAGCGGGACGGCGTTCGGCGGGATGGGCGCATCGCGCGAGATGACCCTGGCGGCGCTCGTCGAACCGACCATCCTGGTCTCGGTGTTCGCGCTGTCGCTGCCGGCCGGTTCGACGAACCTTCCGGCGATCGTGTCGGGCGCGCTCTCGGACCCCGACCGGCTGGTCTCGCCCGCCGGGCTGCTCGCCACGGCCGCCCTCGCGGTCGCCGTACTCGCCGAGACCGGACGCCTGCCCGTCGACAACCCCTCCACCCACCTCGAACTGACCATGGTGCACGAGGCGATGATCCTGGAGTACGCGGGCCCGGACCTGGCCCTCGTCGAGCTCGGCGCCCAGATGCGGCTCACCGTGCTGCTCGGCCTGCTCGCCTCGCTGTTCGCGCCCTGGGGCATCGCGACGACGGCCTCGGCGGGCGCGCTGGTGATCGGCCTCGTGGTGTGCGCGGGCAAGGTGGCGCTGCTCGGCGCCGCACTCGCGGCGGCGGAGGTGTTCTGGGCGAAGCTCCGGCTGTTCCGGGTGCCCGAACTGCTCGCCGGATCCTTCCTGTTGTCGCTGCTCGCGGTGACGGCTTCGTACTTTCTGAGCGGGGCGTGAGCCGATGCTGAGCGACACGCTGTTCACCAAGCTGCTCGACCTGTGCTGCGGGGCCTTCCTGCTCGCGGCGGTGGTCATGCTGTGGCGGCGCGAACTGGCCGCGGAAGTAAGGGTGTTCGCGCTGCAAGGGGTGGCCCTCGCGGGCATCGCGGCGCTGCTCGGCCTGCACGAGACGCGCTGGGACCTGGTCTCGGTGGCCGTCGGCATCGGACTGCTGCGGGCCGGGGCGCTCCCCTATCTGCTGCGCCGCGCCCTCGCCGGCAGCGGCGCCCCCGAGGAGACGCGGCCTTTGGTCAACGGGGCGGGCTCGCTCCTGACCGCCGCCGCCCTCACGCTGCTCGCGTACGTGGTGGCCCGGCCGCTGGTGGCACTGAACCCGAACCCGGTCACCCGGGCGCTGCCGGTCGGCCTCGCGGTCGTCCTGATCGGCTTCTTCGTCCTGGCCACCCGGCGGCACGCGGCCGCCCAGGTCATCGGGTTTCTGCTGCTCGACAACGGCATCACGGCGATCGCGTTCCTCGCGGCGTCCGGGGTGCCGCTGATCGTCGAACTCGGGGTGTCCTTCGACCTGTTGCTCGCGGTGCTCGTGCTGCACATTCTCACGGCGCGGATGCGGGACGTTTTCGGGTCGGCGGCGCGGATCGACGACTTGCAGGAGCTGCACGACTGAGCTTTTCCCCACCCCGCCCCTTCCTTCAACTGGGGCTCCGCCCCAGACCCCGCTCCTCAAACTCCCCCAAGGCCTAAAGGGCCAGGGGGGACCCCCAGGGGCTGGGTAGCTGCGACTGACGAGGTTCGCATGTTCACCACCCTGCTGCTCATCGCCCCCATCGCGACCCCGCTCAGCGTCAGTGCCGGCCATGCCCTCCGTGCCCGGCGGGCCGACGTCCGGGTCAGGATTCCGGCCGCTCGCCCCGCGCCGGTCGACGTCCTTGTACCGGTCGGGGCGGGCGGGCCCACCGAAGCCGTACCGCTGCCCACGCCCCCACCCGAACCGCCACCACCGGCGCGGAGCCGCGGCTGGGCCGGGCTCGTCTCCCCCGCCGCCATGCTCGCATCCGGGGTCGCACTCGCCTCCCAAGTCCCTTACAGCGGGCCGGTGTCGGCCTTCGGTGAGGTGCTGCGGGCCGATGCGCTCACCGTGTGGATGCTGCTCGTCGTGGGGGCCGTGGCGGCGCTCGCGGTCGCGGCGGGGCCCGCGCATCTGGCCGGGGAGCGGGCGGCCGGGCGGGCCTCCGACCGGACCGTGCACCGCTACCACCTCCTGGTGCACGCCTTCCTCGCCGCGATGTGCCTGGCCGTACTCGCCGGAAATCTGGGGGTGTTGTGGGTGGCGGTGGAGGCGACCACCGTCGTCACCGCGTTCCTCGTCGGCCACCGCCGCACCCGCACCTCCGTCGAGGCGGCCTGGAAGTACGTGGTGATCTGCTCGGCGGGGATCGCGCTCGCCTTCCTCGGCACCGTGCTCGTCTACTACGCCGCCCGCCGGGCCGGAATCCCGGAGGCGGGCGCGCTCGACTGGCGGGTCCTGGTCGCCCACGCGGGCAGCCTCGACCCGAACGTCACCCGGCTCGGCATCGCCCTGGTCGTACTCGGCTACGGCGCCAAGGCAGGGCTCGTACCGCTGCACGCCTGGCTTCCGGACGCGCACAGCCAGGCGCCCTCGCCGGTGTCGGCGCTGATGTCCGGGGTGCTGCTCGCCGTGTCGTTCTGCGCGGTGCTGCGGTACAAGGTGATCGGGGACCTGGTGCTCGGCACCGCGTTCGCGCGCGGGCTGCTCGCCGCGATCGCGCTGCTCACCCTCGCCCTCGCGGCCGGGCTGCTGCTCGCCCAGCGCGACTACAAGCGCATGCTGGCGTATTCGAGCATGGAGCACATGGGGCTCATCGCGCTCGGTTCCTCGTTCGGCGGGCCGCTCGCCCTGTCGGCCGTGCTGCTGCACATCGCCGGGCACGGGCTGGCCAAGACGGTGGCGTTCTGCTCCGCCGGGCAGCTGCTCCAGTTGCGGGGCACCTCGCGGATCGGTCGGATCCGGGGACTCGTCGCCCTCTCGCCGGGCCTCGGCGGCGCGCTCGCGCTGTCCGTGGTGACACTGCTCGGACTGCCGCCGTTCGCGCTGTTCGCCTCAGAACTCGGCCTGGCGCGCGCCGGGTTCGCCACCGGCATGGGGTGGCCGCTGGCCGTCGCCCTGCTCCTCGCCCTTGTCGCGTTCGCGGCGCTCGCCGCCCGCACCGCCCACATGGTGCTCGGCCCGGCCCCGGCGGACCTCACCGCGCCGGTACGGATCGGCGCGGCCCGCGGGCTGCCCCTCGGCGCCGGACTGCTGTGCTGCGCCGCGCTCGGCCTGACCGTACAACCACTGCTGCCGCTGCTCACCGCGGCCGCCCGGATCGCCGCGGGGGCCGCCCGATGAACCGCAGGACCGAGGAGATCGGCTCGTCCGAACTCCCTTGCCAGGCAAGGAAGTTGCTCGACTCCGGGCAGCGGCTCGCGCTGGTGGCCGCGCATCACGACGAGGACGCGGTGCGCGTGGTGTACCTGTTCGCCTCCGGGCCGCCCGACACCCGCACCGAACTCCATGTACGTCTCGACGCGGACCACCCCTCGGTCCCCACGCTGGCCCAACTCTCCTTCCCCGCCGGGCGGTTCGAGCGCGAGATGCGGGATCTGCACGGCGTGGTGCCGCGCGAGCACCCGCTCCCCCACCGGCTCGTGCGGCACTACCACTGGCCGCGCGGCTGGTACCCGATGCGGCCCGACGCCGGGGCCGCGCCGCCGTTCGGCGAGCAGGAGGGGCCCTATCCGTTCCTCGCGGTCGAGGGGGACGGGGTGTACGAGATCCCGGTGGGCCCCGTGCACGCCGGGCTCATCGAGCCGGGGCACTTCCGGTTCTCGGTGGTCGGCGAGACCATCATCCGGCTCAAGGCCCGGCTCTGGTTCGTGCACAAGGGCATCGAGAAGCTCTTCGAGGGGCGGGACGCGGCGGGAGGCCTGCGGCTCGCCGAACGCGTCAGCGGGGACACCGCGGTCGGGCACGGGCTCGCGTACTGCCTCGCGGTCGAGGAGGCGTACGGCGTCGAGGTGTCCGAGGAGGCCCGGCGGGCCCGGGCCCTGCTGCTCGAACTGGAGCGGCTGCACAACCACGTCGCCGACCTCGGCGCGCTGTGCAACGACGTCGGCCACGGTGTCCTCAACTCCCATGCGCTGCGCATCCGCGAGCAGTTGCTGCGCCTCGCGGATGCGACGACCGGGCACCGGCTGCTGCGCGGCGCGGTCGTGCCCGGCGGGGCCCGCCTCGCCTCGGTGCCGGACCCGGCGCGGTTGGCGCGGATCGCCGTCGACCTCGGGGAGATCACGGAGCTCGCCCTCGGCCATGCGACGGTACGCGACCGGTTCACCGGCACGGCCGCGCTCAGCGCAAAGGCGGCGCAGGACCTGGGGTGCCTGGGTTATGTGGCGCGGGCGAGCGGCCTGAACGCCGACGCGCGCTTCGGCCACCCCTTCACCACCGAGGGCCGCCCGCAGGTGCCGGCCACCCAGGCGTCGGGCGATGTCCTGGCCCGCTTCCTGGTGCGGGCCGAGGAGGCGCAGGCCTCGCTCGAACTCGCGGCGCGGCTCGCGGCGGAGCTGCGCCCCGGCGACATGACGGCCCCGCTGCCGAGGCGCCCCGCGGGATCGAGCGGAACCGGGATCGTCGAGGGCTGGCGCGGCGCGATCACCACGCGCGTCGAGCTCGCCCCCGACGGCACGCTGACCCGGGTGAAGCCGGTGGACCCGTCGTTCTTCAACTGGCCGGCGCTGCCGGTCGCCCTGGCGGACACGATCGTCCCCGACTTCCCCCTCGCCAACAAGAGCTTCAACCTGTCGTACGCGGGCAACGACCTTTGACGACCGCCGCGTGTCCGTTTCGTACAAGACCCGCATCCGGTCCGCTGCCTACGGTGAGGTCATGACTCCACGACTCGACTCCATCGGCCTGGTGGTGGCCGACATGGCCGCATCACTCGCCTTCTACCGCCGCCTGGGCCTCCCCGTTCCGGCCGACGCGGACGCCCAGCCGCATGTGGAGTGCACGCTCCCCGGCGGCACGCGGATCCTGTGGGACACCGAGGACACCATCCGCTCCTTCGACCCGGACTGGACACGCCCCGAGGGCGGTGCCCGTACGGGGCTTGCCTTCGCCTGTGACTCGCCCGGCGAGGTCGACGCGACGTACGACGCGCTGGTGGCGGCCGGGTACGACGGCCACCTCAAGCCTTGGGACGCGTTCTGGGGGCAGCGCTATGCGGTCGTCCACGACCCGGACGGCGTGGAGGTCTCGCTGTTCGCCGCGCTCGCGTAGTCGGTCAGCGTCATCCCGGCAAGCGAGCGCATCTCGCGGGCGAGGTGGGCCTGGTCGGCGCAGCCCGCGGCGAGCGCGGCCTCGGCGTACGGCACACCCCGCCGTACGAGGTCCAGGGCGCGCTGGAGGCGCAGGATGCGGGCCAGCGTCTTCGGTCCGTAGCCGAAGGCGTCCAGGCAGCGCCGGTGCAGTTGGCGGGCGCCGAGGCCGGCCTCGGCGGCGGTGGCGGTGACGCTCCACCCGGCGGCAAGCCGGTCCGCCACCGCGCGCGTCAGCGGGTCGGGTCCTGGCACCTTCGCCAGCGCCACGGCTTCGAGGGCGGCTGCCGGTCGGGCCGCCTCGCCGATCCGTTCGACGAGCGAGCGCACCTCGGCGCCGGGCCAGATCGCGTCGAGCGCGACCCGGGTGTCGCGCAGCTCGTGCGCCGGGACGCCGAAGACGGCGGGCCCCGCACCGGGCGCGAAGCGGATCCCGGCGTAGCGCGTGCCGGGGGCCGCGTCGGGTACGTAGGCGTGGGTGTCGGGGCCCGCCACCAGGAGGCGGCCCTCGCACCAGAGCAAATCCATGCAGCCGTCCGGAAGGACCGGCCGCGCATCGCCGGACCCGCCCACGGTCCGGGTCCAGACGACGGCGCCGGAAAGCCGGGAGGGCCGCTCTCGGTACATGCTTCGAGGATAGTGCGGTGCCCGCGTGGCCCTCCGGTCAGTCGTGGTCGCGCGGGGACTTCTCGTGGTGGTGCGGGGGCTTCTCCTGCGGCTTGTCCTCGGGCTTCTTCGCGGTGTGCAGACGGGACTTCACGTCGTCCGGGGGCAGGAACCTCGACCAGCGCTCGGGGAACTCGGACGGCATCCCCGGGTCGCCCGCCTCGTCGTCGTCCTCACCGCCGTCGAAGAGCACCGGCTGGGCCGGCTGGGCGCGGGCCACGAGCTGGGCGGCCTGCGCGGTGCGCACCCGGTCGCTGGCCTCGCGGGCGGCGGCCGTGGCGACCGACGGCCAGACACGGTCGATGGCCGCGTTGACGGCCGCGCCCACCAGCACCGCGAACGCCGAGATGCCGATCCACAGCAGCACCGCGATGGGGGCGGCGAGCGAGCCGTAGATGGTGGGGCCCTCGACCGTGCTGGTCAGGTAGATCCGCAGCAGGAACGAGCCGAGCACCCACATCGCGAGGGCGACCAGGGCGCCCGGCACGTCCTCGATCCACGGCGAGCGGACCGGCACCGAGACGTGGAAGAGGGTGGTCAGGAAGGCGATGGACAGCAGGATCATCGTCGGCCAGTACAGGAAACTGATCACGTCCGTGCCCCACGGGATCAGCTCCACCACCCGGTCCGGGCCGACCACCGCGAGCGGCAGCACGACCGCGCCGATGAGCAGCGCCACGATGTACAGGAGCAGCGAGAGCAGCCGGGTCTTGACGATGCCGCGGTGCCCGTCGAGCCCGTACATCACGGTGATGGTGTCGATGAAGACGTTGACGGCGCGCGAGCCCGACCACAGGGCGATGGCGAAGCCGATGGAGACGATTTCCGGGCGTTTGCCCTTGGTGACGTCGTCGAGGAGCGGCTGGGCGAACTCGTGCACGCCGCGGTCGGACAGTACGGTTCCGGCCGCGTTCAGGATGTTCTGCTCGATGCTGGCGACGGTGTGGGTGTTGGTCCAGCCGTCCACGTAACCGAGCAGCGCGATGACACTGAGCAGCAGCGGGGGCAGCGAGAGGAGGGTGAAGAACGCGGCCTCGGCGGCCAGGCCCAGGATGCGGTATTCGACGCAGGAGTTGACGGTGTCCTTGAGCAGCAGCCAGCCCAATTTCCGCTTCGAGACGTTGCGGTAGAGGACGCGGGCCCGATGAAGGCGGCCGGATGTCCGCTCGGGTGTTTCATTTGCTGGCTGCACGTCCTTACCGTATCGGCATGGCAGCCACCACCCACACAGTGACCAACCAGGCTCCGCCCCTGGTGGGGTACGACGTCTTCACCGCCGACCGGGCCCTCACCGAGGCCGTCGAGCGGCACACCGCGCCGGAGCTCCTCGACGAGGTACGCGAGGAGCTCGCGGGGCTCGGACGGACCGCGGGATCGGCCCAGGCCCAGGAGTGGGGTGTGCTGGCGAACGAGAACCCCCCGAAGCTGCGCACCCACGACCGGTACGGCAACCGGATCGACGAGGTCGAGTTCCATCCCAGCTGGCACCGGCTGCTCGGCAAGGCCGTGTCCGCCGGGCTCACCGACGCCTGGGGGCGGCCCGCCGGGCATGTGCGGCGGGCCGCCGGGTTCCTGGTGTGGACGCAGGCGGAGGGCGGGCACGGATGCCCCGTCTCCATGACGCACGCGGCCGTGCCCGCGCTGCGCACCGACCCGGCGCTCGCCGCCGAGTGGGAGCCGCGGCTCACCTCACACGTGTACGAGCAGGGGCTGCGGCCCGCCGCCGAGAAGGGCGGGGTGCTCTTCGGGATGGGCATGACGGAGAAGCAGGGCGGCAGCGACGTGCGGGCGAACACGACGTCCGCGGTGCCGCTCTCCGCCGACGGCGAGTACGTCCTGACGGGGCACAAGTGGTTCTGCTCGGCGCCGATGAGCGACGGGTTCCTGGTGCTTGCCCAGGCGCCCGGCGGGCTCACGTGCTTCCTGGTGCCGCGGGTTCTCGCCGACGGCACGCGCAACGTGTTCGCGATCCAGCGGCTCAAGGACAAGCTGGGCAACAGGTCGAACGCCTCCAGCGAGGTCGAGTTCGACGGGACGTGGGCGCGCCGGGTCGGTGAGGAGGGGCGCGGGGTGCGCACCATCATCGAGATGGTGGCGGCGACCCGGCTCGACTGTGTGATCGGCTCGGCGGCGATCATGCGGCAGGCGGTGGCGCAGGCGGTCCACCACTCCTCGTACCGAAGTGCGTTCGGTGGGTTGCTCGTCGAGAAGCCGCTGATGCGCAACGTCCTTGCCGATCTGGCCCTGGAGTCGGAGGCGGCCACCACGCTGGCGCTGCGCCTGGCGGCCGCCTACGACGCCGACACCGAGGAGGAGCGGGCGTTTCTGCGCCTCGCGGTGCCGGCCGCCAAGTACTGGGTCACCAAGCGGTGTACGCCGGTGGCGGGTGAGGCGCTCGAATGCCTCGGCGGCAACGGGTACGTCGAGGAGTCCGGGATGCCGCGGCTGCTGCGGGAGGCGCCGCTGAACTCGATCTGGGAGGGCTCGGGCAACGTGCAGGCCCTGGACGTGCTGCGGGCGCTCCAGCGCGAGCCGCAGGCGATCAACGCGTTCCTCCAGGAGGTCGGAAAGGCGCGGGGCGCGGACCACCGCCTGGACGCGGCGATCAAGGACCTGCTGACCGAACTCGCCGATCTGGAGGGCATCGAGGCGCGGGCGCGGCGCCTCGTGGAGCGGATGGCACTGGTGCTCCAGGGTTCGCTGCTGGTGCGCTGGGCGCCGCCTCAGGTCGCGGACGCGTTCTGCGCCTCGCGGCTCGGCGGCGACTGGGGGGCGGCGTTCGGGACGCTGCCGCACTCGCTGGATCTGGCGTCGGTGGTGGAGCGGGCCCGCGCCGAGGTGTGAGCGGAGGCCGCCGCGGCCGAAAAGGTCCGTCGGGGGTGGTGCTGCGCCGACACGGCACCACCCCCGCGTTCTCATGCGTCCACGGGGGGAGCATGACGACCGAACTTCCGGTGCCCTCTTACCTTGGTACCCCCGCCCGACTGTTCGCGAGGGTTGCAAAGGGTTGCAACCATGTGCGGCATATCGCCGCGCGCCAACTCCCGGACGGGCACGATGAATTCAGGACACGCGTGGATCCGTACGTGACGGACGCCGGTGTCGACAGCAGGAGGATTCCGTGGGGACCAACACGCTCGACGTGGCCCGGCTGGCCGCGATGGACTCCCGGGAGGCGACCCGGCTCCTGAAGAGCATGCGTGCGGCCGCGCTTGAGGGCCGGCGCACGAAGGTCGTGCCGCGTACGGACATCGAGGAGTCCTGGCGGCGGATGCTCGACAGCGGGCTCAATCCGGACGGGGGGTACCGTGCCGGGCTGCTTCCGCTGGCCGAGGTCGAACGGCGCAGACAGCACTCGCCGTTGAGCGAGGTCCTTCCGGTGCTGCGGGACGCCCTGGTGTCGGTGGCGGACGCCGCCCAGCACATCATGGTGGTCTCGGACGCCGAGGGGCGGCTGCTGTGGCGCGAGGGGCATCCGTCCGTTCTGAAGCAGGCGGACACCCTGGGCTTCGAGGTGGGCGCCGACTGGAGCGAGGCGGCCGTCGGCACCAACGGGGTGGGCACCCCGCTCGTCACCGGCCGGCCGGTGCAGGTGTTCTCGGCCGAGCACTTCGTCGCCACCCACCACACCTGGACCTGCGCGGGCGCGCCCATCGTCGACCCGCGCGACGGGCGGCTGCTCGGGGTGGTGGACGTCAGCGGGCCGCTCAGCACCATGCACCCGGCCACGCTGTCCTTCGTGACCTCGGTGACCCGGCTCGCCGTGGCCGAGCTGCGCAACCGGCACTTCGCGGCCCTCGACCGGCTGCGCACGGTGGCCGCGCCGGTGCTCTGCCGGATCGGCGGGCGGGCGCTCGCCGTCGACGACAACGGCTGGGTGGCCGCGGTCACCGGTATGCCGCCCACCGACCGGCTCGCGCTGCCGAAGTCGCCGCGCTCGGGCCGGGTGTGGCTGCCCTCGCTCGGCATGTGCACGGTCGAGCCGCTGCCCGGCGGCCGGCTCGTCCAGGTCGACGGAGACGGCGCCGGCCCGGGCACCTCGACAGCCCGGCGGGTCATGCTCGACCTCAGCCGGCCCCGGCGCTGCTCGGTGACGGTCTCGGGCGACGTGGGCAGCTGGACACAGGAGCTCAGCCCCCGCCACGCCGAGCTGCTGTTCGTCCTGGCCCAGAACCGGGAGGGCCGCAGCGCCGCCCAGCTCGCGCAGGACATTTTCGAGGACCCGACGCGCACGGTGACCGTACGGGCCGAGATGTCACGGCTCCGCCGTGGTCTCGCGGAGGTCCTCGCGCACCGCCCGTACCGCTTCAGCGAGGACGTTCACGTGGAGGTGGTCCGGCCGGACCTCCCGTCGGACCTGCTCCCCCACTCCTCGTCCCCGACGGTCAGACTGGCCCGGGGCCGCCACCCCTGACCTGCGTTGAAGCATCGCGACCCGCATGATTGCCTGGGCCGCATGAGTATCACCGTGACCACCTGGTCCCTTGAGCAGACCTCCGTCGACGATCTGCGCCCGGCCGCCGAGCCGGCCGGCGACATCACGATCGTGCGCGCCGAGGTCCCCTCGCCGGAGTTCAGCCGCTTCCTCTATACGGCGGTCGGCGGCGACATCAAGTGGATCGACCGCCTGGGCATGTCGTACGCCGAGTGGGAGCGGGCGCTGGCCAAGCCGGGCACGGAGACCTGGGTGGCCTACGACCGGGGCACGCCCGCGGGCTACGTCGAGCTGGAGGCCCAGCCCGGCGGCTCGGTCGAGATCGTCTACTTCGGCCTGATCCCCGCCTTCCGCGGCCGCCGGATCGGCGGCCACCTCCTGTCGTACGGGATCCGCCGGGCCTGGGACCTCGCCGAGCGCTGGCCCGGGCTGCCCGCCACCGAGCGGGTGTGGCTGCACACCTGCTCCCTGGACGGGGAGCACGCCATGGACAACTATCTGAGGCGCGGCTTCAAGCTCTTCGAGACCAAGGAGGAGCAGGCCGAGGACACCGCGGCGCCGGGACCCTGGCCGGGGGCGTTCTGAGGCGCGCGGGCCGGTCCGCGGGTGACCCGGGACACATCGTCCCACCATTCGGGACACCAATGTCCACATTCTGGATAGTGGTGGACTGGGTCTAAAGTCCCGTGACACGCTTCCGTCATGTCTGGAACTGGAATTGCCTTGGTGAGTCGGCGGCACGTCGACCTCGGCCGCATGTCCAGCGCCATCTGTCCGGCACGCTGACTCCTCCAGCAACGCCGCGATCCCTTCCCCTTTGTCCTGACTGCGCACCGCCGCGCCGAAGCGCGAGTGTGCAGGTCAGAGCCGCCCACCCGCAGTCCCGAAGGACATACGCCATGGCCGCCACCCCAGAAAACCCTGCCGCCACCACGCCCCGCCGCAAGCCCGGGCGCCACCGTGGTGAAGGCCAGTGGGCCGTCGGCCATTTCACGCCCCTCAACGGGAACGAGCAGTTCAAGAAGGACGACGACGGTCTCAATGTGCGGACACGCATTGAGACGATCTATTCCAAGCGCGGCTTCGACTCGATCGACCCCAACGACCTGCGCGGCCGGATGCGCTGGTGGGGCCTCTACACGCAGCGCCGGCAGGGCATCGACGGCGGCAAGACCGCGATCCTGGAGCCGGAGGAGCTGGACGACGAGTACTTCATGCTGCGCGTCCGCGTCGACGGCGGCCGGCTCACCACCGAGCAGCTGCGGGTGATCGGCGAGATCTCGCAGGAGTTCGCGCGCGGCACCGCCGACCTCACCGACCGGCAGAACATCCAGTACCACTGGATCCGCATCGAGGACGTCCCGGAGATCTGGAACCGCCTCGAAGCGGTCGGCCTGTCCACCACCGAGGCCTGCGGCGACACCCCGCGTGTCATCCTCGGCTCTCCCGTCGCCGGGATCGCCGAGGACGAGATCATCGACGGCACCCCGGCCATCGACGAGATCCACCGCCGCTTCATCGGCAACCCGGCCTTCTCCAACCTGCCCCGCAAGTTCAAGACGGCCGTCTCGGGCTCCCCGCAGCTGGACGTCGCGCACGAGATCAACGACATCGCGTTCGTCGGCGTCGAGCACCCCGAGCACGGGCCCGGCTTCGACCTGTGGGTCGGCGGCGGGCTCTCCACCAACCCCAAGCTCGGCGTGCGGCTCGGCGCCTGGGTGCCCCTGGACGAGGTGCCGGACGTCTTCGAGGGCGTCATCTCGATCTTCCGTGACTACGGCTACCGCCGCCTGCGCACCCGCGCCCGCCTGAAGTTCCTGGTCGCCGACTGGGGGCCGGAGAAGTTCCGCCAGGTCCTCCAGGACGAGTACCTGAAGCGTGAGCTCCTCGACGGGCCGGCGCCCGAGCAGCCCAAGGACGTCTGGCGCGACCACCTCGGGGTGCACCGCCAGAACGACGGCCGCTTCTACGTCGGCTTCGCGCCCCGCGTCGGACGCGTCGACGGCACCACCCTGAGCAAGATCGCCGAGCTCGCCGAGACGCACGGCTCGGGCCGCCTGCGCACCACCGCCGAGCAGAAGCTGATCGTGCTCGACGTCGCGGAGGACCGGGTCGACTCGCTCGTGTCCGGCCTGGAGGCGCTCGGCCTCAAGGTCAACGCCTCGCCGTTCCGGCGCGGCACCATGGCCTGCACCGGCATCGAGTTCTGCAAGCTCGCCATCGTCGAGACGAAGGCGCGCGGCGCCTCGCTCATCGACGAACTGGAGCGCCGCATCCCGGAGTTCGACGAGCCGATCACCATCAACATCAACGGCTGCCCCAACTCCTGCGCCCGCATCCAGGTCGCCGACATCGGCCTCAAGGGCCAGCTCGTCCTGGACGGCGAGGGCAACCAGGTCGAGGGCTTCCAGGTGCACCTGGGCGGCGCGCTCGGCCTGGAGGCCGGCTTCGGCCGCAAGGTCCGCGGCCTGAAGGTCACCTCCGCCGAGCTGCCCGACTACGTCGAGCGCGTCCTCAAGCGCTTCCAGGCGGAGCGCACCGAGGGCGAGCGGTTCGCCGCCTGGACCGCCCGCGCGAGCGAGGAGGCCCTGTCATGAGCGAGCGTGCGGCCCCCTTCCACTGCCCGTACTGCGGCGACGAGGACCTGCGTCCCAACGAGACCGGACACGGCGCGTGGGAATGCGCGGCATGCAACCGGGCCTTCCAGTTGAAGTTCCTCGGGCTGCTCGCCCGTGGAGTTCAGCGCAACGACCGTGGAGGGGAAGCGATATGACGGCGAGTCAGACCGCCGAGTACACCGCCGAGGACCTCAGGGCGCTCGCCGAGCAGGCGGGGCGGGACCTCGAAGAGGCCTCCCCCTTGGAGATCCTGCGGTGGGCCGCCGACACCTTCGGCAAGCGGTTCTGCGTCACCTCCTCCATGGAGGACGCGGTCGTGGCCCACCTCGCCTCACGCGCCATGCCCGGCGTGGACGTGGTGTTCCTCGACACCGGCTACCACTTCCCCGAGACCATCGGCACCCGCGACGCCGTCGCCGAGGTGATGGACGTCAACGTCATCACGCTGACCCCGCGCCAGAGCGTCGCCGAGCAGGACGCCGAGTACGGCCCCAAGCTGCACGACCGCGACCCCGACCTGTGCTGCGCCCTGCGCAAGATCAAGCCCCTTGAAGAGGGCCTGAGTTCGTACGCCGCCTGGGCCACCGGGCTGCGCCGCGACGAGTCACCGACCCGGGCGAACACCCCGGTGGTCGGCTGGGACGAGAAGCGGCAGAAGGTCAAGGTGTCGCCGATCGCCCGCTGGACGCAGGACGACGTGGACGCCTACGTCGCCGAACACGGCGTGATCACCAACCTGCTCCTCATGGACGGCTACCCCTCGATCGGCTGCGCCCCCTGCACCCGCCGGGTCGCCGAGGGCGAGGACGCGCGCGCCGGACGCTGGGCCGGACGCAACAAGACCGAGTGCGGGCTGCACGGATGACGGACCGTCAGAATGATCAGGAGACTTCGATGAGCGTGACGGAGGCGGGAGCCACCATCTGGCTGACCGGTCTGCCGAGCGCCGGCAAGACCACCATCGCGTACGAGCTCGCGGGCAGGCTGCGCGAGGGCGGCCACCGGGTGGAGGTGCTCGACGGGGACGAGATCCGCGAGTTCCTCTCGGCGGGCCTCGGCTTCAGCCGCGAGGACCGGCACACCAATGTGCAGCGGATCGGCTTCGTCGCCGAACTGCTCGCCGCCAACGGAGTGAAGGCGCTCGTCCCGGTGATCGCCCCGTACGCGGACAGCCGCGAGGCTGTGCGCAAGCGCCACCAGAGCGAGGGCACCGCCTATCTGGAGGTGCACGTCGCGACGCCGGTGGAGGTCTGCTCCGTACGCGATGTGAAGGGTCTGTACGCCAAGCAGGCGGCGGGCGAGATCAGCGGTCTGACCGGCGTCGACGACCCGTACGAGGCGCCCTCGGCGCCGGATCTGCGGATCGAGTCGCACACCCAGACCGTGCAGGAGTCCGCGGCCGCGCTGCATGCGCTGCTCACCGAGAGGGGCCTGGCATGACGTCGGCAATCACCGTGAGCGAGGGCACCGACACCCCCTACGCGCTCAGCCACCTGGACGCTCTGGAGTCCGAGGCGGTGCACATCTTCCGTGAGGTGGCGGGTGAGTTCGAGCGGCCGGTGATCCTTTTCTCCGGCGGCAAGGACTCCATCGTCATGCTGCACCTGGCGCTGAAGGCGTTCGCCCCGGCGGCCGTTCCCTTCTCTCTGCTGCACGTGGACACCGGGCACAACTTCCCCGAGGTCCTCGCCTACCGCGACCGGGTGGTGGCCGAGCACGGGCTTCGCCTGCACGTCGCCTCGGTGCAGGAGTACATCGACGCGGGCAAGCTGCGCGAGCGGCCCGACGGGACGCGCAACCCGCTCCAGACGGTGCCGCTGACCGAGGCCATCCAGCGGCACCGCTTCGACGCGGTGTTCGGCGGCGGCCGCCGGGACGAGGAGAAGGCCCGCGCCAAGGAGCGGGTGTTCTCGCTGCGCGACGAGTTCTCGCAGTGGGACCCGCGCCGCCAGCGCCCCGAGCTGTGGCAGCTCTACAACGGCCGGCACGCCCCCGGCGAGCACGTCCGGGTGTTCCCGCTGTCCAACTGGACCGAGCTGGACGTGTGGCAGTACATCGCCCGCGAGGACATCGACCTGCCGGGGATCTACTTCGCCCACGAGCGCGAGGTGTTCAAGCGGTCCGGGATGTGGCTGACCGCCGGCGAGTGGGGCGGCCCGAAGGCCGAGGAGACGGTCGAGACCCGTCTGGTGCGCTACCGCACCGTCGGCGACATGTCCTGCACCGGCGCCGTCGACTCCGACGCGACGACGCTGGACGCCGTCATCACCGAGATCGCCGCATCGAGGCTCACCGAGCGGGGTGCCACCCGCGCCGACGACAAGATGTCCGAGGCCGCGATGGAAGACCGCAAGCGCGAGGGGTACTTCTAAATGTCCAACTCCGTTGATTCCGCAGTGCAGTTGGCTGATCTGTCGGCCACCACCCTGTTGCGCTTCGCGACCGCCGGGTCCGTCGACGACGGCAAGTCCACGCTGGTGGGCCGGCTCCTGCACGACTCGAAGTCGGTCCTGACCGACCAGCTCGAAGCCGTCGAGGCGGCCTCGCTCAAGCGCGGTCAGGAAGCCCCCGACCTGGCGCTGCTGACCGACGGCCTGCGGGCCGAGCGCGAGCAGGGCATCACCATCGACGTGGCCTACCGCTACTTCGCGACCCCGCGCCGCCGGTTCATCCTGGCCGACACCCCGGGGCACGTGCAGTACACCCGCAACATGGTGACCGGCGCCTCCACCGCCGACCTCGCCGTGGTCCTGGTCGACGCCCGCAACGGTGTCATCGAGCAGACCCGCCGACACGCCGCGGTCGCGGCCCTCCTCCGCGTCCCGCACGTGGTCCTCGCCGTCAACAAGATGGACCTGGTGGCGTACGAGGAGAAGGTCTTCGCGAAGATCGCCGAGGAATTCACCGCGTACGCGAGCGAGCTGGGCGTCCCGGAGATCACGGCGATCCCGATCTCGGCGCTCGCCGGGGACAACGTGGTGGAGCCCAGCGCCAACATGGACTGGTACGGCGGCCCCACCGTTCTGGAGCACCTGGAGACGGTCCCGGTCAGCCACGACCTGACCTCCTGCCACGCCCGCCTTCCCGTGCAGTACGTGATCCGCCCGCAGACCGCCGAGCTCCCCGACTACCGGGGTTACGCGGGCCAGATCGCCGCGGGTACGTTCCGGGTCGGCGAGCCGGTGACCGTGCTCCCCTCGGGGCGCACCAGCAGGATCGCCGGGATCGACCTGCTCGGCGAGGCCGTCGACATCGCCTGGACGCCGCAGTCCGTCACCCTCCTCCTGGAGGACGACATCGACATCTCGCGCGGCGACCTGATCGTGCCGAGCGGCGACGCGCCCGCCACCACCCAGGACGTCGAGGCGACCGTCTGCCACGTGGCCGACCAGCCCCTGACGGTGGGTCAGCGGGTGCTGCTCAAGCACACCACCCGCACGGTCAAGGCGATCGTCAAGGAGATCCCGTCCCGGCTGACCCTGGACGACCTCTCCCAGCACCCCAACCCGGGCCAGCTCGTCGCCAACGACATCGGCCGGGTCAAGGTGCGCACCGCCGAGCCGCTCGCGCTCGACTCGTACGCCGACTCGCGGCGCACCGGATCATTCCTGCTGATCGACCCGGCGGACGGCACCACGCTCGCGGCCGGCATGGCGGGCGAGTCGTTCGCCACCCACAAGGTTCTCAACTCCGTTGAGGACGAAGAGGGTTGGGACTTCTGATGGGCCGTCATGACATCTACTCGACCTTCGCGAAGGAGGGCGGCCGGGTAGGCAGCGGCGCCCTCGGCAGCGGCCAGGGCGGGGTCGCCCGATGTGCGCGATGACGTACGCGCACCGCTCGCGCGCCCGGATGCACCATCCTCCCCCGCACCGAAGACCTGCCGACTTCCCGGCCGCGTCCCGGAGTTGAGACTCCGCCGGACGTAAGCACCGGGCCTCCGAGAGGAAACCCTCCCGTGCCTGCCAGCTCCGCTTTGAGGCGCAGCCTCGTCGCCGCCGCCACCCTGCCCCTGCTGTTCGGGGCGCTCGCCGCGTGCGGCTACGGCTCCGCCGCGAACAAGGACGACGCCGGGAAGGCCGCGCCCGCCGCGGACGGCGCGAAGAAGCTCTCCGCCGACTCCGTGAAGATCGGCTACTTCCCGAACCTGACCCACGCCACGGCGCTGGTCGGCGTCCAGGAAGGGCTGTTCCAGAAGGAGCTGGGCGGCACCACGGTCAAGACGTCCACGTTCAACGCGGGGCCCTCCGAGATCGAGGCCCTCAACGCGGGCTCGATCGACATCGGCTGGATCGGCCCCTCGCCGTCCATCAACGGCTTCACCAAGTCCAAGGGGCAGAGCCTGCGCATCATCGGCGGCTCGGCGTCCGGCGGTGTGAAGCTGGTGGTCAACCCCGAGAAGATCAAGTCGGTGGACGAGCTCAAGGGCAAGAACATCGCGACGCCCCAGCTCGGCAACACCCAGGACGTGGCGTTCCTGAACTGGCTCGCCGACAAGGGCTGGAAGGTCGACGCGCAGAGCGGCAAGGGCGACGTCAACGTGGTCCGCACCGACAACAAGATCACCCCGGATGCCTACAAGTCCGGCTCGGTCGACGGTGCCTGGGTGCCCGAGCCGACCGCGTCCAAGCTGGTGCAGGAGGGCGGCAAGGTCCTCGTGGACGAGTCCGATCTGTGGCCGGACCGCCAGTTCGTGATCACCAACGTCATCGTGTCGCAGAAGTTCCTCAAGGAGCACCCCGACGTCGTCGAGGCGGTCCTGCGCGGCTCGGTGAAGACCAACGAGTGGATCGCGACCCACCCCGACCAGGCGAAGGCCTCGGCGAACGCCGCGCTCAAGAAGCTCTCCGGCAAGGAGCTGCCGGCGAACATCATCGACCCGGCGTGGAAGTCCATCCAGACCCTGGACGACCCGCTGGCGGCCAGCCTCCAGGCGCAGGCCGACCACGCGGTGAAGGCCGGCCTCCTCAAGAAGCCCGACCTCAAGGGCATCTACGACCTGGACCCGCTCAACAAGGTCCTCAAGTCCCTGGGCAGGCCCGAGGTCGGCGACGCCGGTCTCGGCGTCAAGTAGTCCCCAAAACCAGCCGGTTCACAGGTTTCCCAGGAGGTGACGACCATGGCCACCGCACTCGCCAAGGCCACGGACCGCACGGCGGCAGCGCACGAGTACGCCGCCCGCATCGGGCATGTCTCGAAGTCCTTCAACGGTCCCGCGGGACCGCAGCTCGTCCTCGACGACATCTCGCTCGATGTCGCGCCGGGCGAGTTCGTCACCCTCCTGGGCGCCTCCGGCTGCGGGAAGTCGACGCTCCTCAACCTGGTGGCGGGCCTGGACGCGCCCACCGCGGGCACCATCGAGACGCCCGGCGGGCGGCCGGCCCTGATGTTCCAGGAGCACGCCCTGTTCCCGTGGCTGACCGCGGGCAAGAACATCGAGCTCGCCCTGCGGCTGCGCGGGGTGCCCAAGAACGACCGGCGCGAGCGGGCCGAGGAACTCCTCGCCCTGGTCCGCCTCCAGGGTGCGTACGGCAAGCGCGTGCACGAGCTGTCCGGCGGCATGCGCCAGCGTGTCGCGATGGCCCGCGCGATCGCCCAGGACTCACAACTCCTGCTGATGGACGAGCCGTTCGCGGCCCTCGACGCGATCACCCGCGACGTCCTGCACGACGAGCTGACCCGCATCTGGCGCGAGACGAACCTCTCGGTCCTCTTCGTCACCCACAACGTGCGCGAGGCGGTCCGGCTCGCGCAGCGCGTGGTGCTGCTCTCCTCGCGGCCCGGCCGGGTGGCCCACGAGTGGACGGTCGACATCGACCAGCCGCGCCGCATCGAGGACGCCGAAGTGGCTGAGCTCTCCGTCGAGATCACTGAACAACTGCGTGGGGAGATCCGCCGCCATGGCCAGCACTGAGACCACTGACGTCAAGGACTCCCCCGACCTGGGCAGCCTCGAAGCGGGACTCGACGCGCTCGAAACCGTCCAGACCCACCGCGCCCCCGTGCGCGAGGTGCTGGTCAAGAAGGTCCTGCCGCCGCTCACCGCGATCGCCCTGGTCCTGGTGGTGTGGCAGGTCCTGGTCTCGGCGAAGGTCACCGACGAGTACAAGCTGCCCGCGCCCTCCGCGGTGTGGTCGAGCCTGCGCGACATGTGGCTCCAGGGGACCCTGCTCGACGTCGTGTGGACCAGCGTCTCGCGCGGCCTCCTCGGCTTCCTCCTCGCCCTGGCGATCGGCACGCCGCTGGGTCTGCTCGTGTCCCGGGTCAAGTTCGTGCGGGCGGCGATCGGCCCGATCCTGTCCGGACTCCAGTCGCTGCCGTCGGTGGCCTGGGTCCCCCCGGCCGTCCTCTGGCTCGGCCTGAACGACTCGATGATGTACGCGGTGATCCTGCTCGGCGCGGTCCCCTCCATCGCCAACGGTCTCGTATCCGGCGTCGACCAGGTGCCGCCGCTGTATCTGCGGGCGGGCCGCACGCTGGGCGCGACCGGGGTGCGCGGCGCCTGGCACATCCTGATGCCGGCCGCGCTGCCCGGCTACCTCGCCGGCCTCAAGCAGGGCTGGGCGTTCTCCTGGCGTTCGCTGATGGCCGCCGAGATCATCGCCTCCTCGCCCGATCTCGGCCTCGGGCTCGGCCAGTTGCTGGAGAACGGCCGCAACAACTCGGACATGCCGGGCATCTTCCTGGCGATCATCCTGATCCTGCTCGTCGGCATCGCCATCGACCTGCTGATCTTCAGCCCGCTGGAGCGCAGGGTGCTGCGCGGCCGCGGCCTGCTGGTGAAGAGCTGAGGACGCCCCATGCGCCGCCCGGTCCTCCTCGTCATAGCCCACGGCAGCCGCGACCCCCGGCACGCCGCGACCGTCCACGCCCTGGTGCGGCGGGTGCGGTCGCTGAGGCCGGGGGTGCGCGTGGAGCTCGGATTCCTGGACTTCAACGCACCGTCCGTGCCACAGATCCTGGACCGCCTCGCCCTGGAAGGCGTACGGGACGTGGTGGCCCTCCCCCTCCTCCTGACCCGCGCCTTCCACGCCAAGGCGGACATCCCGGCGGTCCTAGACCGGGCGCCGGCCCGCCTGAACATCCGCCTCGCGGACGTCCTCGGCCCCTCATCCCTGCTGCTCGCCACGCTGGAACGGCGACTGTACGAAGCGGGCCTCGACCCCGCCGACAAGCCCTCGACCGGGGTCGTCCTGGCCTCGGCGGGCTCCACCGACCCGGAGGCGATCGCAGTGATCGCTGAAATCGCGCGGGAGCTGCGGCACACCGGTTGGTGCGCCGTGCGGCCTGCGTTCGCCTCCGCGGCCCTGCCCCGCACGGAAGACGCCGTACGGGAGCTGCGGGCCCTGGGCGTGCGGCGCGTCGCCGTAGCCCCGTACGTCATCGCCCCCGGTTTCCTGCCGGACCGGATCGCGCGGGGTGCGGCGGGGGCGGACGTGCTGTCCGAAGTCCTGGGTGCGGCACCGGAGTTGGCCCGCCTACTCCTCCTCCGCTACGACGAGTCCCGAACCCGGGTCGGCCTCCCGGCCCTGACAGCCTGACCCCTGGGCCTCCGCCCCGGACCCCGGTGTTCCCCTACCCGTCGGCCGACGTCGTCCCCCGGACCGCGACCTCAGGCCCAACCCCCGCCCCCGTCACCGCAGCCACTGTGAACCCGTACGCCGCCCTCGGCGCAAGCCCGCCCACCACCCGGAACATCCCCTTCGCCGACGGCTGGGTGACCAGCGCGTCCCGCCCGGTGACCTCTACGATCCGCCCGTCCGAGACGGTGATCCGGTAGCCGATGACCTTGGCGTCGCCCGTCGCTGCGGGCGGTGTCCAGGCGACTGTCACGGCGCCTGATCCGGCCCGCGCCCTGACGCCGGTCGGCGCTCCCGGCAGCGCGACGGCCGCAGTCGGCGCGAGCGGCGCCGAGGCTGGCGACGGGGCGCTCTCGCCATGGGCGTTGCGTGCGGTGACGACAACCCTGAAAGGTCCTTCGGCGGCGTCAAGTCGACCGACCCGCACGTACGCCTGCCTCTTGAAGTCCGCCGCCGTGATGTCCGCCGTCGCGGCCTCCGTCCCGTCGGGGCGCAGGGCGTGCGCGGTGTAGCCGGTCAGCGGCGAAGCACCGTCCGCATACGTCGGGTTGAAGGTGGCGTACAGAGCATCGGCCCCCGCCGTGCTCGTGGCCACGCGCGCCGGGGCGTCCGGCACCGAGACCGCCTGCGTCGTACGGTCGAGGACCGAGCGGTACGCGGGCTCGATGCCGGCGCCCGCCAGGACGTCCGGGGGCACGTCGGCGAGGGTGGCCATGATGTGGTTGCCCGTGGTCACCAGGCCCTTGCTGTCGCCGTCGGCGGTGCCCTCCTCCCACCAGTTGTCCTTGATCAGCGTCGGGTCGTTGTTGCCGAGCTTGTCGCGGTAGTCGGTGTGGCGGCCGGCGACGTTGGCGTACGCGGCGCCGTACAGGACGTTGCCCTGGACGGTCTCGTAGGTGCAGCCGTTGTCGGTGTAGACGCTCTTGCCGAGTCCCCACTGGTCGTGGATGACGTTGCCGGTGACCTTCTCGCCGTCGGCCATCGACGTGCCGGTCAGGCCCTGGGTGTAGACGCCTCCGCCGTCGTCCAGGAGTTGCATGTAGTCGAAGACCAGGTTGTCGCGCACGGCGTTGTCGTGGCTCGGGTTGGGAGTCGCGGGTGAGCCGATCTTGTCGGGCCAGCCGCCCCAGCCCATCGAGATCGCGCTGTAGCCGAGGTGGTCGAGCTGGTTGTGCGCGATGGTGTTGTGCCGGGTGTAGCCGTTGAGGATGCCCACGCCGCCGTGGAACTCCCGTGGTAGCGCGTAGAGGTGATTGTCCGTCACTTCGATGCCCGAGGCGGGAGTCTTCCCGTCCACGCCGCCGATCTCCATTCCGTTTCCGGAGATGTCGGTGAACACGGTGGTACGCACGGTGGAGTTGGTGGTGCCGGCGCCGAGTTCGAGCCCGGCGGCGCCCAGGTGCGCGAAGGTGCTGTCGCTGATGTCGATGTCGCGTGCGTACGAGAAGGACACGTTGCCCGGCATCTTCGTCCAGGAGGCGAAGGGGCAGGTGCCGCCCGGGGTGAAGCCGCACAGGCCCTGGGTCGCCCAGCCCTTGGTACCGGTGATGGTGTAGCCGGCCTGGATCTCGGAGAAGCCCTCGGGGCCGGACGGCGTCAGCCAGGTCGCGTAGCTGAACTGGAGCCCCTGGAAGGCGACATCGTGCAGCGGCGCCGTGGCCGTGCCGTGCCCGTCGAGCAGCTTTTCGGCGGAGGCCGCCTCGATGTCGGCGTTCCTCGGGTCCTCGCCCTGGCGCGGCAGGTAGTACACGGTGTGCGCGGTGCGGTCGAGGTACCACTCGCCGGGCTGGTCGAGGAGTTCGTAGGCGTTCTCGACGTAGGACGCCTTGCCGTTGTTGGTGAGCTTGCCGGGGCCGACCATGCTCACCGTGCGGCCGGGCCGGTCGGGGAACTCGACGCGCTTGTTGGAGTTGTCCCAGCACGGCTGGGCCATGGTGATCGCGGTGCCCTTGGCGGACGCGATCGGGCAGCGGGGTTCGGTCCACTGGCCGAGGCCGTTGCGCTCGACGTTCCAGAGGGCCTCGCCGCTGGTGTACACGAACTCGGCGTCCGAGGGGTGGCGCCAGTGCGCGATGGCGTCGGAGGTCGCGGTGTAGCCGGTGTCCGTGACCGTGAGGCCGACCGGCACCTCGCCTCTTGCGCGCTGACCGCGCACGCCGCCGACGTACAACTGCCGTGTGTCGCCGAGCCCTTGGGGCGCGGGCGCGGACCAGAACCCGGGGCGTCCGGGCACCGGCTGCCAGCCCTCGACCTTGCGGCCCCCGCTGATGACGGTGGCCCCGGCGCCCGCACCCTGCCAGATGATCCGGTGGCCGTTCCGGCCCGAGTCACGGGCGTCGAGTTCGAGCGGCTCGTCCGTGCGGTAGGTGCCCGGGGCGAGGTGAATGGTGAGGTCGGCGGTCTGGTGCGCCGCCCTGCCGCGCGCCAGGTCTCGGGCGCGCGGCAGGCTGTTCACGGGGTGCCGGGCGGTGCCGTCGCCGGAATCGCTCCCGGTCGGGGACACGTACACATCGGCGGAGGACGCGTGCGGCACGTGGGCCGTGGCCGACGGCACGAGACCCGGGACCCCCAGGGCCAGGGCGGCGGCGAGCGCGAGGATCGGGGCGGCTCTTCGGGGCGCCGTCCGTGGCGCGCTCCGGGATGCGGGCATGGTCCCTCCCAGTGGGGCTCACGGGACCGGCCCCTGAGCCACTGGAAAGGTAGGAGCATTGACGTACCACGGTCAACACATCGGCCCGGATCCCTCCCGCGTTCTCGCCAACTCCCCTTAGTCATCCGATCACTTGAGCCGGATCACTTGAAGTGGGGGGATCACTGGAGTACGACTTGGGCTCAGGCGGCCCAGTGCGGGTCGCGGCCCGAGGCAGCCAGGGCTCGCTCCAGCGTGGTGGCTGTGGGCGGCAGTTCGACGGGGTCGGCGAAGCCCTGGTACTGGCGGTAGAGCTCGGCGTTGTCCTCGACGACCTTCAGCACGAACGCGGCGGACTCCTCGGAGATCCGCACCTCCTGCCCGGTGGCGCGCGCGACGTCCCAGCCGTGCACCACCATCTCCTTGACCACCATCGAAGCGATGTGTGCGGCGCCCAGCGCCGTCCCGCCCAGATCGACCTCGCCCTCCCACACCGCCGGGTCGGCCCAGGCGGCCACGGCCCGGTCGAGCTGGGCGGCGTACCGCTCGGCCCAGTCGGCGTCGGCGGTGAAGTCGCGCGCGGTGAGGTCGTCCGGGAGCGGCTTGCGCAGGGCCCGGTGCTCCAGGCCGTGCGAGGTGTAGAGGACCCAGTGGTTGACCAGCGCCCGCACGTCCCACTCCCGGCAGGGAGTGGGCCCGGCGAGCTGCCCGGGGGTGACGCCGCGCGCGATGCGGGCGGCCTCTGCTGCGCATTCGGTCATGGCACGGTGTTCGTTCTTCATGCGCCCAGCGTGCCGTCGCGCCCCTTCCCCGGTATTGAAAAAACGCGACAGGAGTCTTGCGGTGGTCCCGTTCGAAAGTCTTGAGGTGGTCTCCGGCCGAAGAGGTGGTCTCAGTCGAAGCTGAGCGAGCCCGTCCGGGTCCGCTTCAGCTCGAAGAAGTCGGGGTACGCGGCGATCGTGCGCACGCTGTCGAAGAGCCGGGCCGCCTCCTCGCCGCGCGGGATCGAGCTGAGCACCGGGCCGAAGTAGACCTTGCCGTCGAAGTGCATGGTCGGAGTGCCGACGTAGCCGTCCTCGGCCGGGTCCTTGCCCGCGTCGTGGCTGCGGCGCACCGCCTCGTCGTACGCCTGGTCATGGGCGGCTTCGGCGAGTGCGGCGGGCAGGCCGAGCTCCGCGAGGGACTGGGCGATCACCTCGTCGAAGTCCTGGTTCTTGTCCTGGTGGATGCGGGTGCCGAAGGCGGTGTACAGGTCGCGCAGCACGCCGTCGCCGTGCGTCTCGGCCGCCGCGACCGCGACCCGGACGGGGCCGATCGAACGGTCGACCAAGTCCCGGTACCAGTCCGGGAGTTCATTGCCGATGTTGTGGAAGTAGAGGCTCATCGGCCGGAATCGCAGCTCGATGTCGCGGTGCCGCTCGACCTCCAGCATCCAGCGGGAGGTGATCCAGGCGAAGGGGCAGGCGGGGTCGAAGTAGAAGTCGACGGTGGTGCGCTGCGCGGGGTCTGTCGTGGTGTTCGTCATGGGTCGAGCGTAGCTTTGCAATGGCCCTCACCACTGGTCCAATGCCGCCTCTGATCACTGGGCCATTTTGACCTCGACGGGCTCGGCCCCCTAGTCGGCCGTCGCCTCGACCCGTCCCCTTGGTCCTCTTGGCCCTCGCACCGGGGCTCGACCCGTCTGCCAGAACGCAGCGGGTGGTCGTATACCGTCCGGCCATGATTTCTGAGACCTTCGTACTCGGCGGCGACCGGCCCCTGCGGCGGCTCGGCTTCGGCACCGCGCAGCTCACCGGGCCCGGCTACTGGGGTCCGCGCGGCAAGCGGGCGGACGCGCTCGCCGTGCTGCGCCGGGCGGTCGAGCGGGGTGTCACACTGATCGACACCGCCGACAACTACGGCCCGGACCTCGCCGAGGAACTCGTCGCCGAGGCCCTCCACCCCTACCCGGCCGATCTGGTGATCGCGACCAAGGGCGGAGTCGTACGGACCAGCGACAGCGCCTGGCACATCGCGGGGCGGCCCGAGCGGTTGCGGGCGATGTGCGAGGCGAGCCTGCGCCGGCTGCGGGTGGAGACCATCGACCTGTACCAGCTGCACCGGCTCGACCCCGAGGTGCCCATGGCCGAACAGCTGGGCGCGCTGGACGAGTTGAGGCAGGAGGGCAAGATCCGGCACATCGGACTCGACAGCGTCTCGGCGGAGCAGGTGGAGCAGGCGCTCCGGCTGACCGGCATCGCCTCGGTGCAGAACCGCTTCAACCTCCTGGACCGGGAGTCCGCGGCGGTGCTCGCCCTGTGCGAGGCGCACGGTCTGGCGTTTCTGCCCTGGTTCCCGCTGGCCAACGGCGCCCTCACCGGCGAGGCGGCGGCCGGCCTCGACCGGATCGCCCGGCAGCACGGCGCGACCAGGGGGCAGCTCGCCCTGGCCTGGCTGCTGCACCGCTCCCCCGTCCTGTGCCCGACGCCCGGCACCGGCTCACCGGCACATCTGGACGAGAACCTGGATGCGGCTCAAGTCGAGCTGTCTGAAGGGGAGTTGAAGACGCTGGATGCCCTTCGGGCGTCCTGAGGAGTCGACCGAATGCGGCGCCGTGAACAGTGCCGCGCACTTCGGGGTCGAGCAGCCGCAGCTCCCCTTCGACGGCCGCCTCGACGGGTCGGCGTTACGCCTCAGGCGCCCGCCGCCTCCGTCATCTCCACCAGCGCCTTGACGGTGTTCCAGTTCCGGGAGGTCGCCTCGATGCCCTTGAGCAGGCCGGGCCGGGACAGCGCGGCGCCGAGCTGCGACTTGCCGAGACCCTCGGGCGCGTACAGATAGAGCACTTGGTCGCCGAGCCGGAACTCCTCGGGGAGGAAGGCGGCCTGGTCGATGGAGGCGAAGCGGTCGGCGGTGACGGGCGGCCCCGCGAAGAAGGTGGCGTGCAGCTGCCTGCCCTCCAGCCGGTCGGCCGGAAAGGGGCAGGCGTCGAGGACGGACCGCAGATAGGGGCCGCTGCGCACCATGCAGGCGACGCGGAAGCCGAAGTGCTTCTCCATGGCGGCCTCCAGGCCCGCGGCGAGCGCGTCCTGGTCGCGGGAGGCGCTGCTGAAGACGGCGTTTCCACTGTTGAGGTACGTCTTCACATCGGCGTGGCCGAGCTCGACCAGGATTTTCCGCAGGTCGGCCATGGGAACTTTTCTGTTCCCGCCCACATTGATGCCGCGCAGCAGAGCGGCGTACGTCGTCGTCATGGGCTCACCCTAAGACGGCCCCCGCGCCCCGTGGGGGACGGGCACGGGGGCCGCCGTTCGGTGCTGCCGAATGGCGTCTACTCGACGATCTTCAGCAGCTTGTTCGGGGTGCCGGGGCTCGCGTTGGAGATCTTGTCGGCAGTGGCGCCCTTGGTGAGGGCGTCGGAGACCTGGGCCGGGGTGGCGTCCTTGTGGCCGGCCAGGTAGACGGCCGCGGCGCCGACGACGTGCGGGGTCGCCATGGACGTACCGGAGATGGTGTTGGTGGCCGAGTCGCTGGTGTTCCAGTCGGAGGTGATGTCCGAGCCGGGGGCGTAGATGTCGACGACCGAACCGAAGTTGGAGAAGTCGGACTGCTTGTCGTCCTTGGTGGAGGAGGCGACGGTGATGGCCTCCTTCACGTGGGCCGGCGAGCTGTTGCCCGCGTCGGCGGACTCGTTGCCGGCCGCGATGCCGAAGGTGACACCGGAGGCGATCGCCTTCTGGACGGCCGCGTCGAGCGCCGGGTCGGCGGTGCCGCCGAGGCTCATGTTGGCGACCGAGGGGCCCTTGTGGTTCTTGGTGACCCAGTCGATGCCGGCGACGACCTGCTCGGTGCTGCCGGAGCCCTGGTTGTCGAGGACGCGCACGGCGACGATCTTCGCCTTCTTGGCCACGCCATGCTCGGCGCCCGCGATGGTGCCCGCGACGTGCGTGCCGTGGCCGTTGCCGTCGTCGGCCTTGTCGTTGTTGTCGACCGCGTTGAAGCCGTAGGAGGCCCGCCCGCCGAAGTCCTTGTGGGAGATGCGGACTCCGGTGTCGATGACGTACGCGGTGACCCCGTCCCCGGCGCTCTCCGGGTAGGTGTACTTGCCGTCGCCCTTGGTGTCTGCCTGGTCGATCCGGTCAAGGCCCCAGGACGGCGGGTTCGCCTGCTCCGCGCTGATGTGGAACTTCTTGTTCTGCACGACCTTGCCGACGGAGGGGTCGGCGGCGAGGCGCTTGGCGTCGGTCTCCGAAAGCCCGCTGGCGGAGAAGCCGTTGAGGGAGGAGGAGTAGTCGCGCTGGAGCGTGCCGCCGTACTCCTCGGCGAGCTTGCGCTTGGATTCGGCCGTGGCCGCCTTGTCGAGCAGGACGATGTAGCTTCCGTCGACCGCGTCCTTGGCGTTCAGCCCGTAGACCGTGCCTTCCGCGGGGGTGGCTCCGGCGAACGGGGAGTTCAGTACGGTCACTCCGGCCGCTGCCACGACGGCGGTTATCGCCGCGGTGAGCTTGATCTTCTTGCTCGCACGCTTGTGAGTTGCCATGAAGAGGGGGTCTCCTCGTCACTATTTGTGGGGGGTTTGCCTACCGGACGGAAACTTTCCGGGGCTGGTTCGAAACCCTTGCCGATTGACGCGCGCAGATCAAGGACTTCATACAGCTGTGACTTACCCAACAAGGTTTCGTAATCAGAAACCGGCCAGGAACGGGCAACTCGGGCTCTGTGAAGGGCTGATGGACACTCTGTGTGAACTCGCCGACCTTTTTCCAGTCCCAACTTCCTTTACGTGTAAGGGGCTTCGGTACGTCTCCTCGGGGATGTCTCCACACCGCAGGGATGAGCCCGGGTCCTGCGGGCTCACCTGAGAGCACGACGAGACGGCCGGATCGCACCCCTAACGTCGAAGGGTGGTTCGGACGGCGCCCGGCCGTCGGCCGCCAAGGGGGAGACCGGACATGGTGCACGGGGTCACGAAGGTGCGCGGGGTCGCGGCCCGCGCGGGCGGGTGGAGCGCCCGCCATCGATGGGCGGCGGTGCTGATTTGGCTGCTGTTCGTCGTGCTCGCGACAGTGGCCGGCTCGGCCTCGGGGCGGGCCGATGTGAAGCAGAGCCAGCAGTTGTCGGGCGAGGTCGGCCAGGCGGCGCAGATCATCGAGGATGCGGGTCTGAAGGAGCCGGCGGGCGAGACCGTCCTCATCCAGTCGGTCGGACAGGGTGGTTCGGCAACGAACGCCACCGCCCCGGAGTTCCGCTCGGCCGTCGCCGCCGTCGTGAAGGCCGTGGAGGGGACGGGCCAGGTCACCAAGGTGACCTCTCCCTACGACACCAAGACCATCTCCAAGGACGGGCACAGCGCGCTCGTGCAGTTCGATGTGCGCGGCGACCCGGACACGGCCAAGGACCGCATCGCGCCGGTCCTGGACGCGGTGGCCAAGGTCCAGAGCGACCACCAGGGGCTGCGGATCGAGGAGATCGGCGGCGCCAGCATGAACAAGACGTTCAGCGACGCGTTCGGCAACGACTTCCAGCAGGCCGAGTACTCGGCGGTGCCCGTCGCCTTCGGCATCCTGCTCATCGCGTTCGGCGCCCTGGTGGCCGCGCTCCTCCCGGTGGCCCTCGCCATCACTGCGATCGTCGCGACGATGGGTCTGATGGCGGTGGTCAGTCACCTCCAGCCGATGAGCGACACCGCCAACTCCGTGATGCTCCTGGTCGGCCTGGCCGTCGGCGTCGACTACTGCCTCTTCTATCTGCGCCGCGAACGCGAGGAGCGGGCCGCCGGGCGTGACGCGCGGACGGCCCTTGCCATCGCGGCCGCCACCAGCGGCCGGGCCATCATCGTGTCGGGTGTGACGGTGTGCGTCGCCATGGCGGGCATGCTCTTCACCGGCCTCGCCGAGTTCGAGGCCATGGGCCTCGCGTCCCTGATGGTCGTCGCGGTCGCGATGGTCGGCTCGGTGACCGTGCTGCCCGCGCTGCTCTCCCTGCTCGGCGAGCGGGTCGAGAAGGGCCGGGTGCCGTTCCTCAACCGCCTCAAGCGCGGCAAGGCCAACCGGAACGGCGAGAGCCGCGTCTGGCGCGCCGTACTCGGCGCGGTGCTTCGCAGGCCGAGGACCGCCCTGGCCGTGGCGGCCGGCGCGCTGATCGCGATCGCGCTGCCCGCGGTCGGCATGCACACCCAGAACCTCACCCTGGATCAGGAATTCGGCGACTCACTGCCCGTCGTACGCACCTACGACCGCGTGAACGAAGCCTTCCCCGGCGGGGCCAGCCCGGCCCAGGTCGTCGTCAAGGCAACCGACATCAACGCCCCCGAGGTACGTCGAGCCCTCGCCGACTTCCGTGCGCGGGCACTGAGTTCGGGCGCCTCGCACGGTCCCGTCGAAGTGGCCACCCACGACGCCGAGAACGTGGCGATCGTCTCGGTCCCGCTGGTCGGCGGGTCCGACCAGGGCAAGGCCGAGAAGAGCCTGGACCTGCTCCGCGACCACGTACGCCCCGACACGCTCGGCAAGGTGACAGGACTCAAGGCGCCCGTCACCGGTCAGGTCGCCGGGTCGAAGGACTTCAACGCCCAGATCGTCGGCGCGGTGGCCCCGGTGTTCGCGTTCGTCGTGGTCTTCGCCTTCCTCCTGATGCTGCTCTGCTTCCGGTCGCTCACCGTCGCGATCACCTCGATCGTGCTCAACCTCCTTTCGGTGGGGGCGGCTTACGGCATTCTGACGGCCGTCTTCCAGCACGGCTGGGGCGCCTCGCTGGTCGGCGCGCAGGGCGTCGGCGCGATCATCTCCTGGCTGCCGCTCTTCCTCTTCGTCATCCTGTTCGGCCTGTCGATGGACTACCACGTCTTCGTGGTGTCCCGGATCCGCGAGGCGAAGCTCCAGGGGCGTACGACCCGGGACGCCATCGCCCACGGCGTGGTGACGACGGCGGGCGTCGTGACGAGCGCGGCCGTCATCATGGTGGCGGTGTTCGCGATCTTCGGCACGCTGTCGATGCAGTCCATGAAACAGATGGGCGTGGGCCTCGCCACCGCCGTACTGATCGACGCGACCCTGATCCGCGGTGTGCTGCTCCCGGCGGTGATGGCCCTGCTCGACGACCGCAACTGGTACTTCCCGAAGTGGCTCGGGTGGCTGCCCGACCTCACGCACGACGAGGCCGTCGAGCCGCCGCCGACCAAGACCGCCCCGGCCCGCCCGGGGGACGGGCCGGGACACCCGGAGGGAGCGGTACGGGTCTGAGGGGCCCGGCCGGGTGCGGGGCGGGGAGGGGCTGAGCTGGGCTGGGCGCTGCGGCGCCCAGTCCCGGCCTCAGCGCTGATAGCGCCCCAGGACCCGATTCCCGTCCCGGACCAGGCGTTTCTTCAACTCGGCCGCGTCGATCGCCCCGCTGTAGTACTCCTGCAGGGCCGGGGTGGCCACCTTGTCCTTCCACTCCGGGTAGCCCCGCACCGACTGCGCGAGGGCCGGTCTCAGATACGGCGCGAGCGCCGTGCCGGTCGCCCAGCCGTCCTTCGCGGTGTGCAGGACCGGGTCCTTGAGCGCCTCGGTTCCGGTCGGCAACATCCAGTCACCCTTGGCGAGCCGCACCATGTTCGCCGGGCTCAGCATGAAGTCGATGAACTGGGCGGCCTCCTTCTTGTGCGGGCTGCCCTGGGCGACCGACAGGGTCTGCGGGCTGGCCCCCTGGTCCAGGCCCGCGCTGCCCGCCGGGGCCGGAAGTACCGTCCAGTCGAAGCCGGGCGGGGCCTGCTGCACGATCTGCTGGCGGTAGGAGAACCCGAGCGACACCATCGTGTACTTGCCGCCGAAGAAGCCGGGCAGCGTGTCCGAGCCGCCCATGCCGAGGGTGGTGCGCGCCGCGCTCCTGTCGATGTTGACCTGGTCGTGGACGGTGTCGGGGACGATCCCGTCGCCCGCCGTGAACTCCACCTTCGCCTTGCCGTCGGCCCCTCGTACGAAGAGCCGTCCGCCTGCGGACAGGCCCAGGTTGAGGGTGACCGAGACGGGCTCCTTGAGCGGCCAGGCCACGCCGTACTTTCCGTCACCGCTCAGCTTCTTCGTCACCTGCCTGAACTCGGGCCAGCTCCACGGCTGTTCGGGTGTGGGGATCCGTACCCCGGAGGACTTGAGGGTCTTCGTGTTGGCGATCAGTACCCTCGGCTCTTGGAGGAACGGCACCCCGTAGACCCTCTTGTCGAAGGTGGCCGTCTCCCAGCTCTGCGCCGGGATGTCGTCCTTGAGCCGCTGCGGCAGCAGGCCGCCCAGGTCCGCGAGGTAGCCGCCGTACGCGAAGTCGGCGAGGTCGTCGGAGGCGTCGTGGATGACGTCGGGCGCCTCACCGCCCTCGAAGGCGGTGAGCAGCTGGTCGTGGACGGTGCCCCAACTGCCCTGCACGTACTGGACCTGGATCCCGGGATGCGTCGCGTTCCACTCCTTGACGAGGGCTTTCGTGGCGTCGACCGACTCCTTCTGCCAGGCCAGGGACTGGAATCGGAGCCTGATGACTCCCCCGCCCCCGACGTCGCCGTCCGAGCACCCGGCGAGCAGTGACAGCAGGAGAGCCAACGCCGCCGCCACGGTCAACAGCTTTACGTGTCCGGTCTGTTCATGGGTCCCCATCAGCTCTTCACCGCCCCGGTCAGCATGCCGCCGGTGATCCGCTTCTGGATGATCGCGAAGATCGCCAGGGAGGGCAGGGTGGCGAGGAAGGCGGCCGCCGCGAGCGGGCCGAGGTCGGCGACTCCCTCCGCGCCGAGGAAATGGGTGAGGACGACGGGCAGGGTCTGTTTCTCGGGGGTCTTCAGCAGAACGAGCGCGAAGAAGAATTCGTTCCACGCCGTGATGAAGGCGAAGAGCGCGGTGGCCACGATCCCGGGGGCGAGCAGAGGCGCGGTGACCGAGACGAGGGTGCGCAGCCGTCCCGCGCCGTCGACGGCGGCCGCCTCCTCCAACTCGGGCGGCACGGCGCGTACGTAGCCGTTCAGCATCCAGAGCGCGAACGGCAGCGACCAGACCACGTACACCATGACCAGACCGGCCACCGAGTTGATCGCGTGCAGGTTCTTCAGGACGAGGAAGAGCGGAATGATCAGCAGGACGAACGGGAACGCCTGGCTGATCACCACCCAGCCCGTGGCGGCGGCCGCGAGCCGACCCCGGTGGCGGGCCATGACGTACGCCATGGGTGTGGCGATCACCACCGCGATCAGGGCTGCGGAGACGGCGGCGATCAGGCTGTTCAGCCCGGCGTGGAGCAGGGGCTGGTCGTCGAAGGCCTGGCGGAAGTTGGCGAGCGTGGGGTGCCGGGGGATCCAGGTGGGGTGGAGCGAGCCCAGTTCGCGCGGCGGTTTGAAGGCGGTGGAGATCAACCATAGGAAGGGAAAGGCCAGGAAGACGAGATAGGCGAGCAGCGCGAGGTACTGCCCGGCGCGCCCCAACCTCCTTGCGCGCGCGGTCACTTGCCGCCCCCTTCCTTGAGGCGGCCCACCAGGAAGAAGGCGAGGCAGACGGCGATCACGGCGACCATCACACAGCCCATGGCCGCCGCGTATCCGAACTGGCCGTAGCGGAAGGCCTCTTCGTAGGCGAAGAGCATGGGGAGCCGGGTGCGCCCGCCCGGCCCGCCGTTGGTCAGCACATAGACGAGGGCGAACGAGTTGAAGTTCCAGATGAAGTTGAGCGCCGTGATGGCGAGGGCCACCGGCTTCAGGGCGGGCCAGGTGACGGCGGTGAAGCGGCGCCAGGCGCCGGCGCCGTCGATGGCGGCGGCCTCGTGCAGTTCCTGCGGGGTGTTCTGCAGCCCGGCCAGGAGGGCGACCGTCGTCTGCGGCATGCCCGCCCAGACACCGACGACGATGACGGCGGGCAGCGCGGTGGCGAGGCCGGTCAGCCAGTCCCGGCCGTCCCCGAGCCCCAGGTCGCGGACGGTTTCGTTGAGGATGCCCGCGTCGGGCTGGTAGACGAGGCGCCACATGATGCCGACCACGACCTCGGGCATGGCCCAGGGAACGATCGCGAGCGCCCGGACCAGCCAGCGCAGCCGGAGTTTCTGGTTGAGGAGCAGTGCGAGCCCGAGGGCGAGCAGGAACTGGGGCACCGTGACACCTACCGCCCACAGCAGCCCGATCCTGAACGACTCCCAGAACAGGCCGTCGTGCGCCAGATCCCGGAAGTTGAGCAGCCCGACCCACTGGGTGGCGGCGGTGCGGCCGGACTGCGAGTCGGTGAAGGCGAGCGCCATGCCGTAGAGCAGCGGGCCCACGCTGAGCACCAGAATGGGGACGAGTGCCGGGAGCACGAGGAACCAGGCTCCGCCACCGGGTCCGTTCCCGCCCCCGCGTCTGTTCGTCGGCTTTCTGGTGGCTGACCGTGCACCGGCGCTCGCAGATGTCACTGTTTCGACCCCTTTGTCAAGTAATGCCGAACAGCCCCCGTCATCGTGCTGACGGTCCGTCCGTTCGTCAAGACGACCTGTGTGAATGCGAGACTTGGCCGGTAGGAAACGATCACCGGGAGACGACCATGGACGAGGCACGCGCGCGCGAACTGCTGGCCGCGGCGGCACTGAGCGACCCCGGCGGGCTTGCCGGAGCGGCCGACGCCGAGCTCCTTGCCCTGGGCGAGAACGCGGTCTTCGCGCTGCCCGGCACCCCACACGCCCTGCCGGACGGCCTGGTCGTCAAGGTCGGCCGCGATGCCACGCACCACCCGGAGCTGCTTGAGCGCGCCGAGCGCGAAGTGGCCGTCGCGACCTGGCTCGCCGAGACCGGGGTGCCCGCGGTGCGGGCCGCCGAGCCGAAACCGAGGCTCGTCGAGGGCCACCCGGTGACCGTGTGGCACCGGCTGCCCGCCGCCGAACGCCCCGCGGGGCCGGCCGACCTGGCCGAACTCCTGCGCCGCGTCCACGCCCTGCCGCTGCCCGCTTTCCCGCTGCCCCGCCGCGAACTCCTCGGCGGTGTCGAGCGCTGGCTACAGCTGGCCGGCGACGCGATCGACCCGGCCGACGCCGCATATCTGCGGGCCCGCCGGGACGGCTTCGCGGAAGCCGCCGCGGCGCTCACCCCGCAGCTGCCGCTCGGTCCCATCCATGGCGACGCCCTCCCCCGCAATGTGTACATCGGCCCCGAAGGGCCGGTCCTGGTCGACCTGGAGACCTTCTCCGCCGACTTCCGCGAGCACGATCTGGTCGTCATGGCCCTGTCCCGCGACCGGTACGGGCTGCCCGCCGAGCAGTACGACGCGTTCGTCACCGCCTACGGCTGGGACGTCCGTACCTGGGACGGCTGCGCGGTCCTGCGCGGTGCCCGGGAGACGGCCAGCTGCGCCTGGGTCGCCCAGCACGCCCCGACCAACCCGAAGGCGCTGGAGGAGTTCCACCGCCGCGTCGCCTCGCTGCGCGACGACGACCCCGAGGTGCGCTGGTACCCGTTCTGACCGCCTCAGAGTCTGTGTCCGAGCCCGGCCGGGCCGGCCGGGTTCAGACACAGAGTTCGGACACGGACTCGTAGGGACCGGCCTCAGCCCCGGGCCGGGGCCAGTTCGCGCAGCGGCCAGGAGCCGTCGATGACCGCGTCGGCGGTGCCCTTCTTCCGCAGGAACTGCTGGAAGTCGGCCGCCCACTCCGCGTACCAGCGGATCTGACGGTCATGCAGTTCCGCCAGTTCGAGCCGCGCCACCTGAGGGTGGCGCTCGGCTATCGCCACGGCCACCCGGGCCGCCGCCAGCGCGTCGGCCCCCGCGTCGTGCGCCGCCTCAAGGACCACCCCGTACTCGACGCACACCGCTTCGAGGGTGCGCTTGCCCTTGCGGTAGCGGTCCACGGAGCGGTCGATCGTGTACGGGTCGACGACGGGCCCTATGGACGCGCCGTCCAGCCGCTCGCTGAGCGAGGGCAGTTGGTGGCGCCGCAGTTCGGCGGCGAGCAGCGTCAGGTCGAAGGCCGCGTTGTAGGCGATCACGGGTACGCCCCGGCGCCAGTGGCCGGCCAGGGTGTCGGCGATCTCGTCGGCCACCTCGGCGGCGGGCCGGCCCTCGGCCGCGGCCCGCTCGCTGCTGATCCCGTGGACCGCGGACGCCTGCGCCGGGATCCTTATCCCCGGATCCGCCAGCCAGCTCCGCCTGCCCACCACGTCGGCGCCCCGCAGTTCGACGATCGCGGCCGTCACGATGCGCGCCTCGCGCGGCTCGGTGCCGGTCGTCTCCAGGTCGAAGCCGACCAGCGGCTCCAGGTGCCAGCTCATGCTGCCCCTCCTTCGTGGTGCTTTCCCCCAGTTGACGACCACCCTCGCACGCGGCACTGACAATCGGCCGGGCGGCCGGAATCCACCCGGGGAAGCTCACCACAATTCAGGACACAGGGCGTGAATCGACCCAGACCGACTCGAACTCCTCGCGGTACGTCTCGAAGAGCCCATGCTCCACGTCCTGGCCGGGCCGCACCACGCCGCGTCGGCCGCCCCCGCGCAGCACCAGCACCGGTGCTTCCATCCCCCGCGCGCGGCGCAGGTAGGACTGGACGACCGCGACGCCGTCCGGGCCGTCGCCGTTCACCAGGTAGGCGGTGAAGCGCGGCGTCTCGTCGAAGACCTGGATCTCGAAGGCCCCCGGGTCGCGCAGCTGGGCCCGCACCCGCCGCATGTGCAGGATGTTCATCTCCACGGAGCGGCTCAACTCGCCCTTTTTCACGCCGAGTTCACGCTCGCGGCGCTTGACCGCGCTGCTCGCCGGGTTGAGGAAGAGCAGCCGGACGCGGCACCCGGACTCGGCGAGCCGCACCAGGCGCCGCCCCGAGTAGTTCTGCACCAGCAGGTTGAGGCCGATGCCTGTCGCGTCCAGGCGGCGGGCGCCGCCGAAGAGGTCCTCGGCCGGCAACTGGCGCTGCAGGCGCACCCGGTCGGAGTGGACGGAGACGACATCGGCGTACCGGTCGCCGACCAGGTCCTCCACCGCGTCGATGGGCAGGCGGTGCGCGCCCGGCGCCCCACTGGCACCGCCGAGCACATCCAGGAGCCGCGCCGAGGCACGCTCCGCCTGGGCGAGCACGGCCTCGTTCAGCGCCCGGTTCCGCGAGACGACGTTGCGGGCCACTTCCAGCTCGTCCAGGGCGAGTTCGACATCGCGCCGGTCGTCCACGTACGGCTCGAAACAGGGCCAGTGCTGCACCATCAGCTCGCGCAGCTGCGGAAGGGTGAGGAAGCTGAGCACGTTGTCGTCGGCGGGGTCGAGCAGATAGCCCTTGCGGCGCGAGACCTCGCGCACCGCGACGGCCCGCTGCACCCACTCCTGGCCCGCGGGGCCGGCCGCGGCGACCACCCAGTCGTCGCCGTGGACCGGCTCGTAGATCGGCCGGAGCACGGCGGCCACCACGGCGCGCAGCCGCTGCTCCACCAGGTTCAACCAGATGTAGGCGCGCCCGGCCCGCTGCGCACGCGTACGCACCTCGCTCCAGGCGTCCGTGCCCCAGTCCAGCTCCGCCCCGATCTCCATCGGACGCGCGAGGGAGACCGCTCCGGGCGGGATGTCGCCGGACTCCCCCTCATGACCCGTGTCACCAGGGGGCAGCTCAAGACCTCCCGAGCTCACCCACGCACCGCCTTCCGCCCCCCGGCAAACCCCTGCGGGTCCGACCCGCCCTGCAAGCCCTTCAACGATCAAGGAAGGGTACTCCGGGAGCGGGAGGCGCTGCAGCCCGATGGCGAGTCGAGTTTCCCAACTGGGCCGAGGATACGGCCTGTTCTGATGGGCACTATCTGTCGGGGTGAGCGGATTCATAGCGCTTGCCCCGCGTCTCCGGAGCCGGGTCACCCATTGGCGCACGCGGACGTCCTGGGTGACCGTCGTCTTTTCGGGGAGGATCTGGCCGAACAGCCCCTCAGCACCCCGAGCGGAAGTGGAAGAGTCTTGCCCATGCAGGTATGGCCGGGACAGGCTTACCCACTCGGTGCCACGTACGACGGCGCCGGGACCAATTTCGCGGTCTTCTCCGAGGCCGCCAGTCGGATCGAGTTGTGTCTGCTGCACGACGACGGCTCGGAGACGGCCGTCGAGCTGCGCGAGTCCGACGCGTTCGTACGCCACGCCTATCTGCCCGGCGTGCTGCCGGGCCAGCGGTACGGCTTCCGGGTGCACGGACCGTACGAGCCGCAGAAGGGGCACCGCTGCAACTCGGCGAAGCTGCTGCTCGACCCGTACGCGCGCGCCATGAGCGGGCACATCGAGTGGAACGAGGCGGTCTACGGCTACCACTTCGGGCGGCCCGACAGCCGCAACGACCTGGACTCGGCGCCGCACACCATGGCCTCGGTGGTGGTCAATCCGTTCTTCGACTGGGGCGACGACCGGCCGCCACGCACCGAGTACCACCACACCGTCGTCTACGAGGCTCATGTCAAGGGCCTCACCATGCTGCATCCGGAGCTTCCTCCGGACCAGCGGGGCACCTATGCGGCGCTCGCGCACCCGGCCGTCATCGAGCACCTCACCCGACTCGGCGTCACAGCAATCGAGTTGATGCCGGTGCACCAGTTCGTCAACGACCATCGGCTCGCGGACGCCGGAATGTCGAACTACTGGGGCTACAACACCATCGGCTTCTTCGCCCCTCACAACGCCTACGCCTCATGGGGCGACCGCGGCCAGCAGGTCCTGGAGTTCAAGCAGGCGGTACGGGCCCTGCACGAGGCGGGCATCGAGGTCATCCTCGACGTCGTCTACAACCACACGGCGGAGGGCAACCACCTCGGCCCCACCCTCTCCTTCCGGGGCCTGGACAACACGCAGTACTACAGGCTCGCCGAGGACCCCCGCTATTACGAGGACACCACAGGGACGGGCAACAGCCTTCTTATGAGGTCGCCGCACGTCCTCCAGCTGATCATGGATTCGCTGCGCTACTGGGTGACCGAGATGCATGTGGACGGCTTCCGCTTCGACCTCGCGGCGACGCTGGCCCGCCAGTTCCACGAGGTGGACCGGCTCTCGTCCTTCTTCGACCTGGTCCAGCAGGACCCTGTGGTCAGCCAGGTCAAACTGATCGCCGAGCCGTGGGACGTGGGCGAGGGCGGCTACCAGGTGGGCAACTTCCCGCCGCTGTGGACGGAGTGGAACGGCAAGTACCGCGACACCGTACGGGACTTGTGGCGCGGCGAGCCGCAGACCCTCGCCGAGTTCGCCGGGCGGCTGACCGGGTCGTCGGACCTGTACCAGGACGACGGGAGGCGGCCGCTGGCCTCCATCAACTTCACCACCTGCCACGACGGCTTCACCCTAAACGACCTCGTCTCCTACAACGACAAGCACAACGACGCCAACGGCGAGGACAACCGGGACGGCGAGAGCCACAACCGGTCCTGGAACTGCGGCATCGAGGGCCCCACCGACGACGGCGAGGTGAAGGAGCTGCGCGCCCGGCAGATGCGGAACTTCGTCGCCACCCTGATGCTGTCGCAGGGCGTGCCGATGCTCAGCCACGGCGACGAGTTCGCCCGCAGCCAGGGCGGCAACAACAACGCGTACTGCCAGGACAACGAGCTGTCCTGGGTGCACTGGCCGGACCCCGGCGACGACCCGGAGGGCACCCTCCTCGCGTTCACCCGGGCCATGGTGTGGCTGCGCCGGGACCATCCGGTCTTCCGGCGCAGGCGGTTCTTCCACGGCCGCCCGGTGCAGGGCACGCACGACGAGCTGTCCGACATCGCCTGGTTCACCCCCGAGGGCGAGGAAATGGCCGACCGGGACTGGCAGTCGGCGAGCGCGAAGGCGCTGTCGGTCTTCCTCAACGGCAACGCGATCTCCGAGCCGGGACCGCGGGGCGAGCGGATCGGCGACGACTCGTTCCTGCTGATGTTCAACGCCAGTGCGGAGGCGATCGACTTCGTGGTGCCGGTCAACCACGGCCGGCAGTGGCAGGTGGTCGTGGACACCGCGCGGCCCGAGGGGGTGCCGCCGGGCGAGGGTCCGAAGGTGGCGGCGGGCGAGCGGGTCGGCCTGATCGGCCGGAGCCTGACCGTGCTGCGGCGGCCCGCGTAGACCGCCCGCCGCAGCCTCTCAACGCCTCTGACCTGCACCGGAGTTCGATTGTCAGTGGGCTCGGGCACAGTGGGCACCATGAACGCGACCACCGTCCGGTCCGCTGTCGACTCAGCTGTCGACCGGAGTCCTCGGGGCCGCCGCGACGCCGGTGACGGCATCCGCGGTGGCCGCCTCCACCCGTCGTCCGCCGAGCCCGCGCACGGACCAGGAACACACCACGCAGAGCGCCCCGGCCACCACCATCACGGCGAACGCGGCGCCCGCGCCGTGGTCCTGCGCAAGCCGTCCCGACAGCGCGAGCGCGAGCGCCTGACCGCCGACGATGCCGCTGGTCAGGTACGCCATCGACTCCGCGAGCCGGTCCGCCGGGACCAGCCGCTCCGTCAGCCCGAACACGGTGATCAGATGAGGCGCGTACGCCACCCCGAGGACGATCACCGTGGCGTACAGGCCGACCAGCGTGTCCACGAAGAGCAGCGGTACGCAGAGCACGACAAGGGCCGCGGTGGCGATCCGCCACCGGACCTGCAGGGCGAGCCGCTCCGGCACGGCGACCATGGCCAGCCCGGCCGCCGCGCTCATCACACCCATCGCCGCGTACACGAGCCCGGTCTGCGAAGGCCGGCCGAGCTGCTCGGTCAGGGCCGTGATGCCCGCCTGGGAGGCGCCGAACATGGCGCCCTGGAGGACCATCGTGGCGCGCAGGGCGTACACCGCGCCGGGCAGTCGGGGGCTTGCGGCCCCGGTGCGCCGGGCGGCGGTGACCTGACGTGCCGTCGGGTGCAGCGCGAAGGCGGTGCCGCAGACCGCGAGCAGGGCCGCGGCCGTCAGGAGCGCGGCGGCCGGGTGGGCGAGTGCTGCGGCCAGGCCCACGAAGGCCGGGCCGAGGACGAACGAGATCTCGTCCAGGGTGCCTTCGAAGGAGACCGCCCCGGCCACGGTCCGCTCGTCGGCTCCGGCCCGGTGCGCGAGGGCCACGGTCCTGCTCCGGGCGAGCGGTCCGACCTGGGGGACGCTCGCCCCGGCCAGGGCGCCGAGCAGGGCCAGCCAGCCCGTCGCGAGGTGGGCGAGCGCGGCAAGGACCAGACCGGTCACCGCGGCGGCGTTGGCGAGTGCCGCCGCGAGCACCACGGTGCGCTGTCCGTAACGGTCGGCGGCGCGCCCCAGGAGCGGGCCCGCGACGGTCTGCCCGGCGACCAGCGCGCCTCCGGCGAGCCCGGCGGTCGCCAGGCTGCCGCTGCTCTCGGCGACCAGGAGCACGCTGCCGAGCTGGCACATGGCGGTCGGCAGCCGTCCGAGGAAGGAGATCACGGGCAGCACCGGCCCCGTCAGGGCGAGCACCTTGCGGTAGGTCTGAAGGGATCCAGCCATCAGGCGAAGCTAACGCGGCCGACCGGGGCATACGCATGGGCCGAAGGAACAGAAGCAGCCCGACGGGGTACGTACGTTCATATGACCCAGCCCACCGCGACCTACCGGCTCCAGCTCCAGCCCGGGTTCCCGTTCGCCGCCGCCGAGGGCGCGCTGCCCTACCTGGCGGAGCTCGGAGTCTCGCACCTCCATCTGTCGCCCGTCCTGGAGGCCGTGCCCGGCTCGACGCACGGATACGACGTCACCGACCACGCGAAAGTGCGCGAGGAGCTGGGCGGCGAGTCGGGCCTTCGCCAACTGGCCGTCCGGGCAAGGGGGTTCGGGCTCGGCCTGATCCTCGACATCGTGCCGAACCACATGTCGGCGGCCGCGCGCCACAACCGGCAGCTGTGGGACGTCCTGCGCGGCGGCCCGTCATCGCCGTACGCCTCGTGGTTCGACATCGACTGGGCGGCGGGCGACGGGCGGATCCTGCTGCCGGTGCTCGCCGGGCCGCTGGGCGCGGAGCTGGACCGCCTGACGGTGGACGGTGACGTACTGCGCTACGGCGAGGAGTGCTTCCCGCTGCGGGAGGGCACGGCGGGCCTGCCGCTGCCCGAGCTGCTCGACGCGCAGTTCTACCGGCTCGGCTGGTGGCGCCTTGCCAGGACCGAGCTCAACTACCGGCGGTTCTTCACGATCGCGGAGCTGATCGGCCTCCGGGTGGAGGACGAGAGCGTCTTCGACGCGACGCACGCCAAGATCCTGGAGCTGGTCCACGACGGCGTGGTGAACGGGCTGCGGGTCGACCATCCGGACGGTCTCGCGGACCCCGAGGCCTATCTGCGGCGGTTGAACGAGGCGACGGACGGCCGCTGGACGGTCGTCGAGAAGATCCTCACCGGCGACGAGCGCCTTCCGGCGGGGTGGGCGGTCGCCGGGACGACCGGATATGACGCGCTGCGGCACATCGACGGCCTGTTCACCGATCCTGAAGGTTTCGATCAACTCCTCGCCCCGTATGGCGAGTTCACCGGTGTGAGTGGCGACCGGGGCGGCCATTGGGGGCCGACGGTGCGCCGCGCGGCGTACCGGGTACTCACCCACGAGCTGGTGGCCGAGACCGAATTCCTGGTGCGGCTCGCGCAGCGGATCTGTGCGACGGGCGGCCCCGAGCTGCGCGACCACGCCCCCTGGGCGCTGCGGCTCGCCCTGCGGGAACTCCTCGTCCGCGTCCCGGTCTACCGGCCCTACCGGTTCGGGGCGGAGCGGGCCCTTCCAGCCTCGGCGGCCTTGGAGGCGAAGGCGGCCTTCTCGGTCGCGGAGGAGTCGGCCGCGGTCGATGTGGTGCGGGATCTGGCGCTCGGCCGACTCGGCGCCGGCCCGGAGCGGGACCGGTTCCGTGCGCGCTTCGCGCAGACGTCGTCGGCGCTGCACGCCAAGTCCGTCGAGGACACGGCCTTCTACCGGTACACGCCGCTGCTGTCGGTGAACGAGGTGGGCGGGGATCCGGGGCGGCCTTCGGTGGAGCCCGGCGAGTTCCACGCGTTCTGCGCCCGCCTCGCCCGTGACTGGCCGAGCACCGGAACCGTCCTGTCCACGCACGACACCAAGCGCAGTGCGGAGGTGCGGGCCCGGATCGCGGTGCTTTCCGAGTGCCCCCAGCGGTGGGCGGCGCTGCTCGACCGGGTCTCCGGGGTACGGGCACCGGATCCGCATCTTGCCTGGGTCGCCTGGCAGACGTCGGTGGGGCTGGGCGGGCTGCCGGAGCCGGAGCGGCTCGGGGCGGCGCTGCTCAAGGCGGTGCGCGAGGCCGGCCTGCACACGGGCTGGACGGAGCAGGACCCCGGCTACGAGAAGGCCGTGAGCGACTTCGTCGAGGCGGGGCCAGGTGGTCAACTCGCCTTACTGGTACGGGAGTTCACGCAGGAGGTCGAGGCCGCCGCGCGGGCCAACAGTCTGGGGGCCGCGCTGCTGCATCTGACGATGCCGGGCGTGCCGGACCTCTACCAGGGGACGGAGGCGGAGTACGCGGCGCTGGTGGACCCGGACAACCGGCGCCCGGTCCGGTTCGACCGGGCCGCCCTGGCCGACCCCGGCGCCAAGCTCAGGATCACCTTGGCGGCGTTGCGGCTGCGCCGCGAACTCCCCGGAATATTCGGCGAATCCGCGACCTATGGGGAGCTCGCCGTACGAGGCTCCCGCGCCGGTCACTGCGTGGCGTTCTGCCGCTCGGGCGAGGTGGTGACGGCGGTGACCCGGCTCTCGCTGCGGCTCGCCGAGGCCGGCGGCTGGGCGGGGACGGAGCTGCGGCTTCCGGAGGGCCGCTGGGCCGATGTCCTCAGCCCGGGGCGGCAGTTCAGCGGTGCGGTGGCTCTGGACGAGCTGTTCGCACCGCTGCCGGTGGCGCTGCTCAGGAGGGCCGAACGAGAAGGAGGCGAGGGGCCCGGGTGAGCAGTCCACTCTCGGCCGGTGTGAAAGCTTCGGCCCTGCGCAGCCCGGGCATGGCGGTGAGCAGGGCGTTCACCGCGCACTCCGCCTGGAGCTCGGCGACCCGCGCGGCCGGGCAGTCCGAGGGCCCGAGGGCGAGCGCGCCGGGGTTGGTGCGGTGCAGATCGAAGCGGTCGGGGTCGGTGAAGCGGTCCGGGTCACGGTTCGCAGCCCCGACGAGCAGCGCGACAGCGGCTCCGGCCGGCACGGCGGCTCCAGATATCGCGAGGTCACGGACGGCCCGGCGCAGCACCACATGGACGGGCGGATTGCGCCGCAGCGATTCGTCCCACGCCTGCCCGATCAGCGCCGGCACCGCCTTCACCAGCTCCAACTGCTCAGGATTGTCAAGGAGGTTGGCCAGGAGCGAGGCAAGCGCCTGACCGGTGAGCGCCGCCTGGTCCGCGCAGCGCGCCGCGAGCAGGGCGACCCCGGTACCGACCCGGCGACGGCCGAGGTCGGTCGCTGCGGGGGCCTCCGCCCGGCTGCGCGCCGGGACAGCACCGGAGCGGCCCATCACGGCCCCGTACGAGAGTCCGGTCGCGGCGGCCATCGTGCCGGTGGGGAGCCATCGGCAGAACTCCTCCACCAGGTCGGCCTCCTGGCGCCCGGCGAGTCGGCGGGCCAGCACGTAGGCGGTGCGGGCGCACACCTCGCGCAGCAGCGCGAAGGCGCTCTCGGGCGCGGCGTACTCCTGGGTGCAGCGCACCGTGCCCGGTCCGCAGCAGGGCCCCCGGCGGGGCCCGACGAGGCCGGGGTCGCCGAGCGCGGGGGCGACATCCGCGTACCGGCTGACCAGCCAGGCCCCGAGTCTGGCGTCCCACAGCAGGGGGTGTTCCTCGCGCAGGAACCGGTAGAAGGCGTACGGGTCGCGGCGGGCGGCGGCCCCGAGAAGCGAGGGCGTCTCAGGCAGAGAAGGCGTCTCGGGCGGGGAGGCGACGGTGGGGGGCGGCGTTGCCTCGGGCGGCGAGGCAGGGGCCGGGGCCGGCGCTGTCTCGGGCGGCGGCTCGACGGTCGTCATGGCGCGCGCCTCCCCGGTCGGCGCCCGGCGGGCGCGGTCGTGCGGCCTTCGGCGGTCACGACGGCGGCCGCCCGGCCCGGTGACTGCTCTCAGCGGACCACCTCCGCCGGGCAGCCGCGATCGGCGTTCGGCCGTACGGGTGAGATGGCGCCGGTGCCGTACGGCGCTGACCTGCACAGCAGCTCGGTGAATGCGGCCGCGGCGCCGGCCAGCTCCACCCGCGAGAACACGGTCAGGGCGCGCTTCCAGGAGGGATCGACCGAGAGCAGCACACAGTCCTCGCCGACCCCGCCGCGTACGACGTGGGTGGGCACCGCGACGACGCCGACCCCGGCGGCGGCCATCCGTACCGCCGTCGAGGTGTGCTCGGTGCGCACGACGGTGCGCGGGGTGAAGCCGGCCCGCTCGCAGACCAGATCGAGGAAGGGGCGGCCGTCGACGACGGGCTCCATCGTGCACCGCACCCAGGCGTGGTCGGCGAGCTCTTCGAGGCGCACCGAGGAGCGGCCCGCCAGTGGATCGTCGAAGGCGACGACGAGCGCGATCTCCTCCTCGCCGACGGGGACGACGGGACCCTGCCAGTGCTTGGGCGGCGGGCCGACGGCCAGGTCGGCGGCGCCGCGTTCGAGCGACTCCTCAAGCGCCTCGGTGGTGGCGTACTCGTGGAGGAGGAGCCTCACGCCGGGGTGCGTGCGCCGCCACCGGGCGAATGCCTCGGGCAGCACGCCGACGGCGACCGAGTGCACGGAGGCGATGTGCAGTTCGCCGCCCTCGGAGCCGGCCGCCGCGCGGGCCGCGCGGCGGGCCTGGAGGGCGCTGCGCACCGCGAGCCGGGCGTGCGGCAGGTAGGCGCGGCCCATGGGGGTGAGCCGCACGCCGCGCGGCAGTCGTTCGAGGAGCTCGCCTCCGACGGCCTTCTCCAGCGCCTTGATCTGGTGGGACAGGGCGGGCTGGGTGACGTGCAGCAGCTCGGCGGCTCGGGTGAACGACGTCTCCTCGACGACCGTGACGAAGTACTCCATCTGTCGCAGACTCACGCCACGTCCCCCTGGTCACACTGGCCCCGCGTGCCCCCTGCACGCCATGAGCATTGTGCATCGGCCCCACAAGAACATTGCCTTGGACTCATGGCAGCGGCCGGGCGAGGCTTGCCCCATGACTGAGACCTTGACGGAGATCTTGACGGAGACGTCGACTGAGACCTCGACCGGACTCTCGGCTGAACCCCTGACCGGTTCCGCCGCTGGATCCGTGACTGAACGCGCCACCGGGAACCTTGAGGCCGAGAGCCTCATGGCCGATGTGATCGTCATCGGCGGCGGCACCGGTGGATATTCCACCGCTCTGCGAGCCGCCGCCCTCGGCCTGACGGTCGTGCTCGCCGAGCGCGACAAGGTCGGCGGCACCTGCCTGCACCGCGGCTGCATCCCCAGCAAGGCGATGCTGCACGCCGCCGAACTGGTGGACGGGATCGCCGAGGCGCGGGAGCGGTGGGGGGTGAAGGCGAGCCTGGATTCGATCGACTGGCAGGCGCTCGTGGCGACCCGTGACGACATCGTCTCCCGCAATCACAAGGGGGTCGAAGGGCATCTGTCGCATGCCGACGTTCAAGTGCTGCGCGGCAGTGCCCGGTTGACGGGACCGCGAAGCGTATGCGTAGAGAACCACGGGAACGTCGTGGCCCGGCGCGGCATTGTGCTCGCCACGGGTTCACGGCCCCGGATGCTGCCCGGTCTCGCAGCGGACGGACGGCGTGTGGTCACCAGCGACGACGCGCTGTTCGCGCCCGGCCTTCCGCAGTCCGTACTGGTCCTCGGCGGCGGTGCGATCGGCGTCGAGTACGCCTCGTTCCACCGGTCGATGGGCGCCGAGGTCACGCTGATCGAGGCCGCCGACCGGCTGGTGCCGCTCGAAGACGCCGACGTCAGCCGCCACTTGACCCGCGGACTGAAGAAGCGCGGCATCGATGTGCAGACCGGCGCGCGCTTCCTGGACGCGAGTGTCCTGGAGGACGGGGTGCGTGCCTCGGTGCGCACCGCGCGCGGCGAGGTCCGCACGATCGAGGCCGAGCGGCTCCTCGTCGCGGTGGGCCGCGCGCCGGTCACCGACGGGCTCGGCCTGGCCGCGGCCGGACTCGCCGTCGACGAGCGGGGCTTCGTCGCCCCGGCCGACTGGACCCGGCTCGAAACCGCGGTTCCCGGCATCCATGTGGTGGGCGATCTACTGCCGCCTCCCTCCCTCGGCCTGGCCCACGCCTCGTTCGCGGAGGGCCTGTTGGTCGCCGAAACGCTGGCCGGGGTGGCCTCCGCGCCCGTCGACTACGCGACAGTGCCCCGGGTCACCTACTCCTCACCGCAGACCGCGTCGGTGGGCCTGACCGAGGCGGAGGCCCGCAACCGCGGACATGACGTCGTCGTCAACACCATGCCGCTGACGGCCGTCGCCAAGGGAATGGTGCACGGGCAGGGCGGAGTGGTGAAGGTGGTCGTCGAACGCGCGGGGCAGGTGCTCGGCGTGCATCTCGTCGGCCCGAACGTGTCCGAGATGATCGCCGAGAGCCAGCTGATCGTCGGCTGGGACGCCGAGCCCTCGGACGTGGCGCGCCACATCCACGCCCATCCCACGCTCTCGGAAGCCGTCGGTGAAACCTTCCTCACCCTGGCCGGGCGGGGCCTGCACCAGCAGTGAGGGCATCAAGCCCCGCCGCTTGCCGACCAGTTGGCACGGCGCGTACAGGCCCGGTGTCGGCCGGGAACTCAGTGGGTGGCGAGCCGGAAGGCCATCCGGCCGAAGCTCACCTGGTCCCCGTCGGCCACGGCGACGGCTCCCGTGACCCGGCGCCCGTTGACGCATGTCCCGTTGGTGGAGCCGAGGTCGCGCAGCTGCCACATGCCGGCCTGGAAGACGAGTTCGGCATGCACCCGCGACACCGTCTCGTGGCTCAGGCGGAGCCCGTTGGCGGGGTCGCGGCCGATGCGCAGCGGGTACGGGCCCGGCACCGGGAAGAGGAGTTTGGGCAGCCGCTCGGTCTGCCAGGCGCGGCGCAGTGAGACGGAGAACTCGGATACTCGGCTGACCGCGCCGAACACCGCCTTCGACCAGCGGTTTCCGCCGCTGCCCAAGTCGGCGGTGAGGGCGATCAGTTCGTCCGACCTGCGGGCGGCCAGGGCCAGTTCCATGCGGCGCAGGAACGTGTCGTGCGACAGCTTGCCCTCGGCGGCGCCCTCGCGCAGCACCTCCAGCACCCGGTCGCGCTCCGCGTCGGAGAGCCGCGCGGGCGCCGAGGAGGTCTGGAATTCGAAGGAGGGCGTCACATCAGCGATTGTCCTTCCAGAAGGCTGGAAGTGTCCAGCAGAGGGTCGCCCTCCTGAAGGAGGCCCGCGTTCACCACTGCCCCAGGTCTGACCTGCGACGCAGGCACCCGGGCGCCGTAATTCCCTTGCCGGGCAGCCGTCGTGCCCTGTTAGGGTCTGCCGACTTCTTAAACCTCTGAGGGGATCCTCTTGCAGACTTCCGCGTCGGGCATAACCATGCGTCCGCTCGCCGGGCCCGAGGAACTCGGGCTCTTCCAGCAGCTTTCCTACGTCCTGGACCACGAACTCCAGGACGATCTGGCCACCGGCCGCCGCATCCCGGCCTGGATGTGGGTGGCGCTGCGCGACGGCCGCGTACTGGCGCGCATCGCGTGGTGGACCGGGAAGAGCGGCGATGCGCCGCAGAATCTCGACTTCTTCGACGTCGACGACTCCCTGCCCGCGGCCGAGCGTCACGAGATCGGCCTGCGCCTCCTGGAGACCGCGACCGCCGAGGTGGTGGCCGCGGGCGCCGAGCGCCCCGAGTACGGCCGTTTCGTGCCCGGCGACTGGCGCGAAGACCCCGCCGCGCGCGAGGTCGTCGAGACCCGGCTGAACATCATGGCCGCCTCCGGTGCGACCCCGCTCGTCGAGCGGCTGCGCCTGGAGTGGCGGCCCGGCACGCCGCTTCCCCAAGCCTCCACGAGGTTGACGTTCCGTGCCGCCACCGACCGCGAGGAGCTCATCTCCCTGATGGCGCTCGTCGTGGAGGGCTCGCTCGACGAGCACACCCGTGAGGAACTGCTCACCATGACCCCGCGCGAGTCCGCGGAGCTCATGTACGACGAAGAGTTCGAGTCTTTCAAGACGCCGCGCGAGTGGTGGCGGATCGCCGAGCTCAAGGACGGCGGCGACCCCGTCGGGTTCGTGATCCCGGCCCGCAACAGCTACAACCCGATCATCGCCTACATCGGGGTGCTGCCCGCCCATCGCGGCCACGGCTACATCGACGACATCCTCTCCGAGGGGACGCGGATCCTGGCCGAACAGGACGTGCCCCGGATCCGCGCGGCCACCGATCTGCCCAACGTTCCCATGGCGAACGCGTTCACCCGTGCGGGCTACGTCGTCTTCGAGCGCGCGATCAACATGGTCTGGAAGTAGTCACGAATCGCGGGCGTGTCCCCCTCGTCTGTCGCACCATGGTCGCAACCGGCTACGACAGGGGGACACACCAGTGCTGTTCGAAGTGTGGGCGCCGCACGCCGACCGGACCGCTCTTCTTCTGGAGGGCGCGATCCATCCCATGGGCCGCCATCCCGTGCGCGCGGGCTGGTGGGTGGCCGAGGCCGAGGGGCACCCCGGCGACCGCTACGGGTACGTACTGGACGACGGCCCGGTGCTGCCCGACCCGCGCTCGCGCCGCCAGCCCGAAGGGCCTGACGGCCTCAGCGCGGTCGTCGTCCACGAAACCTTCGGCTGGCAGCATCCCTGGGAGGGGCGCCCCCTCCAGAGGGCCGTCCTGTACGAGCTGCACATCGGCACCTTCACCCCCGAAGGCACCCTTGACGCGGCCGTCCAACAGCTGCCCCATCTGGCCGATTTGGGGATCACCCACATCGAGCTGATGCCGGTGTGTCCGTTCCCGGGGCGGCACGGCTGGGGGTACGAGGGCGTCTCCCTCTGGGCGGTGCACGAGCCGTACGGCGGACCCGAGGCGCTGAAGAGGTTTGTCGACGCGGCGCACGCCCATGGTCTCGGTGTCGTCCTGGACGTCGTACACAACCACCTGGGCCCGTCCGGCAATTACCTGCCCGCCTTCGGCCCGTACTTCACGGACACCCATCACACGCCCTGGGGCGCGGCCGTCAACCTGGACGCCGCCGGCTCCGACGAGGTGCGTGCCTTCCTTCTGGAGAGCGCGCTGGCCTGGCTGCGCGACTACCGCCTCGACGGGCTGCGCCTGGACGCGGTGCACTCGCTGGCCGACACCCGTGCGTACACCTTCCTCGAAGAGCTCTCGACAGCCGTCGACGTGCTCGCCGCCGAACTCGGCCGGCCACTGTTCCTCATCGCCGAGTCCGACACCTGCGATCCGCGCACGACCACGCCGCGCGGTGAAGGCGGACTCGGCCTGCACGCCCAGTGGAACGACGACTTCCACCACGCCCTGCACACCGCCCTGACCGGTGAATCCCAGGGCTACTACGCCGATTTCGCGCGCGCCCCGCTCTCCGCGCTCGCCAAGACGCTGACCCGCGTGTTCTTCCACGACGGTACGTATTCGAGCTTCCGGGGCCGTACCCATGGCCGCCCCGTCGACCGCGCCCACACCCCCGCGCACCGCTTCCTGGGCTACGCGCAGACGCACGACCAGATCGGCAACCGGGCCCAGGGCGACCGCCTCTCGGCCACCCTGTCGCCCGGCCTGCTGGCCTGTGCGGCGACGCTGACGCTGACGAGCCCGTACCCGCCGATGCTCTTCATGGGCGAGGAGTGGGGCGCCCGCACCCCCTGGCAGTTCTTCACCGACCACACCGACCCCGAGCTCGCCCGGGCCGTACAGGAGGGCAGACGGCGGGAGTTCACGTCCCACGGCTGGTCCGCCGAGGACATCCCCGACCCGCAGGACCCGGCGACGCGCCGGCGCTCGTGCCTGGACTGGACGGAGCCCGCGGGCGAACCGCACGCCCGGCTCCTGTCCTGGTACCGCGAGCTCATCGCGCTGCGCCGCGACCGCCCCGATCTGACGGATCCCGACCTCGCGGCCGTCAAGGTGGCGTACGACGAGGAGGCGCGCTGGCTGACGTACCGGCGCGGCGATCTGCGGGTCGTGGTCAACCTCTCCAAGGAGGCCGCCAGGATCAAGCTCGGTGGCGGCGGCCGGGTCCTCGCGGCCTGGGAGCCGGTCGGGGCGCCGGGCCCGGACGGCCTGCTGGTGATGCCGCCCGAGTCGTGTGCGGTCCTCGGCGGCTGAGGTCCGCACCACTCAACGCCTCTTCCACTGACGGCGGTTACTCGACGATGGCCATAGCACGGTCGGTGTTGTTCAAACGCCGGCCGCCGTCATCCGTAACGGTGACGATGTCCTCGATGCGGACGCCGAACCGGCCGGGCAGATAGATACCCGGTTCGATGGAGAAGCACATCCCGGGCACGAGCGGCCGCTCCTCGCCCTCGATCATGTACGGCGGTTCGTGGGTGGTCACGCCGATGCCGTGGCCGGTGCGGTGGATGAAGTATTCGCCGTACCCGGCGTCCGCGATCACCGCGCGCGCCGCACGGTCGACGTCCTGGCAGGCGGCGCCGGGCCTGACCGCTTCGAAGCCGGCCTGCTGGGCCTCGCGCACCACGTCGTGGACGCGCCGCTCGGCGACGCCGGGCTCGCCGACGTGGACGGTACGGGTGGTGTCGGAGCCGTAGCCGTGCTTGAGGCCGCCGAAGTCGAGGACGACCATGTCGCCGTGCTCGATGGTCCGGTCGCCGGCCTCGTGGTGCGGGTTGGCGCCATTGGGCCCGGAGCCGACCACGGTGAAGTCCACTTGTGAATGGCCGTACTTCATAAGGAGGGCGGCGAGGTCGGCGGCGACCTCTGTCTCCTTCCGGCCCGCGAAACCTACCTTCACGATCTCGCCGTACGCCTCGTCCGCCGCCGCGCCCGCCGCCTCCAGGCGAGCCAGCTCATGCTCGTCCTTGACGGCCCGCAGCATGGGCAGCGCCTCGGTCAACGCGACGTACGAAGTGCCGGGCAGCTCCTTCTGCAGCCCGAGCAGATGCATCGCCCAGGCGTTGTCGCTGACCCCGAAGCGCCCGTCGACGTCGAGGAGGGGAGCAGTCACGGTGTACGGGTCCTTGCCGTCGGTCCAGTCCCGCAGGGTCAGGGCGGCGGCCCCTGGGGCGTGCGCGGCGTCGGGCGCCTCCAGGGTCGGCACGACCAGGACCGGGTCCTGACCGGCCGCGAGCACCAGCACGGTGAGCCGTTCGGTGATCGCGGTCGGCTGGTAGCCGGTCAGGTAGACGAGGTCGGGACCGGGCGCGACGAGCACGCCGGCCAGTCCGGCGTCGGCGGCGGACTGGGCGGCGCGGGCCATCCGGGCCCGGTAGTCGTCGGCGGTGAAAGGCGCGGGGGCGGGCGTCGTAGGCATGGCCTCATCCTGCCCGGACGCCCGTGGGCGCGCGAGTGGGATGGACTGCCGTTCCGCCCGCCTCCTTTCAGCCTCGGCTCAGCACGTCAGAGTCCCTCCGTCTCGTCGTCGACAAGCCGCTCCAGGAGTTCGCCGAAGTCCTCACCGACGACGATGCGCAGCCCCTCGCCGTCCCGGTCGCTGAGCTGGGTGAGCGTGCCGCCGCGCCACCAATAGACGAACGGGCTGATCGACCCCGGAGTGTCCTCGTACCCGGAGGCCGCGAACGAGGCCATGGCGTTCAGGGCGAGAACCATGCCGGAGTCGCGGATGACGTGGAAGGCGAGCTGGTGGCGGAAAGGCATCGCCACGAGCGCGCCCTCCGGCGGCACCTCGCGGCCGGTGACCTGGCGTACGACAGCCTCCAGGGCGAGCACCCGGCTCGCCGTGTAGAACGAGTCTCCGACGACGATGTCGAAGCGCATCCCATCGTCGCCCTTGACCGTCTCGTGCCCCTCGACGGGCAGTTCCCGCAGATTACGCAAGGCCTGTTCGCGCAGGTCAGGAACCTTACCGAGAGGTTCGAGAGCCTCGTCGGTGAGCATCATGACGCTCTCGGGGAGGTCGAGAGCGAGGATCTCGTAGAGGCCGGGCGCGACACTGCGCGCATAGCCGAAGCTCTGCGGGTCGAGTCCGTCGCCGCTGATCACCCGGGGGTAGAGCTGCGCGCGGATCTGTTCGGGCGGCATGGTTTCAAGTGCGGAAGGCGCGTCCATGGTGCGCAGCACCATTCCGACGTGCTTACGGATCAATTCCGGCCACACGCGCGGGCCGCGCGGCTCGTTGTGACAGACGGCGGCGAGATTGCCCAGGCCGAACTGGCGGCCACCGCTGTCCTTCACCATGTCCGCGTAGACCGTGACCTCCAGGCCCAGCTCGGCGAACGCCTCCCTGACCACCGCACGGAACCGGGCGCCCTCGCCGTTCGAGAAGAAGCCGAACTCGGGGTCCCTCGGAACGTCGCTCGCGTCCCGTTTGGGCCCTCGTCGGAATATCCCCACGTCTGCTGCCTTCCCCTCGCACGGTCGCCAGAGCTGCGAGCCTACCCAGTGAGCGCACCCGTGATGACAAGATCCGCCCGCGCGCGCCCAGCGGCAACAAGACGTGCGTTGACCTCGTCGGACTGCTCGACCCACCGCTCTGCGTACGGTCGGGCCTTCCCGTGCCGCACATGCCGCTCGACGAGTCTGCGCACCCGCTCCCGGTTGTCGACATGGAGATACCAGATCTCGTCGACGAGATCCCTGACCTGCGCCCAGGCCCCCTCGTCATGCAGCAGGTAGTTGCCCTCGGTCACGACGAGCGGGACCTCAGGGGCGACGGGGATGCTCCCGGCCAGGGCCGCCTCCAACGACCGGTCGAAGTCCGGCGCGTATACGACCGTGCCGGCATCGGGCGAACGCAGCCGGGCGAGCAGCGCACCATATCCGGCAGCGTCGAAGGTGTCAGGCGCGCCTTTGCGTTCGGCGCGTCCGAGCCGGCGCAGCTCCCCGTTGGCGAGATGGAACCCGTCCATGGGCACGAGCACGGCCTGCCCGTCGAGGCGCCGCACCAACTCCCGGGCCAGGGTGGACTTTCCGGCCCCGGGCGGCCCCGCGATGCCGAGAATGCGACGCCGCCCGGGAACGACGAGGCTGCGGGCGCGGCGTACGAGCTCGTCAAGGTCGAGATCCATACGCGCATTGTTCCACCGACCTCCTCGGCGCGAGGTGGTACGTATAACCTTGAAGGCATGCCGCACATTGCACTGATCACGCTCGTCGTGCGTGACTACGACGAAGCCATCGACTTCTACACTCGCGCTCTGGGCTTCGAACTGGCCGAGGACACCGACCGCGGGGACGGCTCGCGCTGGGTGGTCGTCAGCCCGCCCGGCACGACGAACGGCGCGGCCTCGCTGCTTCTGGCTCGCGCGAAGGACGAGGCTCAACTGGCGAGCGTGGGCGCCCAGACCGGCGGGCGGGTCGGCTTCTTCCTCCACACCGAGGACTTCGCGGGCGACCATGCCCGCATGCTGGCGGCCGGAGTCCGCTTCTTGGAGGAGCCGCGACACGAACCGTACGGTTCGGTGGCGGTGTTCGAGGACCTCTATGGGAACCGCTGGGATCTGTTGCAGCCGGCTTAGGGGCCGTTGCATCCGGGCCTCAGGCGCAGAGATCTTGAACGTGAGAAAGCCCCGCACCGTGACCGTAATCCCTTACGGTCGGGTGCGGGGCTTTCCCCACAATTTGTTCGGCGGCGTCCTACTCTCCCACAGGGTCC
>NZ_JBSFIE010000027.1:0-108815 GCF_053597395.1 Streptomyces sp. NPDC001415
CCCTCCACCGTCCCCCACCCGGTGACCACACCATCGGTGTACGGCTTCTTCGCCTCCAGCCCGAAACCCACCGCACGATGCCGACGCAACTGCTCAACCTCATGAAACGAATCGGCATCCAGCAGCAGATCGATGCGCTCACGCGCCGTCAGCTTGCCCTTCGCGTGCTGCGCCTCGGTCGCAAGCTCACTCGGCCCACGACGGGCCTCCTCCCGCAGGGCAAGAAGCTCGGCGACCCGATTGCGAGTCGCCGTCGACTGCAGTGTGTTCATGCCGGATCCCTCTCGCTTCTTGTGGCCCCCAAGCGGGCGGCCCTTCTATGTGCGGCTTCTCTGCATAGGTCGTGAGCTTTGCGCAGGTCACGTACGGCGACGCTCATCAGCCCACCTGCCCGATGACGGCCATGCCGCCCCAGCCGGCGCCCTGTGCGGCCCAGCGCTTCTCGCTCGCGCCGTGCAGGATCTCCCTTTGCAGATCCCGCAGTTCGGGCATCGGGTCGATGCCGAGCTCTTGGCGCAGGGCGGCGCGCAGCCGGGCGAAGGCCTCCAGGGCCTGGCCTCGGCGGCCGGTTCGGTGCAGGACGAGCATCAACTGGGCGTGGAATCCCTCGTGCAGGGGGTGGTTCTCCGTTAAGTAGCGGAGTTCGCCGAGGACTTGGCGGTGTCGGCCGATGCGGATGTCAGCCTCGATGCGGCCCTCCAGCGCGGTGAGCCGGAGCTCTTCCAGGCGGGAGACTTCGAGGGAGAGGCGCGGGCCGAGCGGGACGCCGTCCAGTGGGGCCGAGCCGCGCCACAGGGCGAGACCGCGCTGGAAGGCCTGGGCCGCCTCGGTGTTGTCGCCCTCGCTGAGCGACTGGCAGCCCTCGTCGACGGCCTGCTCGAAGAGGTCGGCGTCCACCGTGCCGGTGCCCAGGTCGAGCCGGTAGCCGCCGCGCGAAGTGATCAGTACGTCCTTCGGGTCGAGCCGCCCGTGCGAGGACCGCGAGGTCATCAACGCACGCAGGTTCATGACGTACGTCTGGACCGCGGTCACCGCGCTGCGCGGGGGCACCACCCCGAACCAGAGCTCGTCGATCAGACTCGACATGGTCACCACGTGGCCGACGGCGAGGGCCAGGGTGGCGAGCAGTTGCTGCTGCTTCGGCGCCGTCGGTCCCCAGCCCAGTTCTCCGTCCATTATCTGGACGTCACCGAGAACTCCGATATCCAAGACAACTCCCCCTGAGCTATTGATTGCTCTGTCTCGTCAATTTTTCCGAACGTACTGATCGGTTGATGTCTGGGGTCCCCACCCGCATCCGACCTGCACGGACGAGTGCAGGCTACCCAGATTTGGCAACGCCTGTCGCGGAAATCAGATGAGTGGAACCGAAATTGTTGGAGGCCGCCCCGAGGCCGGGCACGTAAAAGCGCCCATCCTTCCCCATGAGGTGGCATCCATCGCGGTCCGTCGCCAATCCGAAATCGGCGTACGGAATCCTCCGCCCGCTTCCCATCGCCTTGGCATAGGAATTCTTCAGGGTCAGGAAGCGGAGCAGCAGCGGGTGGCGCGCGGACGGCCGGACCGCGCGCAGGCGGTCCAGCTCGTGCCGGGTGAGCAGGTGTTCCACGGACGGCAACCGCAGGGGCGGCGGTTGCAGCGGCGCCACGTCCACACCGACCCGGCCACCGTCCATCAGGCCCACGGCGACCAGTCCCTCACAGTCGCCGACACTGATGTCCAGCTCGTCACAGCCTCTTAAATAAGGGCGCCCCGTCACCGTGTAGGCGACCTCGAAGAGGGCGGGGTCGGCGCCGAGCAGGGCGCCGGCGGCGGCTCTGAGCATCAGCCGGGACACGATGAAGCGGATGCGCCGCTCCGGTGTGGGCTGCCGGTCGGCCCGGGCGCGGTCCGCACCGAGCAGCACCCGGATGTCCTCGGCGTCGGGCCTGGCCTCGCGCGGCCACCAGTCCTCGGTCCGGCCCGCTACGACGATGCACCGGCTCTCCTCCAACTCCTTCCTGATCCTTGCCGCTTCCAGGTCGTCCGGGCCCCGCGCCGTATATAGCGCGGGTGTCGGCCGTTGAGTCAAGCCGTGCTCCCGATCTCCGGATCGATCCGTTCCCGGGACAGGTCGTAGGCCAGTGCCTCACGGTCACGGACGATCAATTCCTTGAGGACGAGCCCCACTTGGCCCCTCGGCAGCCTCGGCGTCGAGTGGCCCAGGCGCCGCAGCACCCTGGTGAGAGCCAGCAGCAGCCAGGCGCGGTCGGTGTCCTCGCCGGTGAGCCTCAGTCTGCCGAGTGCGCAGGCCGCCGCGGTGAGCAGCGCGAGCCGGTCGGCGACCGCGAGGGCCGCCGGGTCGGGCCTTCCGGGCAGGGGGCGGCCGAGGTAGGAACGGCGCCGTTCCAGGCCCCGCAGCTCCCGGTTGAGCATCCGGATGAGCTCCCGGAGGCTTCGGCCGGCCGGGTCGCGCCCGTCCGGAAGACGTGAGAAGTCGCGGAACTCCCGGCCCAGCAGGCGCAGTTCGCGTCCCGTCGATCCGGGCTGGAACTCGGCGAGGAGCTGGGGCAGCCGGGTGGCGGCCTGACCGGCCGCCGCCATCAGTGCCTCGCTCTCCCGCGCGGCCGAGAAGTCGTACGCGGACCGGACGAGGCTGCCGTCCCGGCGCCGGGCACTCAGCGGAATCAGTTCCTCCGCGCCCTCTTGCAGCAGCCGTGGCACCAGGTGGCCGCAGACGGCGGACAGGGCCCGGGTCCCGGGTCCCACGCTCAGGGCGTCGGTCGCGGCGCCGACCACGCAGTCGGCGAGCAGGACGTCGGCGAAGGACCCGGTGAGCGCCCCGACCGCGGACAGGTCGTCCACGGGCGCGTAGTGCTCCTGGTAGGCCCGCACCGCGGTGCGCAGCCGGGTGTCGGCGGCGGCCACGAGCCAGCCGGGCAGCACGGTGCGTACGAACGCCTCCGTCAGCTCCGGGTCGCAGCGGCAGCCCTCCTCGTGCCCGTCGGCCGCGCAGCTCGGGACGGTGAGCCAGACCTTGGCGTCCTGGCCCGCGTCCACTCCCTGGCGCCGGCGCGCACCGTCCACTCCGTACGGCCGCCGTGTGCTGTCCCGGCCGGGGACGGCCAGGACCAGGCGTCCGCCTTCTTTGAAGGAGGCGGCCAGTTGGGCGGGTGTCGGCGGCCGGGCCGCCGGGGGTGGCGGCCAGCCGCGCTCCACGGTGGGCACCCCGTGGGAGCGGATGACCGCCCGCATCCTGCGGATCGTCTCGTCGCTGCGGTGCCGATCGCCCCGCAGGACGGGCGGGGAGCCCGCGCCGGTGCTGCCCTGGGGCAGTCCGGCGCCGGTGAACCGGCTCGCCCGCCGCTCGCTCACTGGGCGGTGCGCCGGCCGATGTACCCGACGGCGAGCAGGGCGCCCACCGCGAGGGCCGCCGCGGCGACCGACAGGGCGACCTTGGTGCCGCTGTCGCCGGGAGATGCCTGGAGCACGGAGCCGAGTACGGCGACACCGACCACGGCGCCGGTCTGGCGGGCCGAGTTGAGGGCGCCCGACGCGATGCCCGCCTGCTCCTTGGGCACCGACGAGACAAGGGTGGTGACCAGGGACGGGATGGCGAAGGAGACACCGAACCCGAAGACCAGCAGGCCGACCGCGGTCAGTGCGTACCGGCCGGCGCCGTCGCCACCCACGAAGAGCAGCTGGATGAGCGCGCCCACCGTCATCAGCGAGAAGCCGAGGATCGACGGGATGCGCGGCCCCTTCCTGGCGACCAGACGCCCGGTGTAGATCGGGTTGAACGCGGTGGGCAGGGTCAGCGGCAGGAAGGCGAGGCCGGCGGCCATGGCGGTGTAGCCGAGGCCCTGCTGGAAGTGGAGCGACATGACGAACAGGACGCCGGAGAGGCCGAAGTTGACGAGGAGGCCGTTGAGCAGGCCGACCGAGAAGGTGGCCTTGCGGAAGAGCTGGAGCGGCAGCATCGGGCCGCGCACACCGGGCTCGCGGCGCTCCACCATGATGAAGCCGATCGCGGCGGCGACACCCACGGCCAGCGCGATGAGCACCGGCGCGGACGTCCAGCCCTCGGGCTCGCTCTGGATGACGCCGAACGTCAGGCCCGCCAGGGCGAGTACGGCGAGCAGCTGGCCCGGCAGGTCGATGGCGCGGTCCGGGTTGCGGGGCACCTGCGGTGCGAAGGCGCGGGTGATGAGCACGCTGAGCAGGGCGACGGGCACGTTGATGACGAAGATGAAGCGCCATCCCAGCGTGTCCGTGAGGACGCCGCCGACGACCGGGCCCGCGGCGAGCGCGACACCGGTGATGGCCGCCCAGGATCCGAGGGCGCGGGCCCGCTGCGCCGGGTCGGTGTAGGCGGTCGCGATGACGGCCATCGAGGCCGGAAGCAGGGCGGCTCCCGCGATGCCGAGGACACCGCGCATGCCGATGAGGACGCCCAGGTTCGGTGCGGCGGCGGTGAGTCCGGAGGCGATCAGGAAGGCCCAGGTGCCGGTGAGGAACACCTTGCGGGCGCCGAAGCGGTCGGACAGCGCGCCCATCGTGAGCAGCAGTGCGGCGAAGGTGAGGGTGTATCCGTTGACCACCCACTGGAGCCCGGAAAGGCCGCCGCCGATATCATCGCGGATGGCGGGCAGTGCCACGTTCACGACGCTGGTGTCGAGCAGCACCATGAAGTAGCCGAGCGAAAGGCCCAGAAGCAGAAGCCCCTTGCGCCGGACCCCGGCCTCGGGCTTGACGCCCGCCGTAGTGCTCCCTCCTTGTGCGGCCGTCACCGTCGATGACTGCGAGGACATAGTTGTTCCCTTCTCAATTACTGATGCGGAATCACTGATGCGAAAAAGCGAATTCGAGGCGGCCGGGGTCGAGAACCTGCGGCTGTTACAGCCTGGCGGGAGCCCGGGCGAAAGAGAAACGGGAAATTCCGATTGCACCATCGGAAGCGCCGATGGACCGGGGGAGGCCGAGAGATGCAGCTCCGTCAGTTGAACACGTTCCGCACCGTTGCCGAAACCCTCAATATCACACGGGCGGCCGAGCGACTGAATTACGCCCAGTCAAGTGTCACCGAACAGATCCAGTCACTCGAAGCGGATCTGGGGGTGGCGCTCTTCGACCGTTCCGGCCGCCGGATACGGCTCACCGACGCGGGCAACCGCCTGGTCGAGTACGCCGAGCGCATGCTCCAGCTCGCCGAGGAGGCGAGGGCCGCGGTGTCCGGAATGGCGGACCCGGCCGGCGAACTCACCGTCGGCGCACCGGAGACACTCTGCGTCTACCGGCTGCCTTCTCTGCTGACCCGGTTCCGGGAAACCCATCCGAAGGTCCGGGTCGTCCTTCGTCCGGGCAACCGGTCGGAGTCCCGCGGCGGGGTGCGCGAGGGAACCCTGGATCTGTGCTTCACGTTCGGGCCGCCGCCCACGGAGCCGGAGTTCGAGAGCATGGCGCTGGCTCCCGAGAGCGTCGTCGTGGTGGCGCCACCCGGACATCCGCTGACCAAGATGAAGGAAGTGAGCACGGCCGACCTCGCCGGTGTGGACTTCCTGGTGACCGAGCCCGGTTGCAGCTACCGCCGGATGTACGACGAGACGCTGGGCTCCGTGCGCGGGCCCCGGCCGAACGTGGTGGCCGAGCTGACCAGCATCGGGGCGCTGCGCAGCTGCGTCGCCGAGGGGATGGGCTGCGCGCTGCTTCCGGGGATCGCGGTGGCGGCGGACCTGGCGCGGGGCGCCCTGGAGACGGTGCCGTGGACCAACGCCCGCCGGGAGACGGAGGTGCAGGTCTCCTGGCGCGCGCAGGGCCCCGGCTCGCCGGGGCTCCGCCCGTTCCTGGACACCGCGCGCGAACTGCTTGGCAGCCCGGCGCTGTAGCCCCCGCCCCGGTGCGGCGACGCCTGCCGCACCGGGGCGGTCTCAGCCCTCGTCCAGGCGGAGTTCGTCCTCGTCGAGGTGTACGAGCCGGCCGCTGTAGCCGCCGGTCAGCGCGGCGAACCAGATCGCGGGGCGGGCGCCGACCGCATCCCGGGCGAGCACCAGGGGCCCGTCCGCGGTCACCTCGACGTAGTCGCCCGCGGAGCGGATGCCGTACCCGGTGTCGCGGGCGACGCGTACCAGGTCGTCGAACTCGGGGATGTCCAGCACGTACAGCGTCGTCATCGGATGCTCACCTTCTCCTTGGCCGCGCCGGCGGCCCGCTCGGCGTGGTCGCGGGCGAGTTCGCCCTTGCGGCGCCACATGTCCTCGACGGTGGGGCGCTCGCCCTTCGCGATGTCGCTGAGCGCGCGGAGCGTCAACTCGGCGTCGCGTGCGTCGACTTCGGCGAAGGCACGCAGCGGGCGGGTGATCTCCAGCTGGATTCCGTTCGGGTCGTCGAAGTACAGGGATTCCAGGAGCTCATGGGCGAGCGGCGGGGTGACCCGTACGCCGTGCTCCTTCAGGCGGACACGCCAGGCGGTCAGCTCCTCCTCGGTGTCGACGTGCAGCGCCAGGTGGCGCGAGCGGTGCATGAGGTCGCCCGGGTCCTCCTCCTCGGGCAGCCCGAAGTAGTAGAAGAAGGCCAGGTGGTTGCCCTTGCCGAGGGCGAAGAAGAAGTGCACGAAGTCGGGGAAGTCCTCGGTGACCCAGCCGGTCGCGGTGATGGCGTGGACCAGCGGCAGGCCGAGCACGTCTCGGTAGAAGTGCAGGGTCTCCTCGGGCTTCCAGGTGACGTGCGCGAGGTGGTCGACGCCCTTGAGGCGCAGCGATCCGGTGTCGAGCGGCGCACCGGCCGCCGGTATCTGCGACATGGCTTGTTCCTTTCGCTGTGGAGCGTGGAGCGGGGAGAAGTTTTGAGGGATCGTGTTCAACTCGTCGGCTGTATTGGCGAGTTGATGGTCAGGCCGGAGTGGGGGTCGCGCTCGGCCGGGTCTCCGGCTGAGCCTTCGGCTGGGCCGGCACGCTCGCCCGGGTGAGCGCCAGGACCCGTTCGCGCAGTGTGCGGCGGTCCACCTTGCCGACCGGGGTCAGCGGGAACTCCTCGACCAGATGGAGGAGTTCGGGGGTTTTGAAGGCCGCTACGCCGCGTGCCGCGAAGAAGGCGTGGATGGTTTCCAGCGTGGGCCTCGGCCCGCCCCCGGGGATCACGCACACGCCGACGCGTTCGCCGAGCGCCGGGTCGGGCAGGGCCAGGGCCGCCGCGTCCGCGACGCCGGGCACCGCCCGCACCAGGTCCTCCACCTCGTCGATGGAGACCTTCTCGCCGCCGCGGTTGACCAGGTCCTTGAGCCGTCCTTCGACGACGAGGTTGCCGCTGGGGTGCCACCGTACGAGATCGCCCGTGCGGTACCAGCCGTCGGCGGTGAAGGCCCGCTGGTTGTGCTGCGGGGCGCGGTAGTAGCCGCGGGGCGTGTACGGGCCCCGGGTGAGCAGTTCGCCGGTGGCGCCGTCCGGCACCGCGCGGCCCTCGGCGTCCGCCACGAGGATCTCGTCCGCCTCACTGATCGGCCGGCCCTGGGTCTCGCGCAGCACCTGCGGGGGATCGTCCGGCCGCGTGTAGTTGAGCAGGCCCTCGGCCATTCCGTACACCTGCTGGAGGGTGCAGCCCAGGCCCGGACCGAGGTCGCGGGCCAGCTCGGCGGGCAGGACGGAGCCGCCGACCTGGAGCAGTTCCAGGCTGCTCAGGTCGTACGCGGTGTCCGCCGCGTGTTCCAGCCAGCGGTGGGCGACGGCGGGCACCACCGAGGTGACGGTGACCCGCTCGCGGGCGATCTCGGCGAAGGCGGTCCTGGGGTGCGGCGAGGGCGACAGGACGGCGCGGCCGCCCACCGCGAGGGTGCCGAGCACGCCCGGGCAGCCGAGCGGGAAGTTGTGCGCGAGGGGAAGCGCCGCCAGATAGGTGGTTTCGGCGGTGAAGCCGCAGACCTCGCCGCTGCGCCGGAAGTTGTACGCGTAGTCGTTGTGCGTCCGGGCGATGATCTTGGGAAGTCCGGTGGTGCCGCCCGAGAGCAGGAACAACGCCACCTCCCCCGCGTCCGGGGCCCGTTCGTCGAGCCGGCGCCGGCGTTCCGCCACGTCGCCTTCGACGCGCAGGGCGCCTCGCAGGTCGACGTGGCCCGGCTCGACGTGGTCGCCGACGACCAGGACGGGGACCGGCCGCGGCCGGGTACCGGCGATCTTGGCGGCGAGCGTCTGGTGGTCGAAGTCGCGGCAGGTGTCGGGGACGGCGATCGCCGCGACGTCGGCGAGTTCCGCGAGGTACTCCAGCTCGTGCTCCCGGTGCGGCATGAGCGCCAGGACCGGCGCCACGCCGATGCGCTGGCAGGCCAGGAACAGGGCCACGAACTCCCAGCGGTTGGGAAGCTGGACGAGCAGGTTGTCCCCGTCACCGAGGCCAAGCGAGGCGAGCCGCTCCGCCAACGCGTCGGCGTGGGCGGCCAGTTCGCGGTAGCTGATCCTGGTCGCGCCGTCCACCAGTGCCGTACGGGATCCGTAGCTCTCGCTCCAGGTCCACATCCAGTCGCCCAGCGGGCGGCCGCGCCAGTATCCGGCCGCGGTGTAGCGCTCGGCCTCGTGCTCGGGCCACGGGACGGTCCCGGCGCGCTTCATCTGTTCCTCCTTCGCTCGATCGGGTGGATCCGTGCAGGGGGGCGGCCCGGCCCCGACCTCTTGCGGACGGGGCCGGGCCGCGGTCTCAGGCGGCGAGCTTCTCGGCGAGGAAGTCGGCGATGGCGGTCACGGTGGGCCGGTCCCACAGGAGCGTGGCCGGCAGGGCGAGCCGGAAGAGCTTCTCCAGGCGGCGCCGGATGACGAGGGTCATCACCGAGTCGAGGCCCATCTCCATGAGCGGGCGCCGCACGTCGAAGGAGTCGGGCGCCCACTTCATCTCGGCCGCGACCAGGCCGCGCACCGCGTCCACCAGGTGGGCGTGCAGTTCCTCGGGGGCGAGCGTCGCCCAGGCGGCCTCGCCCTGGTCGGCGCCGGACTCGGCGACCTCCACGGCCAGTTCGTCGAGCAGCGCCGGGCGGACCGCGGACGGCTCCAGTTCGATGGTGCGGAGCACCGCGTAGTACGGGGCGTCGTAGCGGGAGGCGAACTCCCAGCTGCGGAACGCCTCGGCGGCGGAGATGTCGGCGGTGCCGCGGGCGGCGAGTTCGGCGTCGATGAGGTCCGAGGAGGTCGACATGCCCAGGCCCCGCCACGAGGTCCAGGCGTAGCTGACGGTGCTGTCGTCGCCCAGGGCCGCACGGTGGGCGGCGAGCGCGTCCAGGAAGGCGTTGCCGGAGGCGTAACTGGCCTGGCCCGGCAGGCCGAGGAGCAGGCCGCAGGACGAGAACAGGGTGAAGAAGTCCAGGCTGCCGGGGGCGAACAGCTCGTGCAGGACCATCGCTCCGGCCACCTTGGGCCCCATGACCTGGGCGAGCGAGTCCTCGTCGACGTTGACGGCCATCCGGTTGTCGAGGACACCGGCGGCGTGCACGACACCGCGGATCGGCGGCAGGTCGAGCGCCTGCGGCGAGAGGGCCGCGGCGACGGCCTCGGCGTCGGTGATGTCCACGGACACCACGCGGACGCTGACGCCGAGCCCCTCCAGGGCGCGGACCGCCTCGATCTGGCGGCGGGTGGTCGTGTCGGTCATCTCGTCCCAGGCGGACCGCGGCGGCAGGCCGCGTCGGCCGACGAGGACGAGACGCCGGGCGCCGCGCCCGGCGAGCCAGGTGGCGACCTCCAGGCCGAGCACCCCGAGCCCGCCGGTGATCAGGTACGTGCCGTCGGGCCGGCATTCCAGGGCGGCCCGGACCGGCTCGCGCTCGATGGCCACCAGGCGGGCGGTCTCGATCGCGGCGCCGCGCACCGAGACGAGGTCCTCGCCGGGCTGGGCGCGTACGACGTCGACGAGGGCGGCCAGGGTCTCCGGGTCGGTTTCGTCGGCCAGGTCGACGGTGCCGCCCCACAGTTCGGGGTGCTCGCCGCCGATGACCCGGCCCAGGCCCCACAGCGGGGCGTCGCCCAGGGACTCGGTGGCCAGCGACTCGCGCACGCCCCGGGTGACGCACCACAGGCCGGGGTGCGCGTCGGGGCCCGCCGCGGCGAGGTGCTGCGCGGTGCGGGTGACCAGCCAGGCGGCGTCCACGGCGGCGCCGCTGACACTGTCGGCGGCGCCGGCCCGCTCGGGCACCACGAGTACGGCGGTGGAGGAGGTGAGCGGCTCGGCGAGCGCGGTCAGGTCGTCCGGGGTGTCGATGGCCGTCCAGGGCAGGCCGGTGGCGGACAGCGCCTCGCCGATGCGCAGCCCGGTCTTGCGGTCGCCGACGATCACGGCGGCGGTGACCGCGGCGCGCTCGCGGGCGGGTTCGGCGGGCAGTTCGAGCGCCCGCCAGGCCACCTCGCTGACCAGGCGCCGGGGGCTGGCGGTGGCGCCGGGGTCGCCGTCCAGGACGCCGTAGCGCAGGCCGGTGAGGCGGGCCAGGAGGCGGCCGTCGGTGGCGGCGATGGAGACGTCGACGGTGTCCACGGCCGCCGCGCCCTCGACGGTCGCGACGTGCAGCAGCACCTCGGCTGGGCAGTCGCCCGAGACGACGGCCTCACGGATGTGCGCGGGCATCCGCAGGATCGGTTCGCCCGGGAAGACGACGGAGGCGATGGAGAGCGCCGCGTCCAGGACCGAGCCCCAGGAGCCGGGCAGTTCGCCGTCCGGCTGGGCCGCGACGACGGCGAAGATCTCGCCCTCGGCGCGCCGCATCTCCTTGACCTCCCACGGGAAGCCCATGGCGGCGACCCCGATGCCGGCGAGCCGGTCGATGGTGAACCTGTTGTCGAGCACTTCGGCACAGGTGGTACGCAACTGGTCGGCGTCCAGGGTGCGTTGGCCGACGGCGGTGCCGGGCGAGACGACGGCGGTGGTGTGGGTCAGCCAGGACGCGTCGGTGTCGTCGGCCGTGCCGTCGCCGATGATCCGCGAGGCGAGGCGGACGGTGCCCTCCTGGTGGACGACCTGGAGTTCGCGCGGCGTCGAGACGGCGACCGGCACCTTGAGGGTGATGTCGGCGAGGCCGGGGCGCTCGCCTCCGTCGGCCGCGGCCGTGAAGAAGGTGTTGAGCAGCACCGTGGCCGGGATGATCTCGACGCCCTGGACGGGGTGGTCGCCCGGGTAGGGGCGGCACGACTCGTCGAGGTAGGTCTGCCACAGGCGGGCGGGGGTGCTGCCGTTGACGGCGGTCTGGCCGCCGAGCAGGGTGTGGCTGTCGACGTCGTGCTGGGTGCCGCCGCCGGCGGAGCCCACCGACTCATACCAGTACCGCCGGTGCTGCCAGACGGTGTGCGGCAGATCGGCGAAGCGGCCCGGGGTGGCCGCGTTCCAGTCGAGGGGCACGCCGTGGCAGTGCAGGGCCGCGACGTTGGCGAGCAGGATGTCCCGCTCGGGCTTGTTGCGGCGCAGGCTGTGCGCGACGACGGCGTCCTCGGTGCCGAGGCCGTCCAGGATCTCGCCGATGGAGTGGGCGACGACGGGGTGGCCGGATATCTCGACGAAGGCGCGGAAGCCGTCCTCGACGGCGGCGGTGACGGCCTGGGTGAAGCGGACCGGGTTGCGCAGGTTCCCGGCCCAGTAGGCGCCGTCGCGCGGGGTGTCGCCGCGCGGGTCGGCGAGCATCGTGCTGTAGACGGGCAGCGAGGGCGCGCCGATCGTCAAGTCGTCGGCGGCGGCTGCCAGTTCGGCGAGCAGCGGGTCCATGTGGGGGCTGTGGAAGGCGACGTCGGAGGCGACGCGGCGCACGACGAGCGGCTCGGCCTCCCAGGCCGCGGCGAGGTCCTCGATGGCGTCGGTGTCACCGGCGACGACGGTCGAGCCGGGCGAGGCGGAGATCGCCGCGGTCACGTCGGTGCGGCCGTTCAGGCGGTGGGCGACCTCGTCGAAGGGGAGCGCGACCATGATCATGGCGCCCTTGCCCGCGACCCGGCTGAGCAGCGCGGAGCGGCGGCAGATGAGGCGGGCGCCGTCGGCGAGCGAGAGGATGCCGGAGACGACGGCGGCGGCTATCTCGCCCACGGAGTGGCCGATGACGGCGGCGGGCTCCAGGCCGCGCTCGCGCCAGACGGCGGCGAGACCGACCTGCATGGCGAAGATCATCGGCTGGATCTTGTCGACGTCACCCAGGTCGCCGTCGAGCAGCACCTGACGCGGCGAGAAGCCGATCTCGTCCAGGAAGACGGGGTCGATCTCGTCGAGGACCTTCGCGAACTCACCCTGTTCGGAGAGGAGTTCGCGGCCCATTCCGGCCCACTGCGAGCCGTGTCCGGAGAACACCCAGACGGCTCCGCGGGCGGCGGCGGACAAGGCGGTGCCCGTCTCGATGCCGTCCTCGCTCTCCTCGGCGGCGAACGCCCGCAGCCGGGTGGAGAGTTGGGCCACATCGGACGCGGCGGCCACGGCCCGGCTCGCGGCGTGGCCGCGGTGCACGGCGAGGGTGCGGGCGATGTCGTCGAGCGGGGTCTCGCCGCCTTCGGCGTCCAGCCAGTCGGCGAGGGCGGCCGCTTGGGCGCGGGTGCCGGCCTCGGTCGCGCCGGACAGCGGGAACAGCCGTACGCCGTCCTCGGCGGCCGTGGCCCCGGCAAGGTCAGCGCCCTCAACAGCGCAGTCATCGGGCCCCTGCTCCAGGACGATGTGGCCGATGGTGCCGCCGTAGCCGTAGCCGGAGACACCGGCGCGGCGCGGGCGGCCCGTCACCGGCCAGGGCGTCGGCTCGGCGACGACCTTGAGGCGGGACGCCTCCCAGTCGATGGCCGGGTTGGGCGTGTGGAAGTTGGCCTGTGGCGGGATGTGCGCGTGGTGCAGGGCGAGTACGGCCTTGATCAGGCCCGCGACGCCGGCCCCGGCCTCCAGGTGGCCGATGTTGGGCTTCACCGAGCCGATCAGGACGGGCCGGTCGGCGGGGCGTCCGGCGCCGAAGACCTCGGCCATGGCGGTCGTCTCGATGGGGTCGCCTGCCCGGGTGCCGGTGCCGTGCGCCTCGATGTAGTCGACGGTGAGCGGGTCCACTCCGGCGCTGCGGTAGGCCTGGCGCAGGAGGTGGGCCTGGGCCTCGGAGCTCGGCGCCATGATGCCGTTGGTGCGGCCGTCCTGGTTGACGGCGGTGCCCTTGATGACGGCGAGCACGCGGTCGCCGTCGCGGCGGGCGTCGGCGAGCCGCTTGAGCACCACGACACCGGCGCCCTCGCCGCGTCCGTAGCCGTCGGCGGCCGCGTCGAAGGACTTGCTGCGGCCGTCCGGCGAGACGGCGCCCGCGGCGTCCAGGACCATGGTCAGGCCGGGGCCCGCCATGATGTTGACGCCGCCGGCGAGCGCGACCGGGACCTCGCCGTCGCGCAGCGCCTGGACGGCGAGGTGGAAGGCGACCAGGGAGGCCGAGCACGCGGTGTCGACGGCGAGGCTGGAGCCGCGCAGGTCGAGCGTGTACGAGACGCGGTTGGCCACGGCGCAGAACGCGGCGCCGATCCCGGTCCAGGCCTCGATGCGTGGCAGGTCCTCCAGCATCCGTCTGCCGTAGTCGTCGGAGCCGACGCCGATGAACACCCCGGCGTCGGTGCCGGCCAGGGACTGCGGGGCGATGCCCGCGTGCTCAAGGGCCTCCCAGGACACTTCGAGGACGATCCGCTGCTGCGGGTCCATGAGTTCGGCCTCGCGCGGAGTGATCCCGAAGAACTCCGCGTCGAACCCCTCGATGTCGTCGAGGAACCCGCCGTTGCGGGTGGTGCGGCGCAGGGCCGCGGCGTTCTGCGGCGATGCGGCCTCGTAGGCGGCCCAGCGCTCCGGCGGCACCTCGGTGATCGCGTCCGTGCCTGCGGTGAGCAGCTTCCAGAACGACTCGGGTGAATCCACTCCGCCGGCGAATCGGCAGCCCATGCCGATGACGGCGATCGGCTCGGAACCGGACCGGATGTCGCGGGGACCTTCGATCAGGGTGTTCACGTGCTCCTCCATGGGGGCAGCTTTTTGCGGTGGACGAGGGATGTGCCGTGCGGGTGGAAGACAGAAAGTCGAAGGGCCCGGGTCAGCGGCCGGGGCCGGCGAGCGGCCAGCCGGAGACCGCGTCGATCCGGCCGGCGACCAGGGCGGTGTGCAGCAGGGCGTGCCGGCCTTCGGCCCGGTCGGCGGGCGTCTGAAGCGCCCAGCCGTCGCCGCACGCGAGCACCACGGGCAGGCCTGTGGCGGTACGGATCCGGTCGGCGTGCTCCAGGGCGTGCGCGAGGCCGGTGCCGGGCGCCCGCAGATGCAGCGCGCAGGCGCCCGCCTCGGCTGCTCCGAGGGCCCGCTCGACCAGGGAATCGTTCTCGTACGCCCCGGTCTCGGGGCAGCCGAGTCCCGCGATCAGCGCGGCGCCGGCGGGCAGCGAGCCGAGGAACTTCCGTTCCAGGAGGCCGTGTTCGACGGCCTCGGCCTCGCTGTGGTGGCCGAGGTCGTCGAGGACCACCTCGACGACGGGGAAGCCGACGGCCTCGGCCCGGTCGGCCGCAGCCGTGTCGAGGGCGCGCAGGACCACCCCGAGCACGGTGCCGTCGAAGGAGACCCGCTCCAGGGCGGCGCGCCAGGCGTCGCTCTCACCGGCGCCGACCGGGCGCCGCCAGTCGGCGAGCACCAGGGAGCCGCCGGCCACCGAGTACGCCTCGCAGGCGCGGATCTGGCGCTCGGCGCGGTCCGCGGCGACGGTGACGAGCCGGTTGCGCAGCAGTGCGCCGCCGAGCCGCAGCGGCGCGCTGAGCGCGTGCCCGCCGGGGCCTGGTGCCGCGGTGCGCGGCGCGTCGTGGGCGTAGGCCTCCTCGGCGGCGGCGATGCGTTCGGGGTGGCGGCGGCGCAGGCCCGCCAGGCCGATCGCGCTGGTCCTGGTCAGGAAGTGGAATCCGAAGCGGTCAGGGTCGCGGTCCATGCGTGAGCCGAACGTCTCCCACCAGCGCATGCTGGGCAGCGCCCAGCGCTGGGTGCGTTCGGTCTCCGGGCGGCGCCGCGCCTCGTAGCGGTGGAGCGCGCCCTCGACGGGCTCTTCCGCGCCTCTGGTCGCCAGTTCGGCGGCGAGCCCTATGGCGTCCTCCATCGCCATCTTGGTGCCCGAGCCCACAGAGAAGTGCGCGGTGTGCGCCGCGTCCCCCAGAAGGACGAGATTGCGGTACGACCAGGAGCGGTTGCTCACATGCAGGAAGTTGGCCCACTTGCTGTTGTTCACCAGGAGCGGGTGACCCTGGAGCTGTTCGGCGAAGACCTGCTCCATGAGCTCCTGGGCATAGGTGTCGCTGACCCCGGGGGCGGCGGAGCGCTCGGTGGAGGTTTCGAGTCCGGCCGCCCGCCAAGTGGTCTCGTCGGTCTCGACGATGAAGGTGTGCAGTCCCTCACCGTACGGATAGGCGTGCGCGGCGAACGCGCCGAACGCGGTCTGCACGAACGGGAAGGTCACCACCTCGAAGGGGGCGCGGGTGCCGAACCAGACGTACTTGCCGGCGCCGGGCCGGGCCAGCGTGCCGAAGCGGTCCGAAAGGGCGTTGCGGGTGGCCGAGTTGACCCCGTCGGCCGCCACCACCACGTCGTGTGCGGAGGTCAGCTCCAGGGCGTCGGCCCGGTCCTCGAAGTGGAGCTCGGCCCCGGCTTCGGCGGCCTGCTCCTGGAGGATGGCGAGCAGCGTCTTGCGGGCGATGGCGGTGAATCCGTACCCGCCGTAGCGCAACGACCGTCCCCCGTACCGCAGTTCCATGTCGGTCCAGGCGACGCTGGCCTCGACGATCCGGCGGTGGGTGGCGGGGTCGGCCCGCTCGAAGGCGGACATCGTACGGTCCGAGAAGACGACCCCGAATCCGAACGTGGCGTCCGGGGCGTTGCGCTCGTGGACGGTGACCTGCCGGGCGGTGCCCCGCAGCTTCAGCAGCCTGGCGAGGAACAGCCCTCCGGGACCTCCCCCGACGACAGCGACATCCAGCACGGCCAGCACCCTCTTTCCCTGCTCGGCGGCATCTGCCCGGGGGTTGTCCACCGGGCGACGTGAGGGAGCTTGGCGTGGCCTGCTCAAGCCGTTCTCAAGCGGTCTTCAAGGTGCCTTCAAGGTGGCTTCAAGCCAGTCGCGCCCGGCCGTGGCGGGCTGCCGCCCACCTCGGTGACCAGCGGGAACGGCTGATCAGGAACGGTTCGTTCCGCGATTGTCAGAGGTGTCCTGTTGTATGGGGGCATGGAGCACACGAGCAACGCGGAACTGCGCACCGAGGCCGACACGGTCCTCGCCCGTCTCGTCGGGGACGCCACCGGCACCGCGCGGCTGCGCGAGGACCAGTGGCGGGCGATCGAGGCGCTGGTCGCCGACAAGCGGCGGGCGCTCGTCGTGCAGCGCACCGGCTGGGGCAAGTCCGCGGTGTACTTCGTGGCGACCGCGCTGCTGCGGGCCCGGGGCGCGGGCCCCACCGTGATCGTCTCGCCGCTGCTCGCGCTCATGCGCAACCAGGTCGAGGCGGCGGCCCGGGCGGGCATCAGCGCCCGGACGATCAACTCGGCCAACCCCGAGGAGTGGGACACCATCCAGGCGGAGGTCGCGGCGGGCGCGGTGGACGTGTTGCTGGTGTCGCCCGAGCGCCTGAACAATCCGGATTTCCGGGACAACGTGCTGCCGAAGCTGTCCGCGGCGACGGGTCTGCTCGTGGTGGACGAGGCGCACTGCATCTCCGACTGGGGCCACGACTTCCGGCCCGACTACCGCCGACTGCGTACGATGCTGGCCGAACTGCCGCCCGGCGTCCCGGTGTTGGCGACCACGGCGACCGCGAACGCCCGGGTGACGGCGGACGTGGCCGAGCAGCTCGGCACCGGCGGCGGCTCGGACGCGCTGGTGCTGCGCGGCCCCCTGGACCGCGAGAGCCTCAGCCTCAACGTGCTCGCGCTGCCGGACGCGGCCCACCGGCTCGGCTGGCTCGCCGACCACCTCGACGAGCTGCCGGGCTCGGGGATCATCTACACGCTGACCGTCGCGGCGGCCGAGGAGATCACCACGTATCTGCGCCGGCGCGGGCACACGGTCGCCTCGTACACCGGCAAGACGGAGAACGCGGACCGCCAGCAGGCCGAGGACGATCTGCTCGCCAACCGGGTCAAGGCCCTGGTCGCCACGTCCGCGCTCGGCATGGGCTTCGACAAGCCGGACCTGGGCTTCGTGGTCCACCTGGGCTCGCCCTCCTCCCCCATCGCCTACTACCAGCAGGTCGGCCGCGCGGGCCGCGGCGTGGCCCACGCGGAGGTACTGCTGCTTCCGGGCCGCGAGGACGAGGCGATCTGGAAATACTTCGCGTCGGTGGCCTTCCCGCCCGAGGAGCAGGTCCGGCGCACCCTCGACGTCCTCGCCCAGGCCGGCCGCCCGCTGTCGCTGCCCGCCCTGGAACCGCTGGTGGAGCTGCGCCGCACACGCCTGGAGACGATGCTCAAGGTGCTCGACGTGGACGGCGCGGTGCACCGCGTCAAGGGCGGCTGGACGAGCACGGGCGAGCCCTGGGTGTACGACACCGAGCGGTACGCGTGGGTCGCCCGGCAGCGCTCCGCCGAGCAGCAGGCGATGCGCGACTACGCGTCGACGACGGGCTGCCGCATGGAGTTCCTGCGCCGGCAGCTCGACGACGAGCAGGCGGCGCCGTGCGGGCGCTGCGACAACTGCGCGGGCGCCCGCTTCACCGCGGACGTGTCCGGCAGGGCCCTGGACGAGGCGCGCGGCGAGCTGACCAGGCCCGGCGTGGAGGTGGAGCCCCGCAAGATGTGGCCCACGGGTCTGGCGGCCATCGGCATCGACCTGAAGGGACGCATCCCGGCGGGCGAACTGGCCTTCCCCGGAAGGGCGTTGGGGCGGCTTTCGGACATCGGCTGGGGCAACCGGCTGCGCCCGATGCTCGCGCCGGGCGCCCCGGACGGGCCGGTCCCGGACGATGTGGTGCAGGCCGTGGTGAGCGTCCTCGCCGACTGGGCGAAGGGTCCGGGCGGCTGGGCCTCGGGCCGTCCCGACGCGCCGCCGCGGCCGGCCGGCGTGGTGACGGTGCCCTCGCGCACCCGGCCCGCGCTCGTCGGATCGCTCGGCGCGCGGATCTCCGAGATCGGCCGGATGCCCCTGCTCGGCTCGCTGGAATACGCCGAGGGCCCGGCGGGCGAGCGGATCGCCCAGTCGAACAGCGCCCAGCGGGTGCGCGCGCTGCACCACGCCTTCGTCGTTCCTGACGCGCTGGCGGCCGCGCTCGCCGAGGCGCAGGGCCCGGTGCTCCTGATCGACGACGCGTCCGACACGGGCTGGACGCTGGCGGTGGCGGCCAGGCTGCTGCGCCGCTCCGGAGCCAAGGGGGTGTTCCCGCTGGCCCTCGCGGTCCAGTCGTGACGGCCAGTCGTGACGGGCAGGGGTGACCGGGGGTGCCGCTGGGCAGGGATATGAGCGCCATACCCGTCGATTCAGGTCAGCGGCGTCAATTGCTCGTTGCCGCCTGACTCCCCGGCGGCGAGAATTGGAGCCGCCCCCGCACGGTCCCCCTGTGGTCCGGAAGGGCTGTGCCGTGGTGCGCCCTCACCCGACCCTGCCCGCACTGCGGGCGCGTATCCGGAAGGGAGGAACGTGACCTTCGGATTCGCTCCGTCCGCAGCGTCCGCCCCCATGCCGGCCGACTCCGCGAACCGCTTCGGCAGGATCCTGGAGCCCGCCGAGTGGGCCGCGGCCGGAATTCCGCTGCTGCGCAATCCCCGTGAGGTCGTCAGCGGGCTGCACGCCCGGCACCGGCCGACGCCCACGACCGCCGTCGTCGCGGTCCTCGACCACGAGGAACGGCTCGCGGCCAGCGCGTCGTTCACCCGCCGCGCGGCTCCGGCCGACGGCTGGGAGTTCCGCAACGCGCTGCTCGCCCACCTGCGCCGGGTGATCCCGCACGATCTGCGCCGCCGGGCCCCGGTGCGCACCGCCGTGCTGCTCTACTGCCGCGACGGCGACGAGCGCTGGACGGAGGAGGACGGCGCCTGGATGTGGGGCCTGCGCGACGCCTGCACGCTGCACGGGCTGCGCTGCGGCGCGTACATCACGCTGACGCGCGGCGGCTGGCAGGTGCTCGGCGAGGGCCGCGGCGGCCGTCGTCCGAGCTCGATCGCCGGGCCGGGTTCACTGGCCGACGCCGAGAGCGAGCTGGCCGAGCCGCTGCCGCTGCGTTCCGGAACCGGAGCGGTGGAGATGCTGCGGCGCACCGCCGCGCGCTGAACCGTTCCGGCACGGCCGACCGTTCCGGCGGCGCAGGCACGGCCCCGATTCGGGTCGCAGCCCGGTTGCAGGCCTGCCCTGGTTCGGGGTCGGGTCCGTTTCGGGTCCGGCCGCCGCCCCGCCGGACAGATCCGGCCCGGGGCATGGCGGCACGGCCGCTGGGCTTCGGGCTCCGGAGCGCTCGCCCCGGATTCCCGGCTCGGGCCCGCGCGCTCGGACGATCGTGCGCGAGGGCGGAGCACCGGAGCCTGAGCGCCTGGGCCGGAGCTCAGACCCGGGCGCTCAGACTCCGGCGCCCAGCGCCGAGTTGATCCGCTGCGGGTCGCCGCACACGATGAGCAGCGCCTCGGCACGGGCCAGGGCGAGCGGAAGCGCGCGGGCGGCGTCGTCATCGGCGGCGTTGACGGCGACGACGACCACGGGCCGGGCCGAGGCCCGCTCCACGGCGGCGGCACCGGCGTAGAAGACGTCGTCCCGGGCGTCGTGCTGGGCCCAGTAGGCGTCCTCTCCGAAGGACAGCTCGTGCGCCGCCCACGGGTGCGCCTCACCGGTGGTGAGGACCAGGATGTCGCCCGGCGCGCGGCCGGAGTCGAGCAGCAGGTCCACCGCTTCGCCCGCGGCGTCGAGCGCGCCGTCGGCCGGAGCCGGGATGAGCTGGATCTGCGGGCCGGACGGGCTCGGTGGCCTATTCGGCGGGGTCTGCGCGGCGGCGCTGTGCGTGCGCTGCGCGGGGGGCGTGGGCCGGGCCGGGCCGGGGCCCGGACGTCCGGGACGCGGTGCGGCCGCGGGACGCGGACCGGGTACGGGGCGAGGGGTCTGCGCGGTGCGGCCGGCGGCCGGGGTGACGCGGGGACCCTGGGCACTCTCGTGAATCTGAGGCTCCTCGGGGATGAGAGGCATGAACTGATGTCTATCAAATGCCGGTGAAGGCGTCACCGGCGGGTGGGCACAAAGGTGCGATCGGGGCGGAGTCTCCCCGCAACTGGGCGGGAAAGTCCAGGGATTTCGGGATGCGGGCCCGGACTTTCGCACGTCCGCGAAGCGGACCGGAAGACTCCGGGAACGGGGTCGCACCGTACGGAACACGGACGGACAACCTCCGGAAATCGGCCGCGATCCGTTGGGCGATCCAAGTCAGAAGTCGAAGCCGAGCTGTCCCCCGCTTTCGAGTGCGGCCGCCTCCGCGGACAGCCGCGTCTTCTTCAGGTGCCGCCACCGGGGCATCGCGTCCAGGTACGACCAGGACAGCCGGTGGTAGGGCGTTGGCCCGAGTTCCTCAAGGGCCGCCTTGTGCACGGGCGAGGGGTAGCCGGCGTTCTCGGCGAAGCCGAATCCGGCGTACTGGCCCTGGGCGCCCACGAGTTGGGCCATCATCGCGTCCCTGCGCACCTTGGCGATCACCGAGGCGGCCGAGACCGCGATGCAGGACTGGTCGCCCTTGATCACCGTACGGACCCGCCAGGGAAGGCCGAGGTAGTCGTGCTTCCCGTCCAGGATCACCGCGTCCGGCCGTACCGGCAGCGCCTCCAGGGCGCGCACCGCGGCAAGGCGCAGCGCCGCGGTCATGCCCAGCTCGTCGATCTCCTCGGGTGAGGCGTCGCCGAGCGCGTAAGCGGTGACCCAGCCTTCGAGGACCGCGGCGAGCTCGGTGCGGCGCTTGGGCGTGATCAGCTTGGAGTCGGTGAGTCCGGCGGGCGGGCGGCGCAGTCCGGTGACGGCGGCGCACACCGTGACGGGACCGGCCCACGCCCCGCGTCCGACTTCGTCGACACCGGCGACGATCTTGGCCCCGGTCGTGGCGCGAATCGAGCGCTCGACGGTGTGGGTGGGTGGTTCGTACGGCATGGCGTTTGCAAGGTTACGCCGCCGGGAACCGCCCGCGACACCCAGGTCACCGCCGACCGCCCGAGGATCGCCCCGAGGCCCCGGTCAGAGCCCGTGTCCGATCCGCACAGCGCTCGATACACAGGGTCTCAACCCGTGCGGGGACGCAGCAGCGGCACCATGACCTGGTCGATCATCGCGGCGATGTCCTCGTCGCTCCATTCGCTTCCGCACACCTTCTGCCGGTACATCATCAGTCCCGGGATCACGTCGAAGACCAGCTCGCCGGTGGCGTCGGGGCGCACATCGCCCCGCTCGATCCCGCGGCGCACCACCTCACGGAAGAGCCGGTCGGCGGGCTCGATCACCCGGTGCCGGATCAGCTCGTGGAACCGGTCGGCCGAGGCGCTGTCGCATTCGTAAAGGACCGAACGCAGTGCGTGGCCGGACCGCGAGTACATCGTGCCGCGGATCCGCCGGCACAGCTGGTAGAGGTCCTCGCGTACGGAACCGTGGTCCGGCGCGTCGTCGAGGCCGGGGAAGCCGGACCGCAGCGCGTCCGCGACCAGCTCCGCCTTGGAGGGCCAGCGGCGGTAGACCGCGGCCTTCCCGGTCTGCGCGCCGGCGGCCACGCCCTCCATGGTGAGACCGCTCCAGCCGACCGTGCTCAGCTGTTCCAGCGCGGCATCCAGGATCGCCCGTTCCAGGACGGGGCCCCGGCGGCGCAGCGAGACGGGCTGCGCCCGGGCGTCGGTCCAGCGCGAAGTAGCCATCTGCTTCTCTCCGTTGGGGATTCTCCGCGGGGACGGATATCCCCTGTTGGGGACGGTGTTTCCCCCTTGGGGAGGGGGGGTTGAAGCGTACGGGGGGAGGCGGCGCGCCGCCTCCCATGGTGACCCCGCGTCACCGGATGTTCCAGACGCCGACCGGCCTCATCGACACCCGGACCGGCACCGGCGCACGGCCGTCTCGCGCCCAACTCCCAAGGAAAAGCCTTGTGTTCGGTCCCGGCCACTCACTATCGTCACCCATTAGTGAACGGAAGCGTTCACTAAAGTTTTCAGGGGGATCTAAGTGACGCCCAATCAGATAGGCACGGCCCAGCCCACAGAAACCCGCCCCAAGGACCGTTCGGCCCGGCCCGGCATAGCCCTGACCGTCATCGCGGCATGCCAGCTGATGGTGGTGCTCGACGCGACCATCGTCAACATCGCTCTGCCCCACATCCAGACCGCTCTCGGCTTCTCCACCAACGACCTCACCTGGGTCATCAACGCCTACGCGCTCACCTTCGGCGGGCTGCTGCTGCTCGGCGGCCGGGCCGGTGACCTGCTCGGCCGGCGCCGGATGTTCATCACCGGCATCCTGGTCTTCACGCTCGCCTCGCTGCTCGGCGGATTCGCCCAGGAGCCCTGGCAGTTGCTCGCGGCGCGCGCCCTCCAGGGCATCGGCGGCGCCATCGCCTCACCGACCTCGCTCGCGCTCATCGCGACGACGTTCCCCGAAGGCCCGGAACGCAACCGCGCGTTCGGTGTGTTCGCCGCCGTCTCGGCCGGTGGCGGCGCGATCGGTCTGCTCGCGGGCGGCATGCTCACCGACTGGCTGAACTGGCGCTGGGTGCTGTTCGTCAACGTACCCATCGGTCTCTTCATCGCGTTCCTCGCACCCCGTTTCATCAACGAGTCGCAGCGCCATCCGGGCCGCTTCGACCTCACGGGCGCGCTCACGTCCACCCTTGGCATGGCCGCGCTGGTCTACGGATTCATCCGGGCGTCGACCGACGGCTGGAGCGACTCGCTGACGCTGGGCTCGTTCGCCGCGGCCGTCCTGCTCCTCCTCGCCTTCATCGCGGTCGAGCGCCGCTCGGCCCAACCCATCACGCCCCTGCGGATGTTCGCCGACCGCAACCGTTCCGGTACGTACGTGATGATGCTCAGCCTGGCCGCCGCGATGTTCGGCATGTTCTTCTTCATCGTGCTGTTCGTGCAGAACGTGCTGCACTACAGCCCGATCAAGGCGGGCCTGGCCTTCCTTCCGGTGACGGTCGCGATCGTCACGGGCGCCGGAATCTCCTCCAACCTTCTGCCGAAGCTCGGCCCCAAACCCTTCATGGTGACCGGAACCACGCTCACCGGCCTCGGCATGGCCTGGCTGACCCAGATCGACCCGGACAGCTCGTACGCGGGCGGGATCCTCGGCCCGATGCTCATGTTCGGCACCGGCATGGGCCTCAACTTCGTCACCCTGACCCTGACCGCCGTGTCCGGTGTCGCCGACAAGGAATCGGGCGCCGCCTCGGGCCTGTTGAACACCACCCAGCAGGTCGGCGGCGCGCTCGGCCTGTCCATCCTGACCACCGTGTTCGGCACCGCGAGCCGCCACGAGGCCACCACCCAGGTCAAGGACTTCCTGGCGAACGGTTCGCCCGAGCAGAAGGCCGCGTTCCTCAAGTCCCATCAGCTGCCCGCCCCTTGGAGCGACGAGGTCCTCGCCCACGGCATCGGCATCGCGTTCATCGCGGCCGTCGCACTGGTCGCCCTGGCGATCGTGACGGCCGTGTTCGTCATCCAGGTCCGCAAGAGCGACCTGGAGGCCCTGAGCGGCAACAACGCCGGCGCCGCGCTCTAGGAGTGCGCTTCTTGGGCCCGTCCTGCGGATCTTGTCCGGGACGCGCGGGCCCGGCACTCCGGCCGTGACGCAGCCGCCCCGTCCGCGTCGTGCGGGGCGGCTCGTCTACGAGGGGGTCGCGTCAGCCGACCGGGGCGGCCGGGACCCAGTCCGGCAGGTGCTCGGTGCGCTCCAGCCACTCGGCGGGCGGCGCCCCGGCCGGGGCGGACGCGATCACCCCGCCCACGATCGCGCAGGTCGTGTCGACGTCGCCGCCCACCTGCGCGGTCGTCCAGAACGCCGACGCATAGTCGCCGAGCCCGCGCGCCGCCGACCAGAGGGCGAACGGCACGGTGTCGTGCGCGCTGGTGCGCCGCCCGGAGCCGAGCACCGCGGCCACCGTCGCCGCGTCGTCGTAGTCGAGCATGTCCCGCGCCCGCCGCAGCCCGGCACCGACCGCGCTGCGCGGCACGAGCGCGACCACCGCGTCGAGCAGCTCGCCCGGCGCGGGAGGACCCGCGGGCGCGGCGACCAGGGCCGCGGCCGCCGCGACGGCCATGGCACCGACGACGGCCTCGCGGTGCTGGTGGGTGGTGTACGACGAGATCTCGGCCTGGTGCGTGGCCTGCTCGGGATCGTCCGCGTACCAGGCGCCGAGCGGCGCGATCCGCATGGCGGAACCGTTGCCCCAGGAGCCCTGCCCCTTGAACAGCGCGGAGGCCAGCTCCCGCCAGTCCCCGCCCTCCCGGACCAGGCGGAGCATCCGGTTGACGGCGGGGCCGTAGCCCCGGTCGAAGTCGTGGTGATGCGCGAAGGACAGCGCGAGCGCGTCCTGGTCGATCCGACCCTGCGAGGCGAGCACCGCGAGGACCGAGCAGGCCATCTCGGTGTCGTCGGTCCACTGCCAGGGGCCGTCGGGCAGTTCCCGGCGCTTGAGGCGGGGATAGTTGGCGGGGACGAAGAACTGGGAGCCCAGGGCGTCGCCGACGGACAGCCCGCGCAGGCTGCCCAGCGCGCGTACGAAACGCGGGTCGAGTGATTCGGTGGAGGAGTCAGCGGTCATCTCGGAGCCACTCTATCCGGTGATCCCGTACGGTTCCGGGGCACGCCACCGCTGGAACGGCCGGTCCAGCGAGTACCGCCCGTCGGCGCCGAGCAGCAGCGTCCTGGTCTCGGCGTTCCCCGGATTGGACAGCGACTCGAAGTCCGCCACGCTCCAGTGGAACCAGCGCATGCAGAACAGCCTCATGGTGAGCCCGTGCGTCACGAGCAGCACGTTGGGCGGATGGTCCGGTGCCTCGAAGCTCCGGTAGAGGCTCTCCAGGAACGCCCCCACCCGGTCGTAGACGTCGGCCCCCGACTCGCCCTGCGCGAACCGGTAGAAGAAGTGCCCGTACGCGTCCCGGTACGCCTTCTGCAGCTTGACGTCGTCCCGGTCCTGCCAGTTCCCCCAGTCCTGCTCGCGCAGCCGCGGCTCCTCCCGGATCCGCACCTGCGCCGGGTCGAGGCCGAACGCCCGGAACGTCTCGTGGGTGCGCCGGTAGGGCGAGACGTAGACGCTGACCTTCTCGTTCCCGAACGTCGCACGCAGCCGCTCCCCCGTGGCCTCGGCCTGGCGCAGGCCGGCCTCGGTGAGCCTCAGCGCATGGTCGGGCTCGCGCTCGTACACGGTGTCGTCGGCGTTGCCCTCCGACTCGCCGTGCCGGACGAGGACGATGCGTCGCGGTCTTGCCATGCCCAAACCCTAGATCGCCCGCGCCACGATCGAGCACTTGTCCGGCCTCCATCCGGCGTAGGCGGTAGGCGCCCTTCGGGCTGGACGTCCCTCAGACCGTCCAGTCCGCGTCGAGCTCGACGACATCGCCGGTCAGCGCTGCGACATCGGTCTCGGTCTGCGCGCGCAGCGAGAGCCGCTCCACCCGGTCGGCCCGGTACTTGCCGTGCTCGGCGGCCGACTGCCACATGGAAAGGACCAGGAACTCGTGGCCGGGCGCCTCGGCGAACACTCCGCGCAGCATGCCCGGGGACCCCGCCATCGCCGGGTTCCAGACCTTCTCCTGCATCAGCGCGAAGTGCTCGACCCGTTCCTCGTGCACCCTGCAGTGCGCGACGCGGACCACGTCCGCGTCGGTGAAGCGCGGCTCGAAGCCGGTCTTCACATCGAAGCGATGGTCGAAGAGCTTCGCCTCGATGTCCTTGTACGTGCCGGACTGTGCGGCGGCGAGCCGGTCGTGCGCCCGGGCCATGAAGGAGTCGTAGAACGCGCGGCTCTCCCAGAAGCCGAAGACATGGGCCACTTCCGGCCGCCTCCGGCTCCAGCCGCCGCCCTGCCCCCGGAAACCGGGCTCACCCAGCAACCCCGCCCATTTCCGCTGCCCCCGCTCGAAACCGCGGCGGTCCACCACGGTGCAGCGAATCCACTTGACCAGCACCGCGCCATCGTACGGCGCACCACCATGCCCCGGTCAGGCTCCGGCGGACTGCTTCCGCGGGAATATGCCGCGCGCCCCGAATCCCAGTTCACTGCCGAACACCGGGCCGAAATCACCGGCCATTCAACCCACCCCCCAATGCGCCCAGTTGTGCGAGTTCCTCATGCTCCATCACGATATCGAAGACCTCTGACAACACCGCTCCGAGCTCGTCGGCGGGCACCCGTCGACGCTCCTGGGTTCCATCCGTACGAACGGTGGTGAACTCGTCCCGCACCAGCGCCCGGCGCACTCCGGGCGCGGTCCGCTGCGCCACGACCTGGCCCACGAAACGGGATTGGGGATGCGAGGAGCTGTAGTGGTTCATGACCGTGAAGTCGGCCGGGTACAGCGTCTGCGGGGCGAAGGCATAGAGGTCGAGCCATCCCTCGGGCCGCAGCGACCGCAGTACGTGGGTGCCGTCGCCCTCAGTGCCGATGCCGAAGGTCCATCCGCCCTGCTCCACGACCGCACCGTCCCTCAGCGGCACCGGCTCCAGCGGCCCCTGCCCCCCGAACCCCGTGTCGCAGAGCCAGAGTTGACCCTCGACCGTGACCGCGAGCAGCGCATGGGTCACCGGCACCAGCGTCGTCCCCCGGCTCCGGTTGCGGGCTCCGCGCCCGCCGAACTCGAAGCCCAGGCGTTCCAGCACGGCCGCGAACAGCGAGTTCTGCTCGTAGCAGTAGCCTCCGCGGGCCTGCCCGACGAGTTTGCCGACGAGGCTCTTCACATCCAGCGGGACGGGCCGGCCGAGGGCCACGTCCAGGTTCTCGAAGGGGATGGCCGCCACGTGCGCGCGGTGCAGTTCCCGCAACGTCCTGAGCGTGGGCGACGCGTCACCGTCGTAGCCGATCCGCGCGAAGTAGGCGTCCAGGTCGACGTCTTGGCCGTTCCACATCATGATCCCCCTGATGAAAACCCGAGGACCCCCGCGGCCCCCGCCACCCACAATGATCACCGCCCCGGGCGTCGCGCGCCAAACCATTCTTCGAACGACTTCACCATGACGAGCGTGACAGCATGGAAGCTCGCGGGGGCGGCAGGTCGGGCACGGGGAGGGGTTTGGATGAGCGGCATCAGCAAAGGGCTCGGCACGGTCGAGGTGGCACTGCGATGGGACCCCAGCCCGCTCGGCGCCCCCGCCCACGACCTGGATGTGGTCGCGGGCGTCTATCCGGCGGCCGCCCCGTACGGACCGCCCGACTACTGGGTGTACTTCGACAGCCGCTCCCCCGACGGCACCATCTACCTGAACCGCGACAGCCGGACCGGCCAGGGCCTCGGCTACGACGAGGTCATGACCGTGGAGCTCGCCCGCATGCCCGCGGAACACGCGCGCGTCGTGATCGGCGTGATCATCCAACAGCGGGCCGGACGCCTCGTCTTCGGCGATGTGGCGAACCCCGGCGTCCGCATCCGGGACGGCTACACCGAACTGTCGAACCACGGCTTCACGCAGGTGGCGGGCTCCCGGGCGACGACGGTCGCGGAGTTCACCCGCGCCGAGTCCGGCGCGTGGGCATTCCGCGAGGACATCCGCGGTTTCTCCCTTGACCCGGACGCCTTCATCGCCGCTATGGGCACCGCGTCGGCTTGAACCTGGGCACGACTGAGGGGACCGGCGATTGCCGGTCCCCTCAGCGCACTTCTGCTCAGCTAAACCTGCGAGTCACGTGGGACGGTCCGCCCTACGTGTCCGGCCGGTGTCAGCTGCAACCGCTGGTCGAGCCGCAGCCCTCGCAGATGTAGCAGGAGCCGGCCCGCTGCATCTTCGTACCGCAGGAGAAGCAGAGCGGGGCGTCGGCGCTGACACCGAGCTGCATCTCGACGAGCTCGGCCGAGTTGTGCGCGACCTTGGGGGCCTCGACCGCGGCCGGCTTCGGTGCGGCGACGGCCTTCAGGGTCTCCGTCTGGCGCGGCGCCGACTGGGCCAGACTCTCGACGTCCAGCTCCTCGTCGTCCATGGTCGGCTCGTACGAACCGGTGTCCAGGTGGCGCTGGCGCTCCTCGGCGGAGTGGATGCCGAGCGCGGAACGGGTCTCGAACGGCAGGAAGTCGAGCGCCAGGCGGCGGAAGATGTAGTCGACGATCGACTGCGCCATCCGCACGTCCGGGTCGTCCGTCATGCCGGCCGGTTCGAAGCGCATGTTGGTGAACTTCGAGACGTAGGTCTCCAGCGGCACGCCGTACTGGAGGCCGACCGAGACGGCGATGGAGAAGGCGTCCATCATGCCCGCGAGGGTGGAGCCCTGCTTGGACATCTTCAGGAAGACCTCACCGAGACCGTCGTCCGGGTAGGAGTTGGCGGTCATGTAGCCCTCGGCGCCACCGACCGTGAAGGAGGTGGTGATCCCCGGCCGCCCCTTGGGGAGGCGCTTGCGGACCGGGCGGTACTCGACGACCTTCTCGACCGCGGTGCGGATGGTCTCCTCGGCCTTGGCGGTGACCGCCTCCTTCTCCTTGTCCTTGGTCTTGGCGGAGAGGGGCTGGCCGACCTTGCAGTTGTCGCGGTAGATGGCGAGCGCCTTGACGCCCATCTTCCAGGCCTCGAAATAGACCTCTTCGACGTCCTCGACGGTCGCCGTCTCCGGCAGGTTGACCGTCTTGGAGAGCGCGCCCGAGATCCACGGCTGGATGGCCGCCATCATGCGGACGTGGCCCATCGCGGAGATGGAACGCTCGCCCATGGCGCAGTCGAAGACCTCGTAGTGCTCGGTCTTCAGGCCGGGGGCGTCGATGACGTTCCCGTGCTCGGCGATGTGGGCGACGATCGCCTCGATCGCCTCCTCCTGGTAGCCGAGGCGGCGCAGCGCCTGCGGCACCGTGCCGTTGACGATCTGCATCGAGCCGCCGCCGACCAGCTTCTTGAACTTGACCAGCGCGAGGTCGGGCTCCAGGCCGGTGGTGTCGCACGACATGGCGAGACCGATGGTGCCGGTGGGCGCGATGACCGAGGCCTGCGCGTTGCGGAAGCCGTTCTTCGCACCCAGCCGGATCACGTCCTGCCAGGCCTCCGTGGCAGCGGCCCAGATCGGGTTGTCCAGGTCGTCCACGTGGATGGCCGCGGCGTTGGCGTCGGCGTGCTGCTTCATGACGCGCTGGTGCGGCTCGGCGTTGCGTGCGTAACCGTCGTACGCGCCGACGACGGCGGCGAGCTCGGCGGAGCGCTTGTACGAGGTGCCGGTCATCAGGGAGGTGATGGCGCCGGCGAGCGCGCGGCCGCCGTCGGAGTCGTACGCGTGGCCGGTGGCCATCAGGAGGGCGCCGAGGTTGGCGTAGCCGATGCCCAGCTGGCGGTAGGCGCGAGTGTTCTCGCCGATCTTCTGGGTCGGGAAGTCCGCGAAGCAGATCGAGATGTCCATCGCGGTGATGACCAGCTCGACGACCTTGGCGAAGCGCTCGACCTCGAAGGACTGGTGGCCCTTGCCGTCGTCCTTGAGGAACTTCATCAGGTTCAGGGACGCGAGGTTGCAGGACGTGTTGTCCAGGTGCATGTACTCGCTGCACGGGTTCGAGCCGTTGATGCGGCCGGACTCGGGGCAGGTGTGCCAGTGGTTGATGGTGTCGTCGTACTGGATGCCCGGGTCGGCGCAGGCCCAGGCCGCCTCGGCCATCTTGCGGAAGAGCGACTTGGCGTCGACCTCTTCGATGACGTCACCGGTCATGCGGGCCCGCAGGCCGAACTTGCCGCCGGTCTCGACGGCCTTCATGAACTCGTCGTTCACGCGGACCGAGTTGTTGGCGTTCTGGTACTGGACGGACGTGATGTCGTCGCCGCCCAGGTCCATGTCGAAGCCCGCGTCGCGCAGCGCGCGGATCTTCTCCTCTTCCTTCACCTTGGTCTCGATGAAGTTCTCGATGTCGGGGTGGTCGACGTCGAGGATGACCATCTTGGCCGCGCGGCGGGTCGCACCGCCGGACTTGATGGTTCCGGCCGACGCGTCCGCGCCGCGCATGAAGGAGACGGGGCCCGAGGCGTTCCCGCCGGAGGACAGCAGCTCCTTGGAGGAGCGGATGCGGGAGAGGTTCAGGCCGGCGCCGGAGCCGCCCTTGAAGATCATGCCCTCTTCCTTGTACCAGTCGAGGATCGACTCCATGGAGTCGTCGACGGCCAGGATGAAGCAGGCCGAGACCTGCTGCGGCTGGGGCGTGCCGACGTTGAACCACACCGGCGAGTTGAAGCTGAAGATCTGGTGCAGGAGTGCGTACGCCAGCTCGTGCTCGAAGATCTCGGCGTCGGCGGGCGAGGCGAAGTAGCCGTAGTCCTCGCCGGCCTTGCGGTAGGTCTTGACGATCCGGTCGATCAGCTGCTTGAGACCGGTCTCGCGCTGCGGGGTACCGACGGCCCCGCGGAAGTACTTGCTGGTGACGATGTTGACCGCGTTCACCGACCAGAAGTCGGGGAACTCGACGCCACGCTGCTCGAAGTTGACCGAGCCGTCGCGCCAGTTGGTCATGACGACGTCACGGCGCTCCCAGGCCACCTCGTCGTACGGATGCACGCCGGGGGTGGTGTGGATGCGCTCGATGCGCAGCCCCTTGGTGGCCTTGGATCCCTTGGCTCGGGAGCCTCGTGCCGGGCCGCTCGCCGTCTCTGTCATTGCCGCCTCCCATACGCGGGCAAAAACGCCCAAAAGTGCCTGAATGTTCCCAAGGCACGGTGTTTGTCTGTTGCCACGGGCGCAGCCGAAGCTCACCCCTGGCAGGTCCTGGATTGCCGCCGATCGGCGACCGCGGGCCCGTCCGGGCCCCTCGGTCAGTCGGCAGCGGTGGCGGGCACGGGGACCTCGGGGGTCACGCCGGCCACGCACTCGTCTGATCGGTCTGTGGGAGGCCGTCGCTCGCGGAGTTCCACGATGGCGGCCTCGAAGTCTTCGAGCGTGTCGAAAGCTCGGTAAACGGACGCGAAGCGCAGGTACGCGACGAGGTCGAGCTCCTGCAACGGGCCGAGTATGGCAAGCCCCACGTCGTGGGTGGTCAGCTCGGCGCTGCCGGTGGCGCGCACCGCCTCTTCGACCCGCTGGCCGAGCTTGGCGAGGGCGTCCTCCGTGACGGGTCGCCCCTGGCATGCCTTGCGGACGCCAGAGATGACCTTGGTGCGGCTGAAGGGCTCGGTCACGCCGGAACGCTTGATGACCATCAGCGAGGCCGTCTCCACCGTCGTGAAGCGACGGGAGCAGTCGGGGCACTGGCGGCGCCGGCGGATCGACGTGCCGTCGTCGGTCGTACGACTGTCGACGACACGGCTGTCGGGGTGCCTGCAGAAGGGGCAGTGCATGGTTCCCAACCCTCCTTCACAGCACGACTGAATAGCCTCACCAGGCCCGGAAACCTCCGGCGAAGCGACCACAAGCATAGGCGATGGCCGGGGTCTTGAAGGACCATGGACCACAACTTCTGGGCGGCTGTACCAATCCAACCACTAGATCTAGGGTTTCGCTGGTTGGTCCGGCCCTACCGCGTGTCGTGGAACCCCGGCTGCGGGCCGACGGTTTCCGGCCGCCCAAGAGGTTACGGGAAGCGCGTCGCAGCGCCGGATCGCGGGGTGCCGGATGACAGACTGTGCGCCGGTACGCCGCCGTCGCGAGCGACACGCGGCGGCCGCCGGAACGGTCCCCCAGGGGGTGGTCGCCAAGCGTCCGCCTCAGCGGTGAAGGGTACCGTAATGGGCCGAATTGACGTTCGACGGGCCCCCAATCGGGACTCGCACATACACCCACCCGCCGAGCGGTGTAACGCGTTCTGCGATTTTTCACTCGAACGTGTGTTTGGCGCAACCTTTCGAAAGCAACTACCGTTGTCCAGCTAGGGAGACCATTTCGAGAGGGGCCGACGTGACCACCACCGCAGACAGTGCCACCATCACTGCCCAGGACCGCTCCCAGACCCGACTTGAGCCGGTGCATGCCATGAATGACGCAGTCACGAACCAGGGGGCGGACGCGGGGCGTGCCCGCTCGCTGCCCGGCCGACCTCCAGGGATCAGGGCGGACAGCTCCGGCCTCACCGACCGGCAGCGGCGGGTCATCGAAGTCATCCGGGACTCGGTGCAGCGGCGTGGCTACCCGCCGTCGATGCGGGAGATCGGGCAGGCCGTCGGCCTCTCCAGCACCTCGTCCGTCGCCCACCAGCTGATGGCCCTGGAGCGCAAGGGCTTCCTCCGCCGCGACCCGCACCGCCCGCGCGCGTACGAGGTGCGCGGCTCCGACCAGCCGAGCAGCCAGCCCACGGACACCGCGGGCAAGCCCGCCGCCTCGTACGTGCCGCTGGTGGGCCGGATCGCCGCCGGTGGCCCGATCCTCGCCGAGGAGTCGGTCGAGGACGTCTTCCCTCTCCCCCGCCAGCTGGTCGGCGACGGCGAACTGTTCGTCCTGAAGGTCGTCGGCGACTCGATGATCGAAGCCGCGATCTGTGACGGCGACTGGGTCACGGTGCGCCGCCAGCCCGTCGCCGAGAACGGCGACATCGTCGCCGCGATGCTGGACGGCGAGGCCACCGTCAAGCGCTTCAAGCGCGAGGACAACCACATCTGGCTGCTCCCGCACAACGCCGCCTACCAGCCGATTCCCGGCGACGACGCGACCATTCTGGGCAAGGTCGTGGCGGTGCTCCGGCGGGTCTGACCCCTCCGCCGGCTCTGACCGGGCCCCGGGACCCTCTGCGCCGGTCCCGGGGCCCCGCTGTGTCCGCCGCGCTCCCGCCCACGCGCTGTGGGCGGGAGCGGCACCCGTCCTACTTGCCGTCCGCCTTGGCCGCCGCGTCAATGGCCGCGAGCGAGCGACGCGCCTGGTTACGGTCCGTGGTGTACCAGAAGTCGGGCAGCGAGGCCCGCAGATAGCTGCCGTAGCGGGCGTTGGCCAGCCTCGGATCGAGCACCGCGACCACGCCCCGGTCCCCCGTCGCCCGTACGAGACGGCCCGCGCCCTGCGCCATCAGGAGCGCGGCATGTGTCGCCGCCACGGCCATGAAGCCGTTGCCGCCGCCCTCCTCCACCGCCTTCTGGCGGGCGCTCATCAGCGGGTCGTCGGGGCGCGGGAACGGGATCCGGTCCATGACCACCAGCTGACAGCTCGGCCCGGGCACATCGACGCCCTGCCACAGCGACAGCGTGCCGAACAGACAGGTCTTCGGGTCGGCCGCGAACGACTTGATCAGCTCGCCCAGCGTCTCCTCGCCCTGCAGCAGGATCGGATTGTCCAAGCGTCCGCGCAGTTCCTCGGCGGCGGCCTGGGCGGCCCGCATCGAGGAGAACAGGCCGAGGGTGCGGCCGCCGGCCGCCTCCACCAGCTCGGCCAGCTCGTCCATCATGTCGCCGCGCGAACCCTCCCGGCCCGGGGTGGCCAGGTGCTTCGCGACGTAGAGGATGCCCTGCTTGGGGTAGTCGAACGGCGAGCCGACATCCAGGCCCTTCCACTGCGGGACGTCCTCGCCGCCGGTGCCCTCCGGGGACAGGCCGAGCGAGGCGCCCACGCCGTTGAAGTCCCCACCCAGCTTGAGCGTCGCGGACGTCAGGACCACCGAGCGCTCGGCGAAGAGCTTCTCCCGGAGCAGGCCCGACACCGACAGTGGGGCCACCCGCAGGGAGGCGCCGAAGCGGTCGTGGCGCTCGTACCAGACGACGTCCCACTCGGAGCCGTTGGTGATGCGCTCGGCCACGCCGTGAACCGTCTCCAGCATGGCGAGGGCCTGCTTGCGCACGGCGTCCTCGTCCTGGACGGACTTGTCGCGGGTGGAGCCGAGCGCCGAGATCACCTCGCGGGCGGCGTCGCGCAGCGCCATCAGCGCATAGCCGAGGTCCTCCGGGACCTCCTCCAGGCGGCCCGGCAGCGCCAGCTCCATCACCCGCTCGAAACCCTCGGCGGCCGTCTGGAGGCTGTCGGCCACCTTCTCGTTGACGAGCTTGGCGCTGCGCCGCACGGCCCGGTTGACCTGGCCGGGGGTGAGCTCGCCGGTGGCGACGCCGGTGACCCGGGAGACCAGCTCATGGGCCTCGTCGACGATCAGCACCTCGTGCTGCGGGAGCACCGGGGCGCCCTCGATCGCGTCGATGGCGAGCAGGGCGTGGTTGGTGACGACGACGTCGGAGAGCTTGGCGCGCTCGCGGGCCATCTCCGCGAAGCATTCCGCCCCGTAGGCGCACTTCGTGGCGCCCACACATTCGCGGGAGGACACCGAGACCTGGCCCCACGCCTTGTCCGAGACACCCGGTGTCAGGTCGTCGCGGTCGCCGGTCTCGGTCTCGTCCGCCCAGTCCCGCATCCTGAGCAGGTCCTGGCCCAGCTTGCTGGTGGGCGCGGCCGACTCGAACTGGTCGAAGAGCCCCTCGTCCTCGTCCTGCGGCGCGCCCTCGTGGAGGCGGTGCAGACACAGGTAATTGGAGCGGCCCTTCAGCATCGCGAACTGCGGGCGGCGCCGCAGCAGCGGGTGCAGCGCGTCCACGGTGCGCGGCAGGTCGCGCTCCACGAGCTGGCGCTGGAGCGCCAGCGTCGCCGTGGCGATCACGACGCGCTCCCCGTGCGCGAGGGCCGGCACCAGATAGCCGAGGGACTTTCCGGTGCCGGTCCCGGCCTGGACCAGCAGGTGGGAGCTGTCGTCAACGGCATCGGCGACAGCCGTGGCCATGGTGACCTGGCCAGGCCGCTCCACGCCGCCGACGGCGGTGACGGCGGCGTGCAGGAGCTCGGGGAGTGAAGGCTTTGTCATAGCCAGACCACCCTACGGCTCGCCACTGACAATCCGATCACTCAGCCGCTGCGAGAGGGTTCGCCACGGTGCCGTGGACGGTGGCGTGCGGCCGCTCGGAGCGGTCCCGGTAGCCGTCCGTGTGCAGCCGGTTCCGGTTCAGGCAGAGCCGGTCGATCCGGGGTGTGAGCAGGTCGAACGTCTCATGGCGGTCCTTCTCGTGCGGGAAGCGTGCCTGGTGGCGCAGGATCTCTTCGCGCACCAGAGCCCAGAAGTTGGCCTCGGGGACGCCCAGTTGGTCCTCGCAGAGCGGGGCCAGGAACCGGAAGACGCCCACGAAGAGCCCCGAATGAATGAATTGCGTGAGGAAGGAGGGCTCCTCTGTAAGGAGGATGTTCCGCACGTCCTCGGGCATCGAGTCGTGCTCGGGAAGATGTTCGGCGCTCACATTGATGTCGTCGACGAAGTCCTTGATCGCCAGGCGTACGGGCACGTCCTGGTCGTCGAAGACGACGATGGCGTTCTCCCCGTGCGGCGAGAAGACGGTTCCGTAGCGGTAGAGGAAGTGCAGCAGCGGCGGCAGCAAGGCATTGAAGAGCCGACGCAGCCACACCTGGGGCGCGAGCCCCGAGCGGGCGACGAGTTCGGCCGTGAAGGCGCGCCCTTCGGGGTCGGTGTGGAGCAGCGCGGCCAGCGTGCGGGCCCGCTCCCCCGCCGCGAGCCGCCGCGGCAGAGGCTCGCGCCAGATCGCCCCCAGCAACTCCTTGTACTGGTAAGGGACTTCGCCCATGCGGTCGTACAGCGGGTGCTCCACGGCGACCGAGGCGACCTCTCCAAGCAGGATCACCCGGCATTCGTCCCGCAGAAAGGGGTCCCGGTCGCACAGGCCCTGCACCCAGGCGGTGACGGCGGGCGCGGCCACGGTGCGCTCGGTCGGCAGGCCCCGCCAGACCAGGGTGTTGAGGATGGACAGCGGCAGTTTCACCGTGTGGCGCTCGGGCCGCGAGAGGTTCAGGAAGGTGCGGATGGACTGCTGCGGAAGCCGTACGTCGCCGTCGGTGGGCAGCGGCACGATGGCGTTGTCGGCGACGGCCGGGGCGAAGAGCGGAAGGATCATCTCCGTCCACTGCCAGGGGTGCACGGGCAGGTAGAGGTACGCCGCCGGGTCGAGGCCGCGGGCCCGGAGCGCGGCGGCGAACGCCCCGCGGGCGGGGGTGTCGAGCTCGCGGTCGTAGAGCCGGTCCGGCGTGGCCAGCGTCTCGACCCCGCGGTAGCTCGCGAGGTCGGTGCGGACCGCGATCCAGGGCAGCCTGGCCGGGGTGCGGGCCTCCGGGCTCCAGCGCGCGGCGTCGTCGGCGGAGAACCCGAGCCGGCCCTTGTTGAGCACGAGCCAGGGGTGGCCGGTCTGGTGGCCCTCCAGCTCCGCGTAGCCGAGGTCGGCGAGCCGGTCGACGGGCAGCGCGGTGGAGTTCAGGCGGGTGTCGGCGGCCAGCGTGGCGGTGAGTTCCCGTACGAGGTGACCGAAGGTGGCCCCGTCGACACCGAGGGTCCGGCGGGCGAGCGCGAGGAAGCGGATGGGGTCGCCGAATGCCTCGGAGGACGGGAGCGAGTGGCCGGGGGCGCTCCGGCCGCCGGGCTCCTCCACGCGCCGGGGGCCCTGCTCGGTGCGCCGGACGGAGTCGGGGTCCACCTGCCAGCCGCCGTACGCACCGCGCCGGGCCAGGAAGGTCAAAGTGCTGCCGTCGTCCAGCGTGAACCCGTACTGACCTGCGTGTTTTCCGCCCGGACCGGCGTTGTCAGTGGTGGGGCCTACCGTTGGTTGCACGATTTCCTCGTACGCGAAGGCACCGATCATCTTCGCGAGGAGGAGGCGTCCCGCACGGTCCCAGGCCTCGCGGTTCAGCTCGGGAGGGGCCAGCAGCCCGGGCGGGGCTTCGGGGGTAAGGAGGCCGCGGGAGTCATGGGGGGAAGGAGGGTTCGGCACAAAGACTCCTCGGGGTGGGACCGATTCGACTGAGGGTGTATGCGGAGCGGCGGGGCGTTCACAGCAGGTTCCTGAGCGCGCGGTCGCGGACCATCAGGGCGGCTCGCTTGTCGGGCAGGTCGACCTCCGCGTGGAAGCGGAAGCCGGCGCCGAGGAACGCGGAGACGGAGGGGGTGTTGCGCAGATCGGGTTCGGCGATCACGCGGGGGCAGTGCGGACGGTTGTCGATGACCAGGTCGGCGACGGCCCGGAGCAGGGCGGTCCCGACCCCCCGGCCGCGGTCGGCGACGCCGCCGATGAGCAGATGGAGACCGGTGTCGTGCGGGCGGGCCGGATAGTGACGGGCCAGCGGGTCCAGGTCCGCGCGGTAGATCTCCCAGTAGCTCATGGGAGTTCCGTCGAGGACGCCCAGGCAGGGCACGCTGCGGCCGTCGCCGTCCAGCTGGTTGCGCAGATGGGCGGCGGTGACGGACGCGGGTCCCGCCAGGTCCCAGAAGGCGGCCACGGCAGGGTCGTTCATCCACTGGGCAAGGAGAGCGAGGTCGCGTTCGAGATGTACGGGGACGAGCTGGAACACCCCGAGCGGGGTCGTGACGGGCGCCCAGTCGCCCGGCGAATCGAGCAGGTCCTCCGCGACGGGGCGGGCCCGCCGGTCAGCACCGCCTGACTGCGGCGGCGGGCCGGTGGCGGCGAGCTGCTGGGCCGCGTCGCCCGGGAGAGGATCCGGGCTCGCGCTCCCTGGGCCGACGGGAGCGGGATCGGTGCCCGGGCCGCCGTGCTCGGGCCCCAGGGGCCCGCCGGTCCTGTCCGGGCTCCAGCCGCCCGGCCCGGCTGCGCTGTCGCCGAACAGGGCGACCAGCTCGTCGGGCAGCTCCAGGTCCAGGGTGTCCTCGGCCGCCTCGCCCGGGTGGGGGGCCGGTCCGGCGCCGGTACTCGCATCGGTGGGAGGCACGGCGACGCTCCTCTCAACAGTTCGTACGGTCAAGTTCCGTTGGTGTGAAGGGGGTTGGTGATGGTGACGTAGACGGACTGGGTGTCGACCGGGCCGACGAGTTCGTCGAGGCCGTGCAGCCGGGTCAGCAGGTTGGCCTTGCAGCGCAGCGTCGCGCAGTCCAGCAACTGGGCGGGCAGGGGCGAGCCGAGGTCCGTGGCCTTGGTGAGGAACTGGCGCAGGGCGGCGAGCAGTACGCGTTCGTCGGCGAGGTGCTGGGCGCCGAAGGCCCCGATGAGACCGAGGATGTTGTTGATGCCGAGGTAGTAGGCGAAGCGCTCGTCGGTCACGGCGTCGGGGACGAAGGTGTCGCTGGCGACACCGATGCCGGGCAGTCGCCGCTCCAGGGCGGCGCGGTGCGACTCGCGGAAGTAGTAGCCCTGGTTGTCGCGGTAACGGCCGCCCACGGGCCAGCCGTCGGGGTCGAGCAGCACCAGCGTGTTCTGCTGGTGGGCCTCCAGGGCGATGCCTGCCGTGCCGTCCAGCCAGAGCAGCGGGCGTACGACCTGGTCGAGATAGCGCAGGAACCACTCGGCGCAGACGGCCGTGATGGGCCGGCCGGTGCGGGCCGCGATCCGGCCCACGAGGTCGGCGAGGCGCGAGTGCATGCCGGTACGGCCCGGCATGGGGCGCGGGGCGGTGAGTGCGGCGATGCAGACGGCGTCGTCGCCGAGCGCGAAGGGGTTGTGGCGGACGATGACGTCGAGGCCCGGCAGGGGTTCGCCGTCCGGGGTGTCGACTGCGAGCCAGGCGGGGTCGCGGACGATGTCGAAGCCGGGGTGGGCGGACTGCCATTCCTCGCCGAGGCCCGCCCGCAGCAGGCGGTGGACCTCCACGCCCCGGTGGAGTTCCTTGCGGAGGTTCTCACGACGGGAGTTGGTGATGCGTACGCCGAGCGACAGCTTGAGCATGGCGTCGGTGCCGGGGCGGTGGACGGTGCGGACGGAGGACGTGGGGTGCCAGTCGTCGCCGTGCGGGCCCAGGTCGTGCAGGAGTCCGGCGTCGAGCAGTGCGGCGACGGCGGGGCGCTGGGTGACGTCCCGGGCCTGCCAGGGGTGCAGGGGCAACGGGGCGGTGCCGGGCGGGAGTTGGAGGTCGCCCGCGAGCCGGTGTGCCAGCTGCGCGGCGTCGATGGTGCGGCCGCCTTCGGTCCATTCCGAGTCGGTGGCGAGCACGGAGGGGTCGACGGCCATCCAGTGCAGGGGGAAGGAGCCGTACAACTCGGGTGAGTAGCGGCGTACTTCCGTCTCGGAGAGGCCTTCGCGGCTCTTCGGGGTGGGATGCAGCGGGTGGCCCAGCAGGAGGGACTGTTCGGCGGTGAGGAAGAGATCGGCTGTGTCGCGCGGGCCGGGGCGGGTGCGCCGGTCGGCGATGAAGTCCGCGGTGCGGCGCACGGAATCGGCGACGCGTCCCACCAGGTCGGCCCCCTCGCTCCGGCCTGCCTCACGGCCGAGCAGGGCGGCGACCGTGACGGCGTCGGCGGGTGGGGCGCCGGCGGAGCCGCCTTCCAGGGTGGGCCGGCCGAACCGGTGCCAGCCGGTGGCCGACCAGTACGGCACGGGCACGAGCAGGGCGGTCGCGCTGGCCGGGAGCGGGATGCGCAGGAGGGGACCGTCGGGCGCGGCCAGGTCGTTCTCCCGCACCCAGCAGCGGAGAAGGTTCTCGACGGCGGCCGCTTCGGCGGCGGCCTCGGGATCGGGGGCGTCCAGCGGGTCCGGATCGTCGCGGGCGGTCAGTCGTTCGCCGTGGATCCCGGCCTTCTGGCGCGGCACCGTCGTCGGCTCGGCCACCAGCGGGCTGCGGTGGGCCGTGACAGGGCCGTCGGCCTCGGGCGCATCGGGTGCGGGAGTGGGGTTCACGGCGGTCTTCCTTGCGAGCTCGTGGGGTGGTCCGGGATCAGTGGGACGGTCCGGTCTCGGCCCGGTGGTGCACGCCGGCCCCCGGGTCGGCGCGCGGGTGCGAGGAGCGTGCGGCGGCGGCCAGGGCGTCGGCGAGCCGGTCGAGGACGGCCACGGCCTGTTCGTCTGTGAGGGTGAGCGGCGGCAGCAGCCGTACGACGCTGGAGTGGCGACCGCCGAGTTCGACGATGAGCCCGCGGCGCAGGCACTCCTGCTGCACGGCGGCGGCCAGGGCGGGCGCGGGCGGCGGCGGATTGCCGGAGCTGAGGTCCTCGCGCTCCGGGTCGACGAGTTCGACGCCGATCATCAGGCCCCGGCCTCGCACGTCGCCGATGCAGGCGTGGTCGGCGGCGAGGCCCTGCAACTGGCCGAGCATGCGGGCGCCGAGGACGGCCGCACGGTCGGCGAGCCGGTTCTCGCGGACGTACGCGAGGGTGGCTCTGCCTGCCGCCATGGCGAGCTGGTTGCCGCGGAACGTACCGGCGTGCGCACCCGGTTCCCAGGCGTCGAGGCCGTCCCGGTACACGATCACGGCGAGGGGCAGCGAGCCGCCGATCGCCTTGGAGAGCACCATCACGTCGGGCACCACCCCACTGTGCTCGACGGCCCAGAACGTTCCGGTCCGGCCGACGCCCGTCTGCACCTCGTCGGCGATCAGCGGGATGGAGCGGCTCGCGGTGATCTCGCGCATCCGGCGCATCCAGACGTCGGGCGCCGGGATCACCCCGCCCTCCCCCTGCACCGGTTCGAGGATCATCCCGGCCGGGGCGGGCACCCCGCCCTTGGGGTCGTCGAGGAGGTTCTCGGTCCAGCGGGCGGCGGTCTCGGCCCCGCGTTCGCCGCCGACGCCGTAGGGGCAGCGGTAGTTCTGCGGATAGGGCAGCCGGGTCACCCCGGCGTCCCGGGCGCCGCCGGAGACGGCGAACGCGCCGGCGGTCATGCCGTGGTAGGCGCCGGTGAAGGCGAGCATTCCGGTGCGCCCGGTGGCGGTGCGGACCAGCTTCAGGGCGGCCTCGACCGCGTCCGTGCCGGCCGGTCCGCAGAACTGGATCCGCCCGTTCTCGGCGAGTTGGCGCGGCAGGGTGGCGAACAGTTCCGTGGTGAAGGCGTCCTTGACCGGCGTCGCGAGGTCCAGGATGTGCAGCGGCGCCCCCGAGTCGAGGACCTTGCGGATCGCTTCGAGCACGACGGGGTGGTTGTGCCCGAGCGCCAGTGTCCCGGCCCCCGAGAGGCAGTCGAGATAGCGCCGCCCGTCCGCGCCCTCGATCGTCAGCCCGCGCGCCCGCACGGGCACGATGGGCAGCGAACGGGCATAGGTGCGGGCCGCCGACTCCCTCAGGGACTGCCTTCGCAGGATTCCCTCAGGGGTGCTGGGCAGCGCCGTCGGAGCTGGTTCGGTCACGGCCACGACTGCTGGTCCTCCCGCTGTGACGGTTCCGTGTCGCGTCCGTTGCGCGGCGCGTACTCCCACGCTGAACGCTGTCCTGATGTCCCCCGTACGTACCAACGACGCCGGCACCGCCGGAGCACGGCCTGACCGGAACTTCCTTGCCTCCAGGCAAGGTTCGCCTTACCGGGCCGGCCGGACGGTCCTGGCGGGAGGGAACCGCGGCCCTGCCGCGTGCCGTCCCCATCGGCACCGGCATAGTGGGGGCCGCACTCCGGCACCGGCTCACGGTGCCGCTGTTCACGAGTTTGTCCACGAGTCTGTTCACGAGTTCAGAAGACGAAGAAGACGAAGACGCTTTGATGACGAAGTTCCAGGGGGAATTCGACATGCGACCGATACGCCCGTCCAGCGCCGAGCCGACGGGGAGGAGAACGCGCCGCGGGGTCTCCCCCGTGCTGGCCGCTCTCGGCCTCACGGCCGCGCTGGCGCTGACCGCCACCGCTTGCGGACCCGGTGATTCCACCGCCGACAGCAAGGCGACGGCCTCGGCGGCGGCCACGGGCGACGCCGGCAAGCTCCAGATCCCGGACGACGTCAAGAACCAGCTGAAGAAGCACGGCATCGACCTGGACAAGTGGAAGAACGGCGAGTGGAAGAACTGGAACAAGGACCAGTGGCTTCGTGAGGCCAAGGACTACGTCAACCCGATCATCCAGGACCTGTGGGACCCGGACCGGATGCGCAAGGCGGACAAGCCCCCGGAGAAGGCCGTCCCCAATGACATCTCCGGCGACAAGGGCGTGACGGACCCGACGCCGGTGCCCGTCAAGGCCGCCGCGGCGAAGGCTCCTTACCACCAGAGCCTGCCGGAGCTGGGCAAGCTGTTCTTCGACAGCCCCGAGGGTTCGATGGTGTGCTCCGCGACCGTCGTGAAGGACCCGGCGCACCCCGGCAAGTCCAATATGGTGTGGACCGCGGGCCACTGTGTGCACGCGGGCGCCAAGGGCGGCTGGTACCGCAACATCGCCTTCGTCCCCTCGTACAACAACTCCAACCTGCCGATGGCTCGGCTGCAGAAGGCCGCCAAGGCGGAGATCGCTCCGTACGGCGTCTACTGGGCCGACTGGGCGCAGACGTCGCAGCAGTGGATCGAGGGCGGCGGCCCGACCGGCGGAACCGGCGCGCCGTACGACTTCGCGGTGCTGCACGTGACGCCGGAGAAGGGCTCGAACGGCAAGTCCCTGGAGGAGACCGTCGGCGGTGCGCTTCCGGTGGACTTCAACGCGGCGGCCGTGCCGAAGATCAGCGCCATGCAGGCCAACGGCTACCCGGCCGCGCCTCCTTACGACGGCCAGAAGCTGTACGAGTGCAAGGACAAGCCGGGCCGGCTCTCCCTTGAGGCGAATCTGCCGACGATGTACCGCATCGGCTGCACCATGACCGGCGGCTCCTCCGGCGGCGGCTGGATCGCCACCGGCTCGGACGGCAAGCCGTCGCTCGTCTCCAACACCTCCATAGGCCCGGTCACGGCGGGCTGGCTGGCCGGCCCGCGCCTGGGCAAGGAGGCCAAGGGCGTGTACGACTCGGTGAGCACCAAGTACGCGGGACAGTAGGCGCTTTGCGGGGGTCCTGTGAACGCCGGGGCCCCCGTTCGTACCCCCCGTGCCGAGCAGGCATAGTAGGGGGCTGCACGGTGGGCGAAGGTGTGTACGCCCGCCCACCGTACTGACAAGTACATGGCAAAACCTGCTCTCGACGGGCAGGCTCATCAGGGGGAATCGTTTTCATGCGATCCATACGTCCGCTGCTGGCCGCTTCCGGCCTCGCCGCGGCTCTCGCGCTCACCGCCACCGCGTGCGGCCCCGGCGGCAACGACGCGGACAGCAAGCCGTCCGCCTCCGGCTCCGCGCAGGCCAAGGGCGACTCCGCCAATCCCGCCGACCTGGCCGACGCCCTCAAGAAGCACGGCGTCGACCTCGACAAGTGGAAGAGCGGCGGCTGGAAGAACTGGGACAAGGACAAGTGGCTTCGTGAGGCCAAGGACTTCGTCAACCCGGTGATCGACGGCTTGTGGAAGCCCGACCGGATGAAGTCCGCCAAGGACCCGCAGAAGACCATGGCGGCCGGTGACGTCAACGGCGGTACGGGCATCTCCGACCCCGAGCCGGCACCCGTCAAGGCCGTCCAGGAGAAGCTGCCGTACCACAACTTCGCGGCCCCGGTCGGCAAGGTGTTCTTCGACTCCCCCGAGGGCGCCATGGTGTGCTCGGGCACCGTCGTGAAGGACCCGGCCCACCCCGGCAAGTCCAACATGGTGTGGACCGCGGGCCACTGCGTCCACCAGGGCGGCTCCGGCGGCTGGTACCGCAACATCGCCTTCGTCCCGTCGTACAACGACAAGGGCAAGTCGGCGGCGTCGCTCAACAACGCGCAGCCGCAGGAGATCGCGCCCTACGGCGTGTACTGGGCCGACTGGGCCTCGACGTCCGGCGAGTGGATCAAGGACGGCGGCCCGACCGGCGGCACCGGCGCCCCGTACGACTACGCGGTCCTGCATGTGAAGCCGGAGAACGGCACCAAGTCCCTCGAAGAGACCGTCGGCAACGCCCTGACGGTCAACTTCTCCGCCCCTCAGGCCAAGTCCGTCGGCGCGATGGGCGCTTGGGGCTACCCGGCGGCGCCGCCGTACGACGGTCTGCAGATGTTCAAGTGCGTCGACCGTCCCGGCCAGCTCTCCATCAGCCCCGGCACGCCCCCGATGTACCGCATCGGCTGCACCATGACGGGCGGCTCCTCCGGCGGCGGCTGGTTCATGAACGGCCCCGACGGCAAGGCGCAGCTGGTCTCCAACACCTCGATCGGCCCGGTCACTTCGGGCTGGCTGGCCGGCCCGCAGCTCGGCCCCGGCGCCAAGGCGCTCTTCGAGTCGATGAGCGCGAAGTACGGCGGTCAGTAACCCGGAAGCACCGGAACACCGCAACACCCGGATATGACGCAAGGCCCGTCCCCTCCTGTCCTGCGAGGGGGCGGGCCTTGCGTCGTTCAGTCCGGGCTCATTCAGTCCGGGCGTCGTTCAGTGCGGCCAACTACCGCCTGTCCAGAGGCAGTACGCGGTCCGTGCGCTCAGTGCGCGGCCGGCACGTACGGAGCCAGTTCGGCGGCGAGCACCTCGTGCACCCGGGCCTTGAGCACGGTGCCCTCCGCGACGTGCTCCTCGGAGATCACCTCGCCCTCGGCGTGCGCCCGGGCGACCAGCTGCCCGTGCGTGTAGGGCACCAGCGCCTCGATCTCGATCGAGGGGCGCGGCAGTTCGGTGTCGATGAGCGCGAGCAGCTCCTCGATGCCTTCGCCGGTGCGGGCCGAGACCGCGATGGAGTGCCGCTCGATCCGCAGCAGCCGCTGCAGCACGAGCGGGTCCGCCGCGTCCGCCTTGTTGATCACCACGATCTCGGGCACGTCGACGGCGCCCACATCGCGGATGACCTCACGCACGGCGGCGAGCTGCTCCTCCGGCGCGGGGTGCGACCCGTCCACCACGTGCAGGATGAGATCGGAGTCGCCGACCTCCTCCATGGTGGAGCGGAACGCCTCCACGAGGTGGTGCGGCAGATGCCGTACGAATCCGACGGTGTCGGCCAGCGTGTACAGCCGCCCGGTGGGCGTCTCGGCCCGGCGCACGGTCGGGTCGAGGGTGGCGAACAGCGAGTTCTCCACCAGCACGCCCGCGCCCGTGAGGCGGTTGAGCAGCGAGGACTTTCCGGCGTTGGTGTATCCCGCGATGGCGACCGAAGGCACCTTGTTGCGGCGCCGTTCCTGGCGCTTGATCTCGCGGCCGGTCTTCATCTCCGCGATCTCCCGGCGCATCTTCGCCATCTTCTCGCGGATCCGCCGCCGGTCCGTCTCGATCTTGGTCTCACCGGGACCACGGGTGGCCATGCCGCCGCCACCGCTGGACCCGCCGCCGCCCATCTGACGCGACAGCGACTGACCCCAGCCGCGCAGGCGCGGCAGCATGTACTGCATCTGCGCCAGCGAGACCTGCGCCTTGCCCTCACGGGACTTGGCGTGCTGGGCGAAGATGTCGAGGATCAGCGCGGTCCGGTCGACGACCTTGACCTTGACGACGTCTTCGAGGTGGATCAGCTGGCCCGGGCTGAGCTCACCGTCGCAGACCACCGTGTCCGCGCCGGTTTCGAGCACGATGTCCCGCAGCTCCTGCGCCTTGCCGGAGCCGATGTAGGTGGCCGGGTCGGGCTTGTCGCGGCGCTGGTAGACGCCGTCGAGCACCAGGGCGCCCGCCGTCTCGGCGAGGGCCGCGAGCTCCGCGAGGGAGTTCTCCGCGTCCTGAAGCGTCCCCGTGGTCCATACGCCGACCAGCACCACGCGCTCCAGGCGCAGCTGCCGGTACTCGACCTCGGTGACGTCCTCCAGCTCGGTGGAGAGGCCCGCCACGCGCCGCAGAGCGGCACGCTCGGAGCGGTCCAGCTGGTCGCCGTCCCGCGCTCCGTCGATCTCGTGGCTCCAGGCGACGTCCTCTTCCATCAGGGCATCGGCCCGAAGGCTCTCGGTGCGGTGCGTGTCCGCGAAGCTCTGCTCGTCCTGGGAAGGGGATGAAGAGGAGGTCATTGGATCCTTTACGTCGTTGGAATTCCGGACCGGAGCCCCCGAGGGAATTCCGGCTGTGTCGGTCACAACGCGTAATGGGTCCGAATGATTCCCGGACGGAATCCGGCCCCGGCAGCGCCGCCGACATCAACGATGGTCGCACGGTGCCTCCAGGGCCGTCACCCCGGTTTTCCGGCCCCGGCCCGGGCCCCGCCGGTCGGTCAGGCGTGCTTCGGCGTCTGGGTGTGCCAGTCCGGGTGGCCGGGCATCGGCGGCGTCTTCTCCCCGTACAGCCACGCCTTGAAGAAGCCGGACAGGTCACGCCCGGCGATTCGCGAGGCCAGCGCGGAGAAGTCGGCGGTGGTGGCGGTGGAGTCCCGGTGGTCGCGCACCCAGCGTCGCTCCAGGCGGTCGAAGGCCTTCGTGCCGATCTCCTCGCGCAGCGCGTACAGGACGAGGGCGCTGCCGTCGTAGACGACCGGCCGGAAGATCCCGATCTTCTGCCCGGGAGCGGACGCCCTGGGCGCGGCGGGCGGCCCGCCCGCCGCGCGCCAGCCGTCGGACAGGCCGTAGGCGGCCCGCATCCGCTCCTCCAAGCGCCGCTTGCCGAACTCGTCGGCGTACCGCGCCTCGTACCAGGTGGCGTGCCCCTCGTTCAGCCAGAGGTCCGCCCAGCCGCGGGGCGAGACGCTGTCGCCGAACCAGTGGTGTGCCAGCTCGTGCACCATCACCGAGTCCACGTACCACTCGGTGAACTCCGGCCGGAGGAACAGCGACCGCTCGAACAGGGTCAGGGTCTGTGTCTCCAGCTCGAAGCCGGTGTCGGCGCTCGCGATCAGCACCCCGTACGTCTCGAACGGGTACCGCCCGACCTGCCGCTCCATCCACGCGATGTGCTGGGGCGTCTTCTTCAGCCAGGGCTCCAGCTTGGCCTGGTCGGCCGCCGGGACCACGTCGCGGATGGGCAGCCCGTGCGGCCCCTCCCGGTGCAGCACCGCGGAGTGCCCGATCGACACCTGGGCCAGCTCGGTCGCCATGGGGTGCCTGCTGCGGTACGTGGAGACGATCTGCCCGCCGTGGCGCTCCCGCGCGGCCGGCAGGCCGTTGGCGACGACCGTCACATCGGCCGGGGCGGTCACATGGAAGGTGAAGAACGCCTTGTCGGAGGGGTGGTCGTTGCAGGGGAACACCCGGTGGGCGGCGTCGGCCTGGTTGGCCATCACCAGGCCGTCGGAGGTACGCACCCAGCCACCGTCACGTGCCGCGTTCGGGTCGCTGGTGTGCCGCACGGTGATCCGCAGGGGCTCGCCGGCGTGGACGGGGCTCTCGGGGGCGACCACCAAGTCCTCGTCCGCGCTGGCGAATTCCGCCGGCCGCCCGTTGACCTCCACACCGTGCACCTTGCCCCGGGCGAAGTCGAGATTGATCCGCTCCAGGCCGTCGGTGGCGATGGCATCGATGGTGGTGACAGCCTCCATCGGCTTGCTGTTGTCACCCAGATAGGTGAGCCCGATGTCGTACGAGAGCACGTCGTACCCGGGGTTGCCCAGGTGCGGAAACAGTGGATCCCCGATCCCCAACGGCACCGGGGCGGGCAGAGCCGCGGCGACTACGGATGCCGCGGCTGCGGCGAACAGAACGGCACGCAGTCGGCGGGAACGGGGGCGACGCGGGGTGAGCAACATGCCCTACCGCTACCAGCGCGACGGGCCCTGGGTCCGCCGACTCGCATGGGGGCCACTCGAACGAGGGTGTGCTGCTCACCCCGCGGCCGCCGGATGCTGCGCCCGGCTCACGTCGTACACCCCCGCCACATCGCGCATGGCCCGCATGAGGGCGGGCAGCCCTGCGGCGTCCGGGAGTTGGAGGGTGTAGGTGTGGCGCACACGTTGTTCGCTGGGGGGCTCCACCGTGGCCGAGACGATGGCCGCGTCGGCGGTGGCGATGGCCTCCGTCAGGTCGGCGAGGAGACGGGGGCGGCCGAAGGCCTCGGCGACCAGGGTGACCCTGCACTCCGCCGCGTCCCCCCAGCGCACCTCCACGGGTGCGCGTCCCACCGCCTTCATGCGGGCGACCGCCGGACACTCCTGACGGTGGACGGTCACCGCCGCCCCGCGTACCGAGAAGCCGGTGACCGCATCGGGCGGCACGGGGGTGCAGCAGCCGGCGAGACGTACCGTCACATCGGGCAGGTCGGTGACCGCGTTGGCGGCCGCGCGCCGGTCGGCCGGGACGTTGACCTGCGGCCGGGGCGCCGCGGCCGGCACCTTGACGCCCTCCGGGTTGGCCGCGAGCCAGCCGCTGATCGCGATCCGCGCGGCCGGGGTCCTGGCGTGGTCGAGCCAGTCGGACGAGGGGCCGGAGCCGGCGTCCTGGGCGAGCAGTGGCTGCACGGTGTCGCCGTCGTTCAGGACCGTACTGAGCGTCGCCAGGCGGCCGTTGACGCGGGCTCCGATGCAACTGTGGGCGTCCTCGCCGTACTGCGCGTACGCGGCGTCCACACAGCTCGCACCGGTCGGCAGGACCACGGTGTGGCCGTCGGCGCAGAAGACCGTGATCTCGCTGTCCCCCGCCAGTTCCTCGCGGAGGGAGGACCAGAACGTGTCGGGGTCGGGGGCGTTCTGCTGCCAGTCGAGGAGGCGGGAGAGCCAGCCGGGCCTGGTGGGGTCCTCGCGTTCGTCGCCCGCCTGCTGCGCCCCCTCTCCGGGTCCCCCCGCATAGGGGTTGCCGAGCGCGATGACGCCGGCCTCGGCGACCTTGTGCATCTGGTGCGTACGGATGAGGACTTCGGCGACCTCGCCGCCCGGGCCCACGACCGCCGTGTGGAGCGACTGGTACAGGTTGAACTTGGGCGAGGCGATGAAGTCCTTGAACTCGGAGACGACCGGCGTGAAACAGGTGTGCAGTTCGCCGAGCACGGCATAGCAGTCGGCGTCCTCTGCGACCAGGACCAGCAGCCGGCCGAAGTCGCTTCCGCGCAGCTCGCCGCGCTTGAGCTGCACCCGGTGCACGGAGACGAAGTGGCGTGGCCGGATGAGGACTTCGGCATTGATCCCGGCCTCGCGCAGCACCCCGCGCACGCCGTCGGCGATGCCGGTGAGCGGGTCGACGGTGCCGGAGTTGGCCGCGATCAGGATCCGGGTGCGCTCGTACTCCTCGGGGTGCAGGATCGCGAAGACCAGGTCCTCCAGTTCGGACTTGAGGGCCTGCACGCCGAGGCGTTCGGCGAGCGGGATCAGGACGTCCCTGGTGACCTTGGCGATCCGGGCCTGTTTCTCGGGGCGCATCACGCCGAGGGTGCGCATGTTGTGCAGCCGGTCGGCCAGCTTGATCGACATCACGCGTACGTCGTCGCCGGTGGCGACCAGCATCTTGCGGAAGGTCTCGGGTTCGGCCGCGGCCCCGTAGTCGACCTTCTCCAGTTTGGTGACGCCGTCCACCAGATAGGTGACTTCCTCGCCGAATTCGGCCCGTACCTGATCGAGCGTCACATCGGTGTCCTCGACGGTGTCGTGGAGGAGGGACGCGGTCAACGTGGTGGTCTCGGCGCCCAGTTCGGCGAGGATCAGCGTCACCGCGAGCGGATGCGTGATGTAGGGCTCGCCGCTCTTGCGGAACTGGCCGCGATGGGACGTTTCGGCGAGGACGTACGCCCGGTGGAGCACGGCCAGATCGGCGTCGGGATGGTGGGCCCGGTGTGCGTCGGCCACGTGGCCGATGGCGTCGGGCAGCCGGTCCCGGGAGACCGGTCCGAGCAGCGCCGCGCGGCCGAGGCGACGAAGGTCGATCCGGGGGCGGCCGCGTCGGCGGCTCTGAGCACCAGGATTTGTGGCCTCTGCACTCATGGGGCACCTCCGGCAGCATCGACCGGTGGTGGAGGGACCGGCGTGCCCCTCCGGACCGGTGCTTGATGCTACCGACCCCACCACGTGGCGCAGTCCCGCTCTCGCTCAGCGTGAACCGGATCACCCATTCGAGCGAAGGTTCAGGACACGGCTGTTTCGATCCCGGCGGCGCTGATCGTCGTGTGGTGGACGCCTTCGGAGCCCAGGTCAGCCGGTCAGCAGCGCCGGGTCGACGACGCCTTCGGCGACGATCAGCGCGGGCCCGGTCATCTCGATCTCACCGTCCGGGTACTCGGTGATGACCAGGGTGCCGCCGGGAAGGTCGACCGTGTACGTCGCCGGGGTGCCGGTGACCGACGGGTCGGCCCCGTCCCTGCGGGCGGCGGCGACGGCGACCGCGCAGGCACCGGTGCCACAGGAGCGGGTCTCGCCCGCGCCCCGCTCGTAGACCCGCATCGCGACGTGCGCGGGGCCGCGGTCCACGACGAACTCGACGTTCACGCCGTCCGGGTAGACCTCCGCGGGACTGAACGGGGGCACCGAGCGCAGCTCTCCCGCATGATCCAGGTCGGCCACGAAGGCGACGGCGTGCGGGTTGCCCATGTTCACGTTGCGCGCGGGCCAGCTGCGTCCGTCGACGGTGACCGTGACCGAGGCCTCGGGGAGCAGGGCGCGCCCCATGGAGACGGTGATCTCACCGCCCTTGGCGATATGCACCTTCTTGACTCCGCCGCGTGTGGCGACGGCCAGGTCGCCCTCCTCGACGAGCCCGGCGCGCTCCAGGTAGCCGGCGAAGACGCGCACTCCGTTGCCGCACATCTCGGCGATCGAGCCGTCGCCGTTGCGGTAGTCCATGAACCATTCGGCTTCCCCGGCCATGGCCTTCGCCTCGGGGTGGGCCGCGCTGCGCACCACGTGGAGCAGGCCGTCGCCGCCGATTCCGGCCCGGCGGTCGCAGAGCCTGGCGACGGCGGACGCGGGCAGGTCGAGGGCGTTGTCCGGGTCGGGGACGATCACGAAGTCGTTCTCGGTCCCGTGGCCCTTGAGGAATGCGATCGGCGAAGTGTTCACGCGTCAATCGTACGGGGACGCGCTGACAGCGGGCCGGGACGGCGGGTCCTGAACCGCGGTCCCGGCCGAAGGAGGGCTCAGCGGAGCCGGGCCACGCGCCAGATCGCGAGCGCGACGAGTACGCCGACGACGCCGACGTACAGGGCGACGGCGCGCCAGTCCGGGCGCTCCTTGGAACCCCTGCTGGGCAGCCCCGGCCAGGTGTGGCCGACGCGGCGCGCGGCCATCATGCCCCAGCCCGCGGCGCAGCAGCTGATGAGAAGTCCGAGCATGGCCACGACCGGTCCGCCGTCGCCGAATTCGAAGGCCAGGGGGAAGGCGAACATGAGCGAGCCGAGCGCGGCGAGCATCACGATGGGGGCGAGCTGCCAGATCCTCAGCCGGCGCTGGGGGCGCAGTTCGACCTCGACCTCACCGCCGTCGGAGACCGCGCCCACCGAGCCGTCCTCCGGCCCGTCCGGGCTCAGTCCCGAGGCGCCGAGCACCGCGGAACCCAGCGCCGACGGGGTCGCTTCCGCGGCGCGCGCGGTGGCGTCCGTACCGTCGGCGGATTCCGCTTGTGCGGGGTTCGGTGCCGCTGAACCGTGGTCCGTCGAGCCCGGGCGCGCGATGTCCTCCCGCGATCCTTGCTCTCTGTTTCGAGGGCCGGCCTCCATCGCCACGCGCCCTCCCAACTCGGACTCCACTGGTCGATCGACGATTGATGATGGCACGCGCAAGAGTGCCGCGATGACCGGCGGAGCGTCCCGATGCCATCACGTGATCAGGCTGTAACCGCTCGTTCGACCAACGCCAGCGCCTGGTGCGGGAGTTCCGCACGGTGCTCCATGGCGCCGCTCAACCAGTGGACGCGTGGATCGCGTCGAAACCAGGAGTCCTGGCGGCGCGCGAAGCGCTTGGTGGCGCGCACGGTTTCGGCGCGCGCCTCGTCCTCGGTGCATTCGCCGGCGAATGCACCGAGAACCTGCTGGTAGCCGAGCGCCCGTGAAGCGGTACGTCCCTCGCGCAGTCCGCTTTCCTCAAGTGCCCGCACTTCTTCGATCAGTCCCGCTTCCCACATCCGGTCGACGCGCAGCGCGATCCGCTCGTCGAGTTCGGGGCGGCCGACGTCGACGCCGATCTGGACGGTGTCGTACACCGATTCGTGGGTGGGGAGATTGGCCGTGAACGGCTGGCCGGTGATCTCGATCACTTCGAGGGCCCGGACGATCCGGCGCCCGTTGCTGGGCAGGATCGCGCGGGCCGCCTCGGGGTCGGCGGCCGCGAGCCGGACGTGCAGGGCGCCGGGGCCCTGCTCCTCCAGTTCGCCCTCCAGGCGGGCGCGCACTTCGGGGTCGGTGCCGGGGAATTCGAGCACGTCGATCGCCGCGCGCACATAGAGTCCGGATCCGCCCACGAGGACGGGGGTACGCCCTTCGGCAAGCAGCCGGTCGATCTCGGCGCGGGCGAGCTTCTGGTAGGTGGCGACGTTGGCTGGTTCCGTCACGTCCCAGATGTCGAGGAGGTGGTGCGGGATGCCGCCGCGCTCGTCGAGCGTCAGCTTGGCGGTGCCGATGTCCATCCCCCGGTAGAGCTGCATGGAGTCGGCGTTGACGACCTCGCCGCCCAGTTGCTGGGCGAGGAAGACGCCCAGATCGGACTTTCCGGCCGCTGTCGGGCCGACGACGGCGATGACCCGCGGTGCGGGAGCTGCACTTCTCACGGTCACAGTCTCGCAAACCTCACCGGCCCTCCTCGAACGAGCTACGTGACGGGGCGCGGCTGGGTTCGTTGCCTGTTGCGAGGTTCCGAGCGCCGGTTTGTTGACCGGTGCCGCCGGGCGACGCAATGAGGCGCTCCGGTTGGCACGGGATTTCGCCCACACGAGTACGCTATGGAGTAGATATGGGCGTTTTTTCAAGGTTTCGTCGTAAGGCCGATGCTGCTGTCGCGGAGTCGACCGAGGAAGTGAAGGCGGACACGCCGACGGCGGAGCCGGAGACCGAGGGCGACGCCGAAGCCTCGGCGGACTCCCCTGCCGCCGAGGCTTCGGAGGTGTCCGAGGCCGCCGAGGAGACCGGAGCGGAGTCCGGCGAGGCCGCTGCCGCCGAGGGGGTCGACATCCCCAAGCAGCAGTCCGCCGAGGAAGCGGCGGACAGCGAGGCCGGCGAAAGCGCCCGCAAGTAGTTCCACTAGGGAAGGTGCCCCATGGGTTTCCTGGACACTTTGAAAGCCAAGCTGGCCCCGGCCAAGGACAAGGTCTCGGACCTCGCGCAGCAGCACGGGGACAAGATCGACCACGGTCTGGAGAAGGCCGCCAAGCTGGTCGACCAAAAGACCAAGGGCAAGTACAGCGACAAGATCGAGTCGGGTACGGGAAAGGCCAAGGAAGCCCTGGACCGCATCTCCCACAAGGACGGTGGCGGCACGCCGCCCGCGTCCACTTCCTGAACCCGCGCGCCGGAGGGCCGTGGAGCGGACAGCTCCACGGCCCTCCGCCGTGTCCGCTCCCCGGCTCCGCGTTTCAGGACCAGACGCCGACGAAGTAGCCGACTCCGTAAGGCGCGTCCTCGTAGAGCAGCCGTCCGGCCAGGCCCGCGTCGCCCCCCGCACCGGCGAGCACTTGCCAGGGCGCGCGTCCTGCCACCTTCAGCTCGTACGCCAGCCGGTCGTCGAGGCCCTTCAGGGTGGCGGTGTCGGCGGCGCCCAGGGCGGCGGAGGCGACCTCGTCGAAGCTCGCGGCGCGCTCGTCCAGGTAGCCGGGCGCCTTCAGCGTGCGGCAGGCGCTGCCGTCGCCCATGACGAGCAGGGCGACGCGGGCGGCCCTCGCCGCGAGGCCCTCGCCGATGTCGATGCACGGCCCGGGTTCCAGCCGCTCGGCGACGGCGAGCCCCTCGACGGGCGCGTCCGCCCAGCCGGCCCGCTCCAGGAGCCAGGCGCCGACCGTGAGCGACGACGGGAGCCGCTGCGCGACGGGTTCGCCCGGCCCGAGGCGTACGGACACGTCGACGCCGTACCCGGCGAAGGAGCCCACCGCGCCCTGCCGGAAGGTGCCCCCGTCCTCCGCCGGGCCGACCACGACCAGGAGGTCGGGCCGGGAGGCGGCGAGCACGCCGACCGCGTCGGCACAGGCTTCGCGCGCCGCGTCGAGCTCCGGCGCGGCGCCGGCGGCCACCTCGGGTATGAGGAGGGGCGGGCAGGGGCAGACAGCGGCGGCTACGAGCATGATCCGCAGCCTAGCTCTGTTCCGGCGGCCCGGCCCTGCCACCGGGACTCGGCGGCAGGGACCGTCCCGCCTCAGAGCACCGAGCAGCCGCCCGTGGGCTCCGGGAGCGGGGCCGGGGCGCCGATCGACGGCAGGCCGAGCATCACACCGGCCGGCTTCTGGGCGGGCGCCGCGTTGCGCTTCTCCCAGGCATCGCCCGCGCGGGTGCGGCGCACTCCGGTCGTCGGGCCCTCGGCGAGCAGGTGGTGCGGGGCCGCGTAAGTGATCTCGACGGTCACCACGTCGCCCGGGCGCACCTCCTGGTCCGGCTTGGTGAAGTGGACCAGACGGTTGTCGGGGGCGCGGCCGGACAGGCGCTGCGTGGAGCCGTCCTTGCGGCCCTCGCCCTCGGCGACCATGACCTCCAGAACGCGGCCGACCTGCTTCTTGTTCTCCTCCCAGGAGATCTCCTCCTGGAGGGCGGACAGACGCATGTAGCGATCCTGGACGACATCCTTGGGAATCTGTCCGTCCATGGTCGCCGCCGGAGTTCCGGGACGCTTGGAGTACTGGAACGTGAACGCGTTCGCGAAGCGGGCCTCGCGGACCGTGTGCATGGTCTGCTCGAAGTCCTCCTCGGTCTCGCCGGGGAAACCCACGATGATGTCGGTGGAGATGGCGGCGTGCGGAATGGCGGCACGAACCTTCTCGATGATCCCGAGGAAACGCTCCTGCCGGTACGAGCGGCGCATCGCCTTGAGGACCGTGTCCGAGCCGGACTGCAGCGGCATGTGGAGCTGCGGCATCACGTTCGGCGTCTCGGCCATGGCGGCGATCACGTCGTCCGTGAAGTCGCGCGGGTGCGGCGAGGTGAAGCGGACCCGCTCCAGACCCTCGATGTTCCCGCAGGCCCGCAGCAGCTTGCTGAACGCCTCGCGGTCACCGATGTCCGAACCGTAGGCGTTGACGTTCTGCCCGAGGAGCGTGATCTCGGAGACGCCCTCGCCGACCAGCGCCTCGATCTCGGCCAGGATGTCGCCGGGCCGGCGGTCCTTCTCCTTGCCGCGCAGCGCCGGAACGATGCAGAAGGTGCACGTGTTGTTGCAGCCCACCGAGATGGACACCCAGGCCGCGTACGCGGACTCGCGGCGGGTCGGCAGCGTGGACGGGAACGCCTCAAGGGATTCGGCGATCTCGACCTGCGCCTCCTCCTGGATGCGGGCACGCTCCAGCAGCACCGGCAGCTTGCCGATGTTGTGCGTGCCGAAGACGACATCGACCCAGGGGGCCCGCTGCACGATGGTGTCGCGGTCCTTCTGGGCGAGGCAGCCGCCCACGGCGATCTGCATGCCGGGCCGCTTCGTCTTCATCGGGGCGAGCCTGCCGAGATTGCCGTACAGCTTGTTGTCGGCGTTCTCCCGCACCGCGCAGGTGTTGAAGACGACGACATCGGCATCTCCGTCGGCGCCCTCGGGCGCGCGGACGTAACCGGCCCCCTCAAGGAGGCCGGACAGCCGCTCGGAGTCGTGGACGTTCATCTGGCACCCGTAGGTGCGCACCTCGTACGTTTTAAAACCGTCCACCGCTCCGCCTGCCACGTCGATACCGCTCACCCGTCCAGGGTAAGGGCTCCGATCACGCTGCAAGTGCGGTGGCAGTGGCAGCGAAACCCTGGCGGTCCTGGTAGGCCTGCCCGACGCTGGTGTGTACCTCGAAGAACCCCTGCTTCGGGTGAACTGCGTAGAGCGCCGCCCCGGAGTCCATGAGCCACCGTCGCCGGTCGGCCCAGTCAAGCCGCGCCCAGAGTTCCGCGCACGTCTCCCCAGTCGGCTCGGTGTGCCACGTGGCCTCACGCTGAGGCAGCTTCTCAAGCCTCTCAATAGCCTCGGTGTGCTCGCCCATGGACCTCAATACGGCGTCCATCGCGGGCCCGTCCGGAACCTTGGACAGCCGGTCCGTGAGAGTCGAGAGGGCCGCTCGACGCTGCTCAATCTCCTCGGTGTGGTCTTCCCCTGCCACGAACACCTTGCGCAGCACCTCAAGGTCACCCGCCGCGTGAAGCAGGGTCGCTTCGAGGATGGCTTCGAGATCGTCCGCGATGAGAGCCGGGGCAGTGCAGGTCTTCCGGGTGACGTTCTCGCACCGGTAGTAGCGGTACGCCTTGGGCCCGCTCTTCAGCTTGCGGGTCACTCGCCACACGTACAGCTTTCCGGGCGAGGCCGGGCCGTGCACCCGATCCCTGGGGCAAGCGCACCGCTTGCGGCCCGTGGCTGTGCAGCCCTCGGCGTGCCTGCGTTCAGGGCTGACCAGACCACAATCCGGTGAGAGGCAGAAGCCCACGTCGAGTAGGGGCGCCGCCCCCTCAGTGCGGGTTCGGGTCTCCTTCTCCATGAGGATCTGAAGCTGTGCCGCCTCGGCGTCAGTGACCATGGCTGGACCGACCCGGACGGGCATGCCGTCGGGACCGTGCACGACTTCCCCGTTGTGGGACATCAGGCCGCGAATCGTGGGAGAGGTGGCGATGTTCCGTATGGTCTCCGGGCACCACTGAGCCCGCTTCTCGCGGGCAGGCTTGCCGCGCTGCGCGCGCCTGTGGTCGGACGGCGCCAGGATGTCCCGGCGCTCGAAGCCAAGGCACACGGAGTTCATGGAGTCGCCCCGGAGGAGCCGGGTCACGACCTCAAAGCTGTTGACGTACGCCGTGGTCGTGGCGTCGCCGACGACATCGCGGTCGAAGCCGATTTGAAGGCCTTCACGCCGCGGGCAGCCGCATTCATCCCACGTGCAGCCCTCCACGTGGTCGCGGGCGGGGACGGTCTTGTACCCGTACGTCGGGTCTCCGCCCGTCCAGCGGCCCATGAGGCGCTTCTCCTCCACTCCGTGGAGAACGCGGAGCTTGGTGGTCGCCGCTTCAAGCTCAGCGAACACCACGATGATCTGGGCCAGGGCCCGGCCGATGGGGGTGGACAGGTCGATGGGCTCGGTCGCGGATACGAGGTTCTTCCCGAGCGGCTGACACCAGCGGATCATGTCGGCGAAGTCGATGGTGGACCGCACGAACCGGTCCAGCCTCATGAACAGAAGGCCGTCCCACTCGTCCGGCTTGTCGAGCCACTTGCGAAGCTCTGGACGCTGGTGCGGGGCGTACTTGGTCGCAGACACGTCGAGGTCTTCGGCCCAACCGACGATCACGGCGTTGTGCAGGTCTGCATGGCCCTGAATGATCCGCTGCTGAACCTGGGGGGATGTGCTCTCTTCGGTCTCCTTGCTGAGCCGGATCACTCCGACAAGTCGCATTTTGCCACTGGTGGAGGTGGCGGGTATTCCGCTCACTTATTGGTCTTTCTGTGCCGGGAGCCTCGTCCCTGGTGGCTCCGTACCGCTGGCAGGCGGCGGCGTTGCGGGGGTTGGTTTGCTAGTCGGTAGTGCCGTTAGGGGCGTCGTGCTGCGCCAGGATTCCCTTTGCTTTGCCGGTGAGTTCACCCCCCGCCTTGCCTGCCACCGTGGTCAGGAGACCGCGCCTGCGCGCCTGCTTCAGATGCCCCTTGATCGTCTCGGGGGTGCGCTCAGTCATCTCGGCGAGTTCGGCGACGATGCCCCGCTTCCCCTGGAGTGTGAACAGGTGGTACGCGCTCGCCAGAAGCGACAGATACAGGTCTGAGACGCCCTCGGTGGCGAGCAGGTGGCGCAGGGAGCGGCGCAGGGCTGCGATGCCCTCGGCGTACTCGCGCACGCGCCCGATGTTGGGGGCGATCTCGGCGACGTGTGCCGTCGCGCTGACCGTGTCGATCTGACGCAGGACTGTGCTGGACAGGCCACGCGCGATGTCAGCGGCTGGGGCGTCGGCGACGGGGACGACTGTGAGCTTCTTGGGGCCGCCGGTGAGCTGGTCGCGCGGCCACCACATCTGGACGAGCCAGGCGCCGTGACGCTGCTCGATGAGGACTTCTCCTTGATCTTCGTTCACGCCCTCACCGTAGCACCCCCAGAGGCTTACCCCCAGTGTCGTCATGTATGGGTGTACGTTGGTGGGTGTTCCGGATGGCTGGGACAGCCCTCCCAGGCTGCCGCGCTGGACCGGCCACGCCTTGACACCTCCACAGCACACACGCGGCAAGTCGAAACCGCTCTCCACCTACAAGGGGCGTGCGGTCCGGCCGGGGCATCCGCCCGGTCGCTGACGAGACAGGTCAGCCGCGAACAACAGCACGGAGCAACGCATGACGACGAACCGACCGACTCTCGGTGTGCCCGAGGTGGCCGCGTTCCTGGGAGTCCGCAAGGCGTGGGTGTACGACAACTGGCGCGAGCGGCAGATCCCGTTCCGGAAGGTCGGGCAGGGCCTGCGATGCCGTCCCGCGGATCTGGAGCGTTGGTTTGATGAGCAGGAGGCTGCGTGATGAGCCCGGCCGACCTGCACTGCCCCTCCTGCGGATTGCCGCTTTGCGGGAGCTGCCGGTGACCGACGACTTCAAGTTCAAGGAGGTCAAGCGGTTCCGCCAGATCGTCCACGGCTGCAACCAGCTCGAATGGTCGGTGAGCGCCACACTGGCGGTCATGGCCGAGTCGGGCGACTGGGACGACAAGCGGTTCAAGGAGGCCGGAGGGTTCGCCTCCATCACCATCGGCGTGACGGCGCTCGCCGGGTTTCTCGGAGTTGGGAAGACCAGCATCCGGGACAAGTTGAAGCAAGCCGAGCAAGCCGGGTGGCTCGTCAGCGAGGAGCGTCCGGGAGCGACGACGGTACGCAAGATCGTGTACCCAACGTGCTGTCGCACAAGGAGGCGGCCGGCCGATGAGTGCTCGGCGCCGAAGCGGAAGCGCGGCGGTCACACCTTGAAGTCGGGGCCAACCCAACCCGTCCCGGTGGCCCGTAGCGCCACCCCTCCGGACCGTCCGATGGCCACCCCTCCGGATCACCTGAAGGACACCCCTCCGGGCTGCCCGGAGACAACCAAGGGATTCAAGGAATCCAACCTTGACCAAGAGAAGAGAACCGCCCCACAGGCGGTTTGGCCGTCCCGGAATGAGCCGACCACGCATGCGAGCTGGGGAGCCTACTTCGACGCTCTCGGGAGCATAGCGCCAGCGAGAGCCCCCGTTCCATCAGCCACCAATGAAATCCCTTCTTGAAATAACTGAACATTGTTATGTTTGGGGTCGCCCCTTTTCGGGCGGCCCCTTTTTCACACCTACAGGCTTCCCTGACTGCCCAATATCTTTCGAAGGTTGCCCGTGTGACTAAAGCCACTCGGCTTGAATGGTATGTCTCGGGTGGCTGGACACCTTCTTATTAAGTGAGAGCACGCTCAGCTCGATAAATTACCCGAGTGGTAGAGATCACCCTTGCCGAATGTTGCGAATCCGCTCTTGTTACACCTTCTTAGTAAGTGAGAGTTCTTGACGAGTCCCCGAGTCTGGCGGGGGCTCGTCTTCTTTTTTGCTCGACAGTTCACCGACCGGTAAAGCCCTGAAAGGAATCCTGATGATCTACGACCGAAAGCGGGCCAAGTCCCGACGGATCAAGCTCGGCATCTCCATTGACACCCTGGCCTCCCTCATGGGGGTTACAGCAACAACCATCTACCGATGGGAAGACGGGACCCGTTCACCCTCGCTCGAAGATTCCGTACGGATCTTCCACCACCTCCGAATACCGCTCCGCTCGATCCTGGCTCAGACCAAGGACGAATTCGAGCATGCGGCAATTGTTGTGGCCGAATCGGCCCGCCGAGAAATCCCCGGCGAAGGAGAAACGATCAGGACCACGGAGCATGCCCGTGAGCGAGTGCGCACCGATCGCATCGTGAAGCACGTCAATGACATCCGGGAGCGCAACCATGCCTGACGGCCTGAGTGAGCCCACACTGGCCACTGAGCCACCCGCAGAGCCCGCGAGCCACCAACCCGCCCAGGAGACATCTCAGGCGATTCCCGCCGACCTCTGCGCCCGCCTGGCCAAAGCGGAAGTCAAGGCAGCTGCGGCGGCGGCTGGTGCCGATCTTCCGGAAGCTCTCCTGAATGCGATCAGGCACGACGCATTCATCAATACATCAGGTGAGATCGATCCGACCGCCATCAGTTCATTCGTTAGCGGGCTCGGGCCGGCTCGGCCCTCATTCTCGCAACAGGTCGGAATTGGAATGACAGGCGAAGCTCGCACTTCCCCGTCCCTTGACGCACGCAATCGCGCTTAACCACTAGGAGGAAACATGACTTTCACTTACCAGAACCCTGCCACTCATAGCTACGTACCGGAGAGTTTCGACTCTGAACTTATCACCCGCTTTGATCCGCTGCTCGTATGGGCGTCTCGTATCGCCTCGAACCGCTCCTTCAGCGGCAGCTTTGCAGCCAAGGGTGATGTGGTGCACGTCAATGCCCTGTCTAGCATCACGGTTAACGACTACGAGTTCAATAAGGCGATGATTGCCCAGAGGCCGGAGACCATTTCCCAGCCGCTGGAAATCAGTGAGGCTAAGTACATCAAGATTCTTCTTGAAGATGCTGAGCAGGCTCAGGCGGCTGGCTCTCTTGCGGCTCCGGTGAATAGCCAGATGATCCGGGCTATGGCACGTCAGACTGACCTGTTCATGGGGACTGTTATTGCGAACAGCGCGACTGCACTGCCTGATGTCACAGCCATTAACCACGGTGGCCAGCAGACCGCCGAGGTTCTTTACAATGCGATCCTGGACGCGATGCTTGCTCTTGACGAAAAGGACGTTCCGAACGATGGTCAGAGGTACGCTGTGGTGGGGCCGAAGGTGAAGCGGTACCTGCTTCAGCACCCGATGCTTGCGAATGCCGCCGCCTACGGCGAAGACGGAGTGACCAAGAACGGCATCGTGGCCAAGCTGGCGGGATTCACCTTGCTGACCACAACGGCCATGCCCAAGGATGTTGACATTGTGGCCGGTCACCCTGACTTCGCGACTTTCGCTCAGGCATTCTCGGGATTCCGCCAGGGTCAGAGCGAGGACTACCGGGCTGACTACATCGACACCCTGTCCCTGTACGGCGGTCGCATCGTCCGGTTCCCCGACCTGGACACCGTGAAGGATGACGGCACTTTTGACGACTCGAAGCCGACCCCCGGCATCCAGAAGGCCAAGGTCATCTGGAAGGACCCGACCCCCATCAGCGTCAAGGCCACCGCCACGCTTAAGAGCTGAAACGTGTAGAGGTTGAACCCCCAGGTTCCGAAAAGGAGCCTGGGGGCTTTCTTTCATTTGTCTGTTTCCGAAAACTCCAGATTCGTACACGGGCTCAGAACAGCGTCCCCGACGGGGTTTTAGAAGAAACGAATTAGGTGTTACCCCCGTGCCTGAAGGATCGCCAACAGGGCCCAACTTGGGCGCATCTTCGCAGGTCAGGAGCTTGAGTAATCGGATCTCAACTTGCCGTGACTGAAATATCTGCCCCTGGGTAGCCGTTTCGAGTGGGGTCGGTCACAAAACTATGAATCGATTCGCCGAGACTTGTTTGGTCGTGCTTCAATCACTCTCGTTGGCTCGGTTTCTTCGAGTCGCCAGGAATGCTGTTTGAGCGACGCTCCGGCTGATTCCTCGCCAGTCTTCATGTGCCACCTGAGAGTGATTGAGAAGCGATGCGCAAGACGATTCAGGTCATTACCTACACTGATTCCACCGTGTGCGATGCGTGCCTCCAGAAGGACGGCACGGATGTTGAGGCAAGCGACGTTCTGTCGTTGGGTTCGCGCTCTTGGGATTTGTGTCCGCTTCACTGTGAGCGTTTTGCTGGCTGGCTTGCGGACGCTCTCGATGCGCCCGAGGCTGCTGACGTTGCCGAGACTCATGTTGTCGGCGGCGGCAACATGGCTGACCAGCCCGAAGAGCAGGCGGAGACCGAGCACCAGGTCCACGAACATCAGGGTGGCGCCCCTGAAGCTCAGCCGTCGGTGATGGTGGCTGGTGTGGTTGCTGGCTACGAGTGGGACAGCGTCCGTGAGGCTGTGCGGAACATGGGCTACCGGGTTGTTGGCCGTGCGGACGATTCGACGGTGTTGATCGTCTGTGGTGTTGGTGCTGAGCGGAACGTCACAAAGCTGCGTGATGCTCGTGAGCGTGGCATCCCGTGCATGGACGCCACTGTGAACGGTGTGTTCAAGGCCGCTGTTCGGGCCGGTGACCTCAGGGGCGGGGACATGCTTCCCGAGCCGGTGAAGAAGGACGCTCAGGCCGTGCGCGAGGAGCATGCCGCAGCCACGTGGCAGCCGGAGAAGAACGAACGGCTGGCCGAGTCGTCCGCCCGGTGGGCTCAGGAGCGACGAGAGAAGGAGGACGCCGAGATCCGGCGTATGGCTACAGCCCACCTGCCCAAGCCCAAGTCCGAGAGTCAGAAGGTCCGCGAGTGGGCGCGTGCGAACGGCTACAACCTGTCCGAGCGGGGGCGGATCTCCATGGCCGTCGGCCATGCATACAAGCTGGCCAACGTGGCCGAGGCGGTTGCGGCATGAGTGCGGTACGGATGTACGGGCCGCTCGGCCGGGCCGTTGAGCGCATCGCCCCGTTCGTGGAGGCGGACCCGATCGGCATCTACGTGACGATGCTCAGCTTGTGGTCAGCCGCGATCGGCGGCACGGTCAGGGTCAGTTCACGCGGCAACACTCGCCCGGTGCTTCTGTGGTCGGCTCTCGTCGCAGGAACAGGTCGGGGCAAGGGCACCGCTCTGCGGGCCGCTCAGCACGTGCTCAGGCCTTCTCTGGGCAGGTTCCTGGACACCCACACCACGTCTGGGATCACCTCTGGTGCGTCGCTCGTGAATCACCTTGCGGAGCAGGCCGAGGCGACCGAGGAGACCGAGGCGGGCCGCGACGTCCGCTGTCTCCTGGCCGAGGAAGAGTTCAGCGAGGTACTGCGCCGCGTGAAGCGTGACCCCTCGTACACAGCCAAGCTCCGAGCAGCGTGGGACGGGGCGACGCTCCGCAATACGACCAAGGAGGGTGCCCAGGAGGTCAGCGACCCCGCGTTGGTGCTCTCGGTCCACCTCACCCCGTCGGATTGGTCCAAATACATCGGGCAGGCCGAGGCGGCTGGAGGCTCGTACAACCGGCTCATGCCCTTCTCGCTCGGCTCGGTCCCGATGCTCGACGACGACGCAGTGAACCTGCCCGACATGGACGGCACTGAGCTGTCCGACGCCTACGCTTGGGCCACCGCGCGCGCCCGAGCCATTCAGATGGGCCCGGACACCAAACCCCTGTGGAAGACGATTCGCCGCTATCAGCGAATCATCTGTGAGGCCCTGCCCGAGAGCCAGTCCGTCTACGTGGAACGGCTGGCCGAGCAGACACTGAGGGTCGCCGCCTGCCTCGCGGCGTCCGAGTGCTCGACGGTCGTTACCCAGAACATCTTGGCTGCCGCGTTCTCCCTGGTGCGTCGCTCGGTACAAGACGCGGTGAGCATCACGGGAGGTGAGTCCCCGGCTGCCGGAGCCACCAAGCGGCAGCCGCTCAGCCTGGCGGACAAGGTGCGGGCCCGGATTGAACTCCACGGGGGCAAGGCCACGTCGTCCCAGGTGCTCCCGTATGTCGGCCGGGCGACGGCCGAGGAAGTGAAGGCGCTGCCCGGCATCCAGGTCAGCCAGGAGAAGGGAAAGACGGGCCGACCGTCCACCGTGTTCCGGCTGGCCGAGGATTCCTCGCCGGCTGAGCGGACCGGAATGGAAACGAACCAGCCCAAGCGGACCAATGTCGGTCCCAAGCGGCCCCAGCTCCGGCTCGTCACCACCACCCCCGACCCCAAGCCGGTGCCCCGGCCAAGCATCCCCAAGCCTCCCGCTCGCTCGGCCAACCCCTTCCGCGATCTCCTCTGAGCCGCCCAACTCACAAAGAAACCCCGAACGTTTGATGTTCGGGGTTTCTTCGTTGCGCACCGACAGGACAAGTCCCAGGGATTCGCCGTCCCTACCCCGCCGGAACCCTCCGGGGTTCATGACAACTGCACCAAGCCCCACATCAAGGGACCCCAGAGACCGACCACCGTGACGCCCCCGACTGCCAGCAACAGGCACGCTCCGGGCGAGAGTGCGCGGTCGGCGGCTTCCTCCTCGGCTTTCTCTTCCTCCTGCTGCTCCCAACAGGGGTGGCAGTGCCCGGGGTCTCCTGCTGCGGGTATCTCACCTTCCATGGGTGCTTAGCTCCTCCACGGAGCGCAGAACCTCAGCCAGCCTCTCCGCCACGTGCGCGGGTACCTGGCCCACATCGACCCACGGCGTCCCCCTGTCGCTCACTAGGGGCCGGAGGCGACGCCTGACGTCCTCCGGGGCTCCCATGCCCTCCAGAGCTTCCCTGAGTGCTTGTGTGGCGTTCTCTGCCCTGTCCCAACCGTCCTGCCACTCCGCCATCTCAGGCACCTGCCTTCGACGTGTGCTCCGGGTGGCCGTTCCTGATCTCCGAGGAAGCCTCATAGGCCGCCCTGAGCCTGTTCTGCTCGATGGCCTCCCGGCACTCCTTGTCGAGGGCGACACAGACCCCACAGTCGGGGTGCTCCTCGTACTCGTACAGCCAGGTGTCGATATCCAGCGTGACCGGCCGTTGTGGGTACCTGAACGGCTCGGTCGAGCTATAAGCCAGGCTTGTCATGCCCTATCCCCTCGCTCCGTTGGCGCCTGGATAGCGTCGTCCTTCTGGCGACATGGATCTAGACGCTTTCCCGTTACTGCAAAAGGCAGTTGCGGAGCCTTTCGAGCAGGGCGCGCATATCGTCACCTTCGACGGAATGGTCGGCGAACCTTTCGAACTTGGCGACGTAGAGGGCGACGTCACGGGGGTCCGTGACGATGACTTCCGCGTGAACGGTCTCGATCGTCACCGCCCGGTCATCCCGGATCACGAACGCGTGGTTGGCGATGTCGTGCTTGGGGCCATCGAGCGGGACCACTCGAACGTCTACGTTCGGCAGCCGTGACACGGAGATCAGCCGGTCGAGCTGCCCGACCATGACCATGGGCGGGACGATGAGCCAGCGAAGCACTGGCTCAGTGATGACGAACCGGAGCGTCTTCCCTGGCTCGTAGAGGACTTCTTGGCGCTCCAGCCTCGCGGAGACTGTTTGCCGAACTGTCTCCTCGCTCAGGTCCTGGTGCCGGGAGAGGATCGCTCGCATGTACTCAGGTGTCTGGAGCAGACCAGGGACCAGGGCGGGCTGGAAGAGCCGCAGGAGCGCCATGTGGGCTTCGACGCCTTTGAGCTGTCTCTGGGCTTTGTGGAGGCCCGCGCGCTGGATCAGGCGCCATGCTGTGGCCTCTGTGGCCACCGCTCGCGCAGCCTCCATGTACTCGGCCTTGACGTCATCCGATACGCCGATGGCGGTCAGGATGCGGTCAACGTCGTCCGCGCTCGGTGCGAGCTTCCCCGTTTCGATCTTGCTGAGTTTGCTGGCAGACATGACAGCGCTGCGGGCTACCGCTTTGGCTTCCTTGCCGGAAGCGTCCCGCAGTACCCGCAGCGCCGAGCCAAGCTCTGAACGGTTCACGCCCCGTGTCTAGCCCACCAGTCGCCGAACGGGACAGAGTGAGCAAGGGCGGTGTCCCGGTAGGTGACGTACCGCTCGCCCTGGTCGTCGGGCAATACGTCCGCCCCGAGGAACTTCCCGTCGTGGCCGTAGTGCATGGGTGCGGCTGTGGTCGAGTCGAAGAGCCAATAGTCCCCTACACCGTCAGGCAGAGGGTTGGGCTTGTCGGTCACGTCGAGGATGAAGAACTCTTCCCCGCCAGTCGCGTTCGTCCGGTACCCCCACCCGAGCTCGAACCGCAGATACGGGGTGAGTGGTCGGGTGACTACGTGGACCCTGTACATGCGCCGCCCGGCTTCGGTGTGCGTACGCACCTCAGCCAGCCACTCGGCGTTGTAATCGGCGGGCTGTTCCTGCCCTGCGAGGAATGCCTCGTACGCGTCCACGTTGCCTGAACGGCTGTAGTCGTCGAGGGTCTCCAGTCGGAACGCTTCCTGCTGGAAGGTGTCGAAGAGGTCCCCGAGGGACCTAGGCGCCGAGCTGGTCACCAAACGCCTTCTTGACGAGGTCGAGGGGGATCTCTACGAGCGTCTCGTGGGCGGGGATCGTGAGCCCGTGATCCTTTGGCGCCTCCCCCTGGACAAGGATCGTGCCCCGGTCCGTCTTGTAGATCGTGGGGCAGTCCTTCTTGTCGCATGTCGTCGCGAGCATGGTCACCTTCACGAGCATTCCCCTTCCCGTGGCCCTTGCGGTCGCGTCTGATCGTTCCGGGGCAGGGCCGTGGCGGCAAGGGGTGGGAGTTTCCAGAACGGGAAACCGATGTCCGAGTGTTGCTGACATGTCATCGGTGGTCCCGAGTGCCGTTGGAGTCCCTACAGCACTCAGACAGCAGAAACCCCCGCTGACCTGCATCAACGAGGGTCTCAAGCTGTTTCATAATGTCCAGAGGCCTAGGTGCGCACCTCGTAAGTCTTCGCACTCATCTCGTACACCAGGGTACGGGGCCCGCCGCCCCCTGGTCCTCACGGGCGATGAACTGGCAGGATCCAGCCATGCTCCCCGCTCTGTCCCGGCTCAGCCGCCGCCGCGTCCTGCAGGGCTCCGCGGCCGCCGTGGTGGCCGTCGGGCTGCTCCTGTGGTGGCTGGTGCCGTTCGGCGGCCGGTCGCCCGCGGGGAACATCGACTTCAGTACGGGCGTACGCACCGGGGTCTACCAGCGGTACGGCGAGCTGCTCCAGCAGGCGCTGGCCAGTGATCTGCCGGATGTCCACGTCAATCTCCGTACGAGCCAGGGGTCACAGCAGAACCTCCAGCGCCTGGCCGACGGCATCTCCGACTTCACCATCGCCACGGCGGACTCCGTCGACAAATTCCGCAAGGACGACAGGCCGGGCGCGGACCGGCTGCGCGGCTGCGCCCGGCTGTACGACGACTACGTGCAGCTGGTCGTGCCCCAGGACTCGCCCGTGCGCTCGGTCGCGGACCTGCGCGGCAAGCGGGTCGCCGTCGGGCAGGAGGGCTCCGGGGTCCGGCTGCTGGCCGACCGGCTCCTCCCGGCCGCCGGGCTGAACCCGCAGAAGGACATCGCTCCCGTCCCCGCGGGCATCGACACCATGCCCGACCTGCTGCGGAACAAGCAGATCGACGCGTTCTTCTGGTCCGGGGGGCTGCCGACCACGGCCGTCCTCAAGCTGTCCGAGGCGTACCCGATCCGCCTGGTCCCGCTCGCCGATCTGGTGTCGGCCCTGCACAAGGCGGACGGCAGCACCGGCTACTACCGAGCGGCGACCATGCCGGCCGACGCCTACCCCAAGGCGCAGCGGGGCGTCCCGGTGCCGACGATCGCCGTGGCGAACCTGCTGGTCACCACGGACCGCACGGACGCGGCGCTGACCGAGGGGTTCACCCGCACGGTGATAAACAGCCGCGACCGCATCGGGCGTGAGGTGCACGCGGCGCAGTTGGTGGATCTGCGGACGGCGATCTATACGGATCCGCTGCCGTTGCATGACGGGGCGCGGAACTACTACCGGTCGGTCAAGCCCTGACGCCGGCCGTCGGCCGGATGATGACCGCTGATCTTTGATCTCTGATATCTGTCAGCCGTCAATGGGCGGTCACCATGGGCCCGCTGACGGCCGTCGGTCGCCGGCCACAAGTCCGCCCGCCGCCCCCCACCCCTCACGCCCCCGGTTGCGTACGCGGCACGGTCACGGTCACGCGCAGGCCGTGCGGGTCGTGGTGGGCGTAGGCGATGGTGCCGCCGCCTGCCGCGAGCAGGGCGCGGGAGATGGAGAGGCCGAGGCCGGAGCCCTTGATGTTCTGGTGGCGGCCCGCGCGCCAGAAGCGGTCGCCGATGCGGCCCAGTTCCTCGTCGGTGAGGCCCGGGCCCCGGTCGGTCACCGTCACGGTGGCCCGGGGGCCGTCGACGGCGACGGTGACCCGCACGTCCTCGCCTTCGGGGGTGAACTTCAGCGCGTTGTCGATCACGGCGTCCAGGGCGCTGGACAGCGCCACCGGGTCCGCCCAGCCGGTGGCGGCGGCCGAGCCGTCCGCGATGAGCCGTACGCCCTTGTCCTCGGCGAGCGGCCGCCACGCGGCGACCCGCTCCCCCACGAGTTCCCCGATGTCGGTGAGCTGGAGGTCGGCCGCGGCGTGTTCGGCGAGCGCCAGGCCCAGAAGGTCGTCGAGCACCTGGGCGAGGCGCTTGCCCTCGGTGCGTACCGAGGCGATCTCCTCGTTCCCTTCGGGGAGTTCGAGGGCGAGGAGCTCGATGCGCAGCAGCAGGGCGGACAGCGGGTTGCGCAGTTGGTGCGAGGCGTCGGCGACGAAGGCGCGCTGCTGCTCAAGCACCTCTTCGACGTTGTCGGCCATCTCGTTGAACGAGTGGGCCAGCCTTCTGAGTTCCGGGGGTCCCCCGGCGGCCGCGACGCGTGAGTTCATGCGGCCGGTCGCGATGTCGTGGGTAACGGCGTCCAGGACACGTACGGGCCTGAGGACCCAGCCGGTCAGCCGGAACGCGGCGCCGACCGCGAGCAGCATGGCCGCCAGCTCGCCCGCCGCGATGAGGAGCCAGCCGTGCAAAGTGTCCGAACGCATGCTCCCGGTGGGCGAGTCGGTGACGACGACCGCGATCACGTCGCCTTCGCGCACGACGGGTGAGGCCACCACGAGGCGGCCGCGCTGCCACGGCCACACCTGGGCCGGATCATGGCTGCGGCGCCCGGCCAGGGCCTCGTGGAAGGCCATGTATCCCTCGCCCTTGGCGGGCACGCTCCAGCCCGAGGGGGCGCTCGCCATGGCGGTGCCGTTGCGGAAGAAGACGCCCGCGTGGATCCCGTACAGGGTGGAGTAGCGGTTGAGTTCCTCTTCCAGGGTGGTCAGCCGTTCCGCGCTGTTGGTGTCGTTGCCGTCGGTGGCCGTGACGAACTGGGCCAGCGCCGCGAAGCGTGCGGTGTCGTCGATGCGGTCGACGACCACCCGCTGCTGCTGGGCGTGGGCCACGCTCAGGGCGAGCGGGAAGCCGAACGCGACCAGGACGAGCGCGAGCAGGAAGATCAGCAGCGGGAGAAGTCGGGTGCGCACCGGGGTTCTCGGGCCTCAGAGGGAGGCCGGCGCGACGAGCCGGTAGCCGACGCCGCGCACGGTCTCGATCAGCGCGGGCATGCGCAGTTTGGAGCGCAGGGAGGCGACATGCACTTCGAGGGTGCGGCCGGTCCCTTCCCAACTGGTGCGCCACACCTCGCTGATGATCTGTTCCCGGCGGAAGACGACCCCGGGACGCTGGGCCAGGAGCGCGAGCAGGTCGAACTCCTTGCGGGTCAGCTGGACGCTCTCGCCATCGACGCTGACCTGACGGGTGGGGAGCTCGATCTGTACGCGGCCGAGCCGCAGTTCGGCCTCGTCCGACTCGGGTCGCGCGCCCGGCGGCGGGCGCCGGATGACCGCGTGGATACGGGCGATGAGCTCGCCGGTGTCGTACGGCTTGACCACGTAGTCGTCGGCGCCCAGGTTGAGCCCGTGGATGCGCGAACGCACGTCGGCGCGGGCGGTCACCATGATCACCGGTGTGGCGGTGCGCTTGCGGATCTTGCCGCAGACCTCGTAGCCGTCCTGGTCGGGCAGTCCGAGGTCGAGCAGGACCACTCCGAAGGGTGGTTTCGTACAGCGGTCGTCCGGAAGGAGGGCCTGCAGCGCCTCTTCGCCATTACGTGCGTGCTTGACCTCGAAACCGTGTTTGGACAGCACGGCGGCCAGGGCGGCGGCGACATGGTCGTCGTCCTCGACGAGCAGCAGTCTCATGGCCCCCCTCCCTGGATTTTTCTCGGCCTCGCGGGCCCTTGAGGCCTTTCGGCCCGAACGTTCATCAGCCGCGTCACGGCATGTACCCCCGAATCCACGCCCATGGTCGCCACTCCGGTCAAGGGGGCGCCCGCCCCTGCGCACCATCCGTTACGGAGCCGGTATTCCGCCGGGGTGTGCGCTCACCCAGAGTGCTTCCACGCAACCGGATCGTTATGCTCAAGTTCCGCTCAGATGTAATGACGCTGGTCACAACTCACCACTACGTTCCTCCCCAACCGAGGAGGACGGAGCAAGAAGCCGATGAGCGGAGTATCAGTGACCAAGGGGACCGAGGACGCCGTACCCGCGTCGGGTGACCTGGTCGTGCTGAACAACGTCAACAAGCACTTCGGCGCGCTGCATGTGCTCCAGGACATCGACCTGACCATCGCCCGTGGCGAGGTCGTCGTCGTCATCGGGCCGTCAGGGTCCGGGAAGTCCACGCTGTGCCGCACCATCAACCGCCTGGAGACGATCGATTCCGGGGCGATCTCGATCGACGGCAGGCCGCTGCCCCAGGAGGGCAGGGAGCTGGCGCGGCTGCGTGCCGATGTCGGCATGGTCTTCCAGTCGTTCAACCTCTTCGCGCACAAGACGGTGCTGGAGAACGTCATGCTGGGCCAGGTGAAGGTCCGCAAGGCCGACAAACAGGCTGCCGAGCAGAAGGCCCGCGCCCTGCTCGACCGGGTCGGCGTGGGCACCCAGGCCGACAAGTACCCGGCGCAGCTCTCGGGTGGTCAGCAGCAACGCGTGGCGATCGCGCGGGCGTTGGCGATGGACCCGAAGGTGATGCTCTTCGACGAGCCCACTTCGGCGCTCGACCCGGAGATGATCAACGAGGTCCTTGAGGTCATGCAGCAGCTGGCGCGGGACGGGATGACGATGGTCGTCGTCACCCACGAGATGGGCTTCGCCCGCTCCGCCGCCAACCGGGTCGTGTTCATGGCCGACGGCAGGATCGTCGAAGAGGCGACTCCGGACCAGTTCTTCAGCAACCCGCGCAGCGACCGGGCCAAGGACTTCCTGTCGAAGATCCTGCACCACTGACGAGAGTCGGCCGGCAGCCAACTGGCGTGTGCCACCTGATGGTTGGCACCGTTCCGTCGACAGCTGTCGGCCGACCGATGACGACCAACGACCAACGACGCAAGGAATGTTCGCCATGATGCTCCGCAAGTCCGCCGCCGTCGCGGCGATCGCCGCGCTCGCCCTGACCGCGACCGCCTGTGGCGGCAAGTCCGGCTCCGCCGGTGACAAGCAGTCCGCGCAGCCGGGCGCCAGCGACGCCCCGAAGCTGCCGACGTACGCCGTCGCCTCGAACGTCACCCTTGACTCGCCGACGTTCAAGGCGGCAAAGGAGCGCGGCAAGCTGGTCATCGGCTCCAAGGCCGACCAGCCCTACCTCGGGTTCGAGGACCAGTCGACCAAGGAGCGCTCCGGCTTCGACGTCGAGATCGCCAAGATGGTCGCCGCCGACCTGGGCTTCAAGCCCGACCAGATCGAGTGGAAGACCGTCGACTCCGGCGTCCGCGAGACCGCGATCTCCAAGGGCCAGGTCGACTACTACGTCGGCACCTACACGATCAACGACAAGCGCAAGAAGCTCGTCGGCTTCGCGGGCCCGTACTACAAGGCCGGCGCCGACCTGCTCGTCCGCAAGGACGACACCTCGATCAACGGCAAGGACTCCGTCAAGGGCAAGAAGGTCTGCTCGATCGTCGGTTCCACGCCGCTGCAGGAGATCAAGAAGCCCGAGTACGGTGCCTCCGTCGTGGAGCTCTCCAAGTACTCGGACTGCGTGCAGCAGCTCCTGTCCAAGCAGGTCGACGCGGTCACCACCGACGACGCGATCCTCAAGGGCTACGCCGCCAAGAACTCCGGCAAGCTCCGTGTGGTCGGCAAGCCGTTCACCGAGGAGCCGTACGGCATCGGCATGAACAAGGACGACAAGGCGCTGCGCGACTTCGTCAACGCCTCGCTTGAGAAGCACGAGCAGGACGGCACGTACAAGAAGATCTACGACGCCACGCTCGGCCTGTCCGGCTCCACCTACCAGGCTCCGCCGGCCGTCGTCCGCTACTGATCGACGCCGCTTGAAGCGCCCCGTACGCAGTACGGGGCGCCACGGCCCTGCCCCCGCCCGATGACCCAGCCGCTGCCCGCCGACGCGGAGACCTCATGAACGTACTGCTCGACCATTTCGCGGAATTCCGTGACGGCTTCATAGGCACGGTGGAGATCACCGCCGTCAGCTCGGTCATCGCCCTGGTGCTCGGACTGCTGCTCGCCGGTTTCCGGGTCTCCCCCGTGCCGCCGCTGCGCTTCTTCGGGACCGCCTGGGTGACGCTGCTGCGCAACACCCCGCTGACGCTGCTCTTCCTGGTCTCGTTCTTCGTCGTACCGGAGATCTTCTTTCCCGGGATGAGCCCGTTCCTGCTCGGGTCGCTCGCGCTCGGGTTCTACACCGCCTCGTTCGTCTGCGAGGCCGTGAGGTCCGGCATCAGCACGGTGCCGCTGGGCCAGGCCGAGGCCGCCCGCTCGATCGGCATGAGCTTCTCGCAGACCCTGCGGCTGATCGTGCTGCCCCAGGCGACGCGGACGGTGATCCCGCCGCTGAGCTCCATCTTCATCGCGCTCACCAAGAACTCGGCGATCGCCGGCGCCTTCAGCGTCACCGAACTGTTCGGCTGGCAGAAGCTGATGAGCGAGGACGGCTACGACATCGTCCCCGTCTTCGTCTGGGTCGCCCTCGGCTATCTGATCGTCACTTTCGCGATGAGCGGTCTCTTCCGTCTCCTTGAGCGCCGCATGGAGGTCGCCCGATGAGTGCCAGCGTTCTCTACGACGCCCCCGGCCCCAAGGCCGTCATACGCAACCGGATCTACGCCGTCATCGGCTCGGTCGCGCTGCTCGCCCTGGTCGCCGTCGCGATCGTCCGGCTCTCGGACAAGGGCGACCTCGACTACGCGATGTGGGACATCTTCAACTACTCGGGCATCCGGCAGAACATCGCCGACGCGGTCCTGGCCACCCTCAAGGCGTTCGGCCTCGCGGCGGTCGGTTCGCTGGTGCTCGGTGTGGCGCTGGCCGTCGCCCGGCTCTCCGACCACAAGCCGGTCCGCTGGACGGCCACCGCCTTCATCGAACTGTTCCGTTCCATCCCGCTGCTCATCACGATCTACGCGGTCTGGGTCGGCTTCCTCACCGACTACTCGATGTGGGCGCTGGCCCTCGGCCTGTCGATCTACAACGGCTGCGTCCAGGCGGAGGTGCTCCGCGCGGGCGTCAACTCCGTGCCCAAGGGGCAGCGCGAGGCGGCGTACGCGCTCGGCATGAGCAAGTCGCAGGTCATGATGAGCGTCCTGATGCCGCAGGCCGTGCGGGCGATGCTGCCGACGATCATCAGCCAGCTCGTCGTCACCCTCAAGGACACGTCGCTCGGCTTCATCATCCTGTACCCGGAGCTGCTCCAGACGGCGCGTCTGATCGCGAGCAACACCCAGGTCAACGGCCAGTACCCGTATGTCTCGACCATTGTTGTCATCGGCTCCATCTATGTGGCGATGTGTCTGGTGCTCTCCGCGCTGGCGACCTGGATCGAGAAGCGCGGGCGGCGGGCGAAGACCGGCATCACCATGGGGGCGGCCGCCGCTCCGATCACGGCCGCCGCCCCGGGCGCCGTTCTTGCCGCCGAGGGGACCGATGGTCCCGAAGTGACGCCTGCTGCGACGAACTGACGGCATGGGAGGCAGTGACGTCGGCGTCGCTGCCTCCGTCACTTGACGCAAGCACGCGCAGTGGGTTGCATACGTTCTGTGATCGTGCACCGGGTTCCCCGCGCCACCTGCAAGCCGTCCCGACCCGCCTCGGGAGCCGCGCCGTGGACCCGGTGATCGTCGTCGGCGCCGGTCCGGTGGGACTGGCGCTGGCCCTCTCGCTCGCCGCCCAGGGCGTGCCGTCCGTGGTCCTCGACGAGGGGCCGGGCACGGAGGAGCCCCGCCCGGTCCGCACGGTCGTACTGCGCCCGGATACGGCCTCGTTCGTGGCGGGCCTCGGCTGTACGACGGTGCGGGACGAGGGCACGCGCTGGGTGGCCTGGCGGTCGATGAGGCGGGGCCGGCTGGTGCGCCGCGCCGAGTTCGGCGAGTCCCTGGACGACGGTCCCTCGCCGGTCCACATCCCGCAGCACGCCCTGACCCGGGGGCTGCGCGCCGCCCTTGCCGCGTCCGGTCTCGTACGGGTGGTGGCGCAGAGCCGCGTGGACGTGCTGGAACAGGACGCGGAGGGCGTGTCCGTCCACACCTCGGGGCCCGGCGGAACCTGGTGGCGCGGCAGCTACGCGGTCGGCTGCGACGGCGCCCGCTCCACCGTCCGCAAGCTCCTCGACATCCGTTTCGCCGGCCGTACGGCGGTGGAACGCCAGGCAGTCGTGGCTCTGCGGACCGAACTCCCCTGGCCGGGCGAGGCGTTGCTGCACCGGCTGCCGCCCTGGCGGGCCAGTGGCGACGAGGTGACGGCCCGCCCCCTCCAGGACGGCGTCTGGCGGCTGGACTGGCTGCTTGCGCCGCGCGCCGAACTGGTCACGCCCGACGCCCTGCTGGGCCGCATCCGGGACACCCTCGCGGGCTGGTGCGGTTCGACACCGCCGTACGAACTCCTCGACACCGGCGTCCACACGGTGCACCACCGCCTGGCCCGGCGCTGGCGGGTGCGCCGCGCGTTCCTCGCCGGGGATGCCGCGCACCTGCTGGGCGCGCTCGGCACACAGGCCCTGGACGAAGGCCTGCGGGACGCCCAGAACCTCGCCTGGAAGCTGGCCCTGGCCTGGCACCACGGCGCCTCTGAGGTGCTCCTGGACAGCTACCAGACGGAACGGCGGTCGGCGGTCGCGACCCGGCTGCGCACGGCCGACCAGTCCTTGCCGATCCTGCGTGGCGGCGCGGGGCCGCGCGGCTGGATCCCGGGCTCCGCCCGCGGCCATGACGCCCTGGTGACCGACGGGCACCTGGGGCGCGGCCCGCTCGGCGCGCCCCCCGCGTACCCGCACTCCCCCCTCACACCTCCGTACACCGACTCGCACATCCCGGTGGGCACGCGGCTGGGCGCACCGGCCGCCGACATCCGCGTCACGGCCCCCGACGGCTCGACCGTGCCCCTGCGGGACCGGCTGGGCAAGGGCAGGCTCCTGGTCGTCCTGGTCGCCCCGGGCACGGGCGTCTGGGACCGGCGCCACTGGCTCACGGCCGGCGTCATGCCCCGCTTGACCGCCGCGGTGTCGGCGCTGCCCCTGGACGCGGAACTACTGGTCGCCGAGGACTACCCCGGCGCCCCCGCCCACGCCGTCCTCCTCGTACGCCCCGACGGGCACCTGGCAGCGGCGTTCAACGGCGTGCAGCCCACGCAGTTGTACGCCGCGGCTGAGACTGTGCGCGGAGGGACGAGCCGGGGAGAGCCGGGCGGGGAGGCTGTGGGGGAAGGTGCGAGTCCGGGTGCTGTGGGGGCTGGTGCGGGTGCTGCGGGGGCGGGGGTTGGGGAGGCGGAGGGGCGGACGGCTGACATCAAGTGATGTCTGTCGGCTGTTGCCTGGCGTTTGTCGCTTGACGTCTTGACGTTCGGTGCCTGGAATCCGTCAGCTGAGATCCGTCAGCCGTAATCCGTCGGCTGACGCCTCACATTGGGGTGTCACCGTCGTCGGCTGCCTGTCTGTCGCCATCCGCCATCCGTCATCCGTCATCCGAACAGCGATTGACCGACGCAGGCGCGCATGGTCTACTCCGGAACGTGACCGACACCAATGTGCGCCTGTGGCGGAGGGTCCATATGGACCTGGTCCGCTATGCGGGCTGCGTGTGTCGTCCGTCCTGCTGATTCGCCTTTCCCTTCGCGCCGTGCCGCCGCGCCCTTGTGGCGCCGTCGGCCGCACGCGCGCACTCGCGAACTTCCTCAGGACGGTCTGCCGTGTCGCTCTCCGTAAGCACATCTGTCACTACATCCGTGCCCGCTCCCGACTCCACACCTCGATCCGGCTCCGCGCCGACCGAGGCGGATCTGCTCGACTTCGTACTCCGTACCGCTGCGGACGCGGCGCTGGTCGCCTCGCTGCCCCTCGACGAAGAGGGCCGCACCTGGATTCGCCTCGACGGGCCGGGTGGCAGCGAGGCCTGGCTGATCGGCTGGCCGCCCGGCACCGGTACGGGGTGGCACGATCACGGCGGCTCCCACGGCGCGTTCGCCACCGCGGCCGGTGCGCTGCGTGAGGACTCGTTGGCGGCCCGGCTGCCCACCGAGGGTTGGAAGACCCTGGAACTCGCCGAAGGGCTCGATCGTTCAAGGCAGTTGGGGGCAGGGAACGGTCGGGCTTTCGGGCCGCACCATGTGCACGAGGTGAGGAACGAGTCGGGTTCCGGGCACGCGGTCTCGGTGCACGCCTACTATCCGCCGCTGCCGCTGATCCGGCGCTACAGCCGGACGGGCGCCGTGCTCCGTGTCGAGCAGGTCGAGCGTCCGGAGGACTGGCAGTGAGCGCGGAACGCAGGCAACCGGTGGGGATCGACGACTTCCTCGACCGGGCCAGGGCCGGCCTGGACCGGGTGACCGCCGAGGATGCCTTCGCCGAGGCCGCCGACGGAGCGCTCCTGGTGGACATCCGGTATGCGGCGCTGCGCGACAGGGACGGGCTGATTCCCGGTGCCCTGGTCGTCGAGCGCAACGAACTGGAATGGCGGCTCGATCCGCAGGGCAGCCACCGTGCCGCCGAGGCGACGGGCCACGATCTGCGGGTGGTGGTGATCTGCAATGAGGGGTACGCGTCCTCCCTCGCGGCTGTGTCGCTGCGGCAGTTGGGGCTGCATCGGGCGACCGACCTGATCGGCGGCTTCCAGGCATGGCGCACTGCGGGGCTGCCGGTCACGGTCCCCGAGGGCTGACCGGCCTCGGAACACAGCGGCGCCCCTGGCCGACCGGCCAGGGGCGAGCGCGTCCGGAACGCCCGCAAGCCCCAGCCTGAAAGGGTGCGGTCAGGCCATCCGCCCCCAAGTTCCTTACAGGGCAAGCCACTTGGGCCCGGCCGCACGCGCATCGAGCCCCCGGCGCGATCAAGGGCGTACGGCTCACATCTCGTACAGGTCGTCCGCGTCTTCGCCCTCCTGCTCCAGTGCCTGGCGGACCACTCTGAGGGCCATGCCCTCGGGGTAGCCCTTGCGGGCGAGCATGCCGGCGAGGCGGCGGAGCCGGCGGTCGCGGTCGAGGCCTCGGGTGGAGCGGAGTTTGCGCGCCACGAGTTCGCGCGCGGTCTCCTCCTCCCGGTCGGAGTCGAGCTGGGCGACGGCCTCGTCGATGACCGAGGAGTCCACGCCCTTGGTGCGCAGTTCGCGGGCCAGCGCGCGGCGGGCGAGCCCGCGCCCGTGGTGGCGGGACTCCACCCACGCGTCGGCGAATGCCGCGTCGTTGATCAGTCCGACCTCTTCGAAGCGGGAGAGGACCTCTTCGGAGACCTCGTCGGGGATCTCCCGCTTCTTCAGGGCGTCGGCGAGCTGTTTACGGGTCCGGGGGGTCCCGGTGAGCAGGCGCAGGCAGATTGCCCGCGCCCGCTCAGCCGGGTCCTGTGGCGACGGCTCCTTCTCGGCCCTCGACGAGTCGGTGCCGTCGCCCGCTCCATCCGGGCCGCCCCGCCGGGAGCGGGCCCGCTGGGGGCCCTGCTCCTCGGGGTCGGCCCACTCGGTCCTGCGGGTCACCGCTAGCTCTTGGCAGCGGCGGCCTTGGCCGTCTTGGCCTTGGTGGCCGGGGCAGGCACAGCGGCGGCCGCGTCAGCCGCGGGGGCGGTCTCGGCGGCGTCCTTGCCGGGTTCGGCCGTCGGGTCCTCCGGGCGGACTCCGACGCCCAGCTTCTCAAGGATCTTCTTCTCGATCTCGTTGGCGAGGTCGGGGTTGTCCTTGAGGAAGTTGCGGGCGTTCTCCTTGCCCTGGCCGAGCTGGTCGCCCTCGTACGTGTACCAGGCGCCGGCCTTGCGGACGAAGCCGTGCTCGACGCCCATGTCGATCAGGCCGCCCTCGCGGCTGATGCCCTGGCCGTAGAGGATGTCGAACTCGGCCTGCTTGAAGGGCGGCGCGACCTTGTTCTTGACGACCTTGACGCGGGTGCGGTTGCCGACCGCGTCCGTGCCGTCCTTGAGCGTCTCGATCCGGCGGATGTCGAGACGTACCGAGGCGTAGAACTTCAGCGCCCGGCCACCGGTCGTGGTCTCGGGGGAGCCGAACATCACGCCGATCTTCTCGCGGAGCTGGTTGATGAAGATCGCGGTGGTCTTCGACTGGTTGAGCGCGCTGGTGATCTTCCGGAGCGCCTGGCTCATCAGGCGGGCCTGCAGGCCCACGTGCGAGTCGCCCATCTCGCCCTCGATTTCCGCGCGCGGCACCAGGGCCGCGACGGAGTCGATGACGATCAGGTCGAGCGCGCCGGAGCGGACCAGCATGTCGACGATTTCCAGCGCCTGCTCGCCGTTGTCCGGCTGCGACAGGATCAGGCTGTCGATGTCGACGCCGAGCTTCTTCGCGTACTCGGGGTCGAGGGCGTGCTCGGCGTCGATGAAGGCCACCGAGCCGCCGAGCTTCTGCGCGTTCGCCACCGCGTGCAGGGTCAGGGTCGTCTTGCCGGAGGACTCCGGGCCGTACACCTCCACCACACGGCCGCGCGGCAGGCCGCCGACGCCGAGGGCCACGTCGAGCGCGGTCGACCCGGTGGGGATGACCTCGATGGGCTCATTCGGCCGCTCGCCCAGGCGCATCACCGCGCCCTTTCCGAATTGCCGTTCAATCTGTGCGAGCGCGGCGTCGAGCGCCTTCTCGCGGTCAGTTCCTGCCATGGGTTCCACCCGATTTGCTTGAGTCGATCGCTTCACGTCAAAGACGCTAACCCCTGCCACTGACAATGGGCCCCGACGTCCTTCCAGCCTGTGGATAACTCCACCGGAAACGCGGTGGAACCCGTGCAAACACAGGGCCGGACTCCCATGAGAATGGATGTTCGATTTTACTGTCAAGCGCAGCACACGAGGCGGGGCGCCCCGTTCTCGCCCGCCTCCCAACCACGACAAAGAGGAAATTCCAGCCTACGACCCCGCCTCGGGCGCTACTGCGGAGCTCTGACCGCGCGGCTGGTGCCTGCCGTGCACCCGCGGGTCGTCCGTCACGTCGTACCGCTTCACGTAGGCGCCGAGGAACGCCTGCAGCGTCGCGACCGCCGGGATCGCGATGAGGGCGCCGACCGCGCCCATGAGCGCCGTGCCCGCGATCACCGAGCCGAAGGCGACGGCGGGATGGATGTCCACGGTCCGCGCGGTGAGCTTGGGCTGCAGCATGTAGTTCTCGAACTGCTGGTAGATCACCACGAATCCGAGCACCCACACCGCGTACCAGGGGTTCACGGTGAAGGCGATCAGCATGGGCAGAGCGCCCGCCAGATAGGTGCCGATGGTGGGGACGAACTGGGAGACCAGACCCACCCAGACCGCCAGCGCCGGGGCGTACGGAACGCCGAGGATCTGCAGCAGGATGTAGTGCGCGATGCCCGAGATGAGCGCCATGAGGCCGCGCGAGTAGAGGTAGCCGCCGGTCTTGTCGACCGCGATCTCCCAGGCTCGCAGCACCTCCGTCTGCCGGGCGGGCGGCAGCACGGAGCAGATCGCCCGGCGCAGCCGGGGACCGTCGGCGGCGAAGTAGAACGAGAACAGGAAGATCGTCAGCAGCCGGAAGAGGCCGCCGAGTACGGTCGCGGAGACGTCGAGCACGCCGGTCGCGCTGTTCTGGACGTACTTCTGGAGCCAGTCGGAGTGCAGCAGGCTGTCGCGCACCTCGACCCGCGAGAGCTCCGTGTGGAACGTGTGGTTGACCCAGTTGATCACCGAGTCGAGGTACTTGGGGAACTGCTCGACCATGTCGACGATCTGCCCCGCCAGCATCGAGCCGAGCAGCACGACGAAGCCGATCGTGGCGATCGTCAGGGCGAGGAAGACCAAGAACGTGGCCACGCCCCGGCGCATTCCGCGGGCCGCCATCCGGCCGACGGCGGGCTCCATGGCTAGCGCGACGAAGAACGCGATCAGGATGTTGATCAGCAGGCCGATGAGCTGGTGGAAGGCCCAACTGCCCAGTTGGAAACAGGCGTACAGGGCGAGCACGAGCACCACGGCGCGCGGCAGCCAGCGGGGCATGCGTGCGGCGGCGCCGAGCCCCAGGGGGCTCGTCGGAGGTGGGCCGGAGGCGTGCGAGGCGCCGCGCGGGCCGTCCGGCGGACCGGCTTCGCGGTCGTCCGCCCGGTCGGCTTCGCGGTCGTCGGTGTTGATCTCATCAGTCGGTGCCACGGTGCAAGTCTCGCCCATATGTCCGACAGCGGGCCGCCATGCCTGTTCCGGCCATCGGGCAGTGACCGCGCGTCACCCGCGACCGCGCCCTTCACCCGAAGGCGGCCACCTGCATGCTCCCGGAGGGGCCGCCGTCACCGTCTGTCCGCGGGCACGTCCATGGCGGCGCAGACCGCCCGCCAGACGTCCTTGGCCTCCCAGCCCGCGTCGAGGGCCTGGTGCACGGTGTGCCCGCCCAGTTCCGTCATCACATGGTCGCGCGCGAAGGAGTCCGCGTACCCGGCGCCGAAGTGGTCGGCCATCCGCTCCCAGAAAATCGTCAACCGCATGACTCAAGTATCCCGCCCCTGAGAGTGCAGCCCCGACGGTCGGGCTTGTCCGCGGCTCTGTGGGCCCTACCGTCTGAAACATGGCTGGTTCCGGAGCATCTCCCCACTCCCCCAACTCACCGCTGGCGCGCGCCGAGCACTTCATCTGGCTAACGGCCAGGGTGCTCGAACAGCGCCGGTTCGCCTACCACTTCCTCGGCAAGGACGCCGACGCCGTCGAGGCGGCGCTCTCCGCCTACCAGGGTGACGACGGCGGCTACGGCCACGCCCTCGAACCCGATCTGCGCGGGCCCGTCAGCCAGCCCCTGCACACCGCGCACGCGCTGCGGGTCCTGGACTCGGTCGGGCGGCTCGGCGGTCAGCGCGTGGAGCGGATGTGCCGCTATCTGACGGACATCTCCACCAAGGACGGCGCGCTGCCCGCGCTGCATCCCTCGCAGCGCGGCTATCCGGCCGCGCCGTTCGCCCCGATCGTCGACGACCCGCCCAGCGCCCTGCTGACCACCGGCCCGGTGGTCGGGCTGCTGCACCGCAACGAGGTGTGGCACGCGTGGCTCTTCAGGGCGACCGACTTCTGCTGGGCCGCGGTCGACTCTCTGGAGAGGTCGCATCCTTATGAGGTCGAGGCGGCGGTCGCCTTCCTGGACGGCGCCCCCGACCGTTCGCGGGCCGAGGCGGCCGCGGACCGGCTCGGCCGGCTCGTCAGGGAGCAGGGCCTCGCGGTGCTGGATCCGGCGCGGATCGCCGACTACCCCGTCGCCGAGGGGTACGCCCCCGGTGAGCACCACTTTCCGCACGATTACGCGGCCGTGCCCGAATCGCTGGCCCGCCGGTGGTTCACCGACGAGGAGATGAAGCGGTCGCTCGATCATCTGGAGGGGGAGCAGCAGGACGACGGCGGCTGGCCGATTCGCTGGCGCGCGTGGGCGCCCGGCACGGCCCTGGAGTGCCGGCCCATGGTGACGGTCGAGGCGCTGCGCACCCTGCGCGCCCACGGCCGCGTCATCGGGTGACCCCGGCGGCCGTCCCTCGGACGGCCTGCCGGACGAGGCGGCTGCCGGGGTGTCGGCGCACGGGCCGCCCCGGCGCCTGCCGCTCAGCCGCCCAGGGCGCGCACGCCCGCCGTGACGAGTACGGCGGCGCCGACGATCACCAGGAACGGAGCGCGCAGCACCAGCGCGACAGCCGCCGCCGCGAGCCCGGCCGCCCGGGCGTCGAGCAGCACCTGGTGGCCGGTGCTGAAGGTCTGCTGCGCGGTGAGGGCGGCGAGCAGCGCCACCGGCAGCAGCGTGGCAAGGCGCTTGACCAGCGGTCGCTCCAGGGCGCCTGCGGGGACCAGCAGGCCGAGGAGTTTGACGAGGTAGCAGCCGAGGGCGGTGGCCGCGATGGCGATCCAGACGTTCAACGTGCTTCTCCTGTCGCGGAGTTCCCGGTTTCTTCGGAGTGGCCCGGGTCGGCGGTGTGCTGGGGGCGGGCCTCCTCGGGCCCGTCGCCCGGGCCGGTCTGCCCCGGCACGCTCCGTCCCTTCAGGAAGAGCACGACGGGCGCGGCGAGTGCGGCGACCAGGACGGGTGCGCCGGCCGGCAGCACCGGCAGCAGACTCAGGACGAGGACGACGGCGAAGGCGGCCGTGATGCGCTCGGTGGAGGTCTTGAGCATCGGCGCGAGGAGCGCGAGGAAGACGGCGGGGCTCGCGGCGTCAAGCCCCCAGGCGTCGGTGTCGCCCAGGGCCTGCGCGCCCAGTGCTCCGGCGAGCGTGGTCAGGTTCCACAGCACGTAGAGGGTGAGGCCGGTGACGGTGAAGCCGATCCGCGCGGCCCGCCGGGTGGGCTGGGCGAGGGTGACCGCGGTGGTCTCGTCGATCACCCATTGGGCGGCCAGGGGCCGCAACGCCCTTGGCAGGGCGAGCAGTTGGGACAGGCGCAGCCCATAGAAGGCGTTTCGGGTGCCGAGGAAGAAGGCGCCGGCCGCCGCGGTGACCGGATTTCCGCCGGCCGCGAGCGCGCCGACGAGCGCGAACTGCGAGGCTCCGGTGAAGACGAGCAGGCTGAGCGCGCACGTCTGCAGGAGGCTGAGCCCCGAGCCGGCCGAGGTCACTCCGAAGGCGAAGCCGGGGAGCCCCACGGCGACGCCGACGCCCAGGGCGTCGCGGACGACGGCCGCATCGGGTTTGCCCTCGGCGTTGGGGCGTATCTCTGGGGGTGCTGTCTGTTCTGCTGCCACGCGGTGGACGTTAGAAGAAGGCGGCGCTTCGGTTCTTGTACGTTCTTGCACGCCCGGCGTACTCGCGTGTCGGCGTACTGGTACTTCCGGCGTTCTTGCCTGCCCAGCGCTCTTGCTCAGTGATCGCGTGCCTGCCTTCACGCGCCCCCGCGCCTACGTTCCCGCGCGCTCGCGGCGATACGCGCCGGGCGTGACGCCGACGATCCGGGTGAAGTGGCGGTTGAGGTGCGGCTGGTCGGTGAAGCCCACGGCGACGGCGGCCTCGGCGGGCGGGGTTCCCCCTTCCAGGAGGCGGGCGGCCCGGCGTACGCGCTCGCCCGTCAGCCAGGAGTGCGGCGGCAGCCCGTACTCCGCCTTGAAGGCGCGCAGCAGCGCGAACGGGCTCGTGTCCAGTTCCTTCGCCAGTTGTTCGAGGGACGGCGGGGCGGACAGGCGCTCCACCAGGAGGAATCTCGCCGCGGCAGCGGCGCGCGCACCCGCCGAGCGGGGCGTCCGGTCGGGCAGGGCGCAGCCGTGGCGGCGCAGCAGCCGGGCGACGGCGATGCGGAACACGCTGTCGGCGGCCAGCGCGTTGCCCTGCTCCGCCGCTCGGTGCACTTCCTGGATGAGCCGCGCGGTGTCCGGGTCCTCGACGATGGTCTCGGCGAATCCGGGGGTGCCGCGCAGGGTGGTGGTCTCCGCCGCGATGTCGGCGATAAGCCGGGCCGAGGGGTAGAGCGTGGCGTACGTCCAGCCCTCGGGGACTCCGGCGTGGGCCGCGTGCGGAACCTCGGGGTTGATCATGACGACGGTGCCGGGGCGTGCCGGGATCGTCCCGCCGGGCACGACCACGTTCTCGATCCCGCTGCGCACCGCGCCGAAGACGAACCCCTCGTGAGCGTGCCGGGGGAAGGAGTGGCGCACATATCGCGCGCGGAGCAGGTCGAGGCCGGGCAGCTCGGAGTACTGCCAGTGCCGCGCCCATTCCTCGACCCCGTCCACGCCCTCATTCTCGCAGGTCCGGGCCATTGTCAGTGGGTGGGTGCACGATGGGGACCATGGCAAGGACAGCGCTGGACTCCTTCTCCCCCGCGACGCGCGGCTGGTTCACGGGGGCCTTCACCGCGCCCACCGCGGCGCAGGAGGGCGCCTGGCGGGCGATCGCCGAGGGCTCGGACGTCCTGGTCGTCGCCCCGACCGGGTCCGGCAAGACCCTCGCCGCCTTTCTCGCCGCGCTCGACCGGCTTGCGGCCACGCCGGTGCCCGCCGAGCCGAAGAAGCGCTGCCGGGTGCTGTACGTGTCTCCGCTCAAGGCTCTCGCGGTCGATGTGGAGCGCAATCTGCGTTCCCCGTTGACCGGGATCCGTCAGGAGTCGGTGCGCCTTGGGCTGCCCGAGCCGGAGGTCCGGGTGGGCATCCGGTCCGGCGACACCCCGCCCGCCGAGCGCCGGGCTCTCACCACTCGGCCGCCGGACATCCTGATCACCACGCCCGAGTCGCTGTTCCTGATGCTCACGTCCGCCGCTCGCGAGGCGCTCGCGGGCATCGAGACGGTGATCCTCGACGAGGTGCACGCGGTCGCGGGCACCAAGCGGGGTGCCCATCTGGCGCTCTCCTTGGAGCGGTTGGACGAGCTGCTGCCGAAGCCGGCCCGCCGGATCGGCCTGTCGGCGACGGTGCGGCCGGTGGACGAGGTGGCGCGCTATCTGTCCCCGCAGCGCAAGGTCGAGATCGTCCAGCCGCCCTCGGCCAAGGAGTTCGACCTTTCGGTGGTCGTTCCGGTGGAGGACCTGGGCGAGCTGGCCGGCTCACCGTCGGCCGACGCCCAGGAGGGGGCGGAGAAGCCGTCGATCTGGCCGCATGTCGAGGAGCGCATCGTCGACCTGGTGCAGGCGCACCGCTCGACCATCGTGTTCGCCAACTCCCGCCGTCTCGCGGAGCGGTTGTGCAACCGGCTCAACGAGATCGCGTACGAGCGCGCCATGGGCGCACCGCTTCCCGAGGCGCACTCCCCGGCGGATCTGATGGGCGGTTCGGGCGCCGCCGCGGGCGCCCCGGCGCTGCTCGCCAAGGCGCACCACGGTTCGGTCTCCAAGGAGCAGCGGGCGCTCGTGGAGGAGGACCTGAAGGCGGGCCGTCTTCCGGCGGTGGTGGCCACGTCCAGTCTTGAACTGGGCATCGACATGGGCGCGGTGGACCTGGTGGTCCAGGTCGAGTCGCCGCCGTCCGTCGCCTCGGGGCTGCAGCGCGTGGGCCGGGCGGGTCACCAGGTGGGGGCGGTCTCCACCGGGGTGGTCTTCCCCAAGTACCGCGGCGACCTGGTCCAGTCGGCGGTGGTCACCGAGCGGATGCGCACGGGTGCGATCGAGTCGCTGCGCATCCCGTCCAATCCGTTGGACGTGCTGGCCCAGCAGTTGGTCGCGATGACGGCGCTCGACACCTGGCAGGTGGACGACCTGATGGCGCTGGTGCGCCGGGCCGCGCCCTTCGCCGCGCTGCCCGAGTCGGCGTTCACCGCGGTCCTGGACATGCTGGCGGGCCGCTATCCCTCCGACGCCTTCGCGGAGCTGCGGCCGCGCGTGGTGTGGGACCGGGTGGCGGGCACGGTGACCGGCCGCCCCGGCGCCCAGCGGCTGGCCGTCACCTCGGGCGGCACCATCCCCGACCGCGGTCTGTTCGGCGTCTTCCTGGCCGGGGCCGACCCGAAGAAGGGCGGCGGCCGGGTCGGCGAGCTCGACGAGGAGATGGTGTACGAGTCGCGGGTGGGCGATGTCTTCACCCTGGGCACGACCTCCTGGCGGATCGAGGACATCACCCGTGACCGGGTCCTGGTCTCGCCCGCGCCGGGGGTGCCCGGCCGGCTGCCGTTCTGGAAGGGCGACCAGCTGGGCCGGCCGCTCGAACTGGGCCGCGCGCTCGGCGCGTTCCTGCGTGAGGTCGGCTCGCTCACCCCCGACGACGCCCGGCTTCGCCTGCTGAGCGCGGGCCTCGATGCCTGGGCGGCGGACAATGTGATCGGCTATCTCGACGAGCAGCGCCGCGCCTGCGGCCACGTCCCGGACGACCGCACGATCCTGGTCGAGCGGTTCCGGGACGAGCTCGGCGACTGGCGCGTGGTCATCCACTCCCCCTTCGGCGCCCAGGTGCACGCCCCCTGGGCGCTCGCGCTCGGCGCCCGCCTGGCCGAGCGGTACGGCATGGACGCCCAGGTCATGCATGCCGACGACGGCATCGTGCTGCGGCTGCCCGACGCCGACCTGATGGGCCTCGACCTCCTCGACCAGGACCCGGCGCACCTCGACTCCACGTACGACAGCGAACAGGCCCCCGTGGGGGCCGCGGACACGGTGTTCGACAAGGGCGAGATCGAGCAGATCGTCACCGACCAGGTCGGTAGTTCCGCGCTGTTCGCCTCCCGCTTCCGCGAGTGCGCCGCCCGCGCCCTGCTCCTGCCCCGGCGCAGCCCGGGCAAGCGCACCCCGCTGTGGCAGCAGCGCCAGCGGGCGGCTCAACTGCTCCAGGTGGCAAGCGAGTTCGGGTCCTTCCCGATCGTCCTCGAAGCGGTCCGCGAATGCCTCCAGGACGTGTTCGACGTGCCGGGCCTGACCGAGCTGATGGGGGACCTCGAAGCCCGCAGGGTGCGCCTGGTCGAGGTCACCACCCCCGAGCCGTCCCCGTTCGCCCGCTCCCTCCTGTTCGGCTATGTCGCGCAGTTCCTGTACGAGGGCGACTCGCCGCTCGCCGAGCGGCGGGCCGCCGCGCTGTCCCTCGACTCCCGCCTCCTCGCCGAGCTCCTGGGCCAGGCCGAGCTGCGCGAGCTGCTCGACGCCGATGTCCTGACCGAGCTGGAGCAGGAGCTCCAGTGGCTCACCGAGGACCGGCGCATCAAGGACGGTGAGGGCGTCGCCGATCTGCTGCGGGTTCTCGGGCCGCTCACCGACGCCGAGTTGGCGGCCCGCGGCGCCGAGCCCGGCTGGGCCCCGGAGCTGGGCGCCGCGCGCCGCGCCATCCGGGTCCGCATCGCCGGCACCGACCACTGGGCGGCGATCGAGGACGCGGGACGGCTGCGCGACGCGCTCGGCACGGCGCTGCCGGTCGGCGTCCCCGAGGCATTCACCGAGCCCGTGAAGGACCCGCTCGGCGATCTGCTGTCCCGGTACGCGCGCACGCACGGCCCGTTCACGTCGGCCGTCGCCGCGGCCCGGTTCGGGCTGGGGGCCGCGGTCACGGACGGCGCGCTGCAGCGGCTGGCGGTGTCGGGCCGGGTCGTGCAGGGCGAGTTCCATCCGGCGGGCATCGGCCAGGAGTGGTGCGACGCGACGATCCTGCGCAGGCTGCGCCGCCGCTCCCTGGCGGCGCTGCGCCAGGAGCTGGAGCCGGTGCCGCCCGCCGCGCTCGCGACTTTCCTCCCTCAGTGGCAGCACCTGGGCAGCAGCGGCCTGCGCGGCATCGACGGACTGGCCCGCGCCGTGGAGCAGTTGCAGGGCGCCGCCGTCCCGGCCTCCGCCCTGGAGAAGCTGATCCTGCCGTCCCGGGTCGCCGACTACAGCCCGGGCCTCCTCGACGAGCTCACCACGACCGGCGAGGTCGTCTGGGCGGGCGCGGGCGCGCTGCCCGGCAAGGACGGCTGGATCTCCCTGTACGTCGCCGACGCGGCCCCGCTGCTGCTGCCACCGCCGCACCCGCTCGAACTGACCGCGCTCCACGAGTCGGTGCTCACCGCGCTGGCGCCCGGCTACGGCCTGTTCTTCCGCCAGCTCGCCGACCAGGTCCGCGCTACCACCCACCCGGAGGCGACCGACTCCCAACTCGCCGACGCAGTATGGGACTTGGCGTGGTCCGGGCGGCTCACCAACGACACCCTGGCACCGTTGCGTTCCCTGCTCGGCTCGGGGCGTACCGCGGGGTCCACCGCGCACCGCGCCAAGCGGCCCGTCCCGCGCGGCCGTTACGGCACCCTGACCGCCGCGGCCCGCCCGGTCTCGCGCACCGGGCCGCCTACCGTCTCGGGCCGCTGGTCCCTGCTCCCGCCCCGCGAGCCCGATCCCACCCACCGCGCCCACGCCCTGGCCCGCACCCTCCTGGACCGGCACGGAGTGGTCACCCGGGGCGCGGTGCAGGCCGAGGGCGTCGAGGGCGGCTTCTCGGCGACGTACCGGATCCTGGCCGCGTTCGAGGACAGCGGGCAGGCCCGGCGCGGCTATGTGGTCGAGGGGCTCGGCGCGGCTCAGTTCGCGATGGACGGCGCGGTGGACCGGCTGCGGGCGGCCGCCACCGCCCGGGACCGGGGCGCCGATGCGCATACCGCCCCGCAGGCGGTCGTCCTGGCGGCCGCCGATCCGGCCAATGCGTACGGTGCGGCGCTGCCGTGGCCCGAGCCGCCCAACGGGGCCGGGCACAAGCCGGGCCGCAAGGCGGGTTCCATGGTCGTCCTGGTCGACGGCGAGCTCGTGCTGTATCTGGAGCGCGGCGGCAAGTCACTGCTCGCCTGGGCGACCGAACCGGACGATCCGGCGCTGACGGCCGCCTCCGGGGCCCTAGCGGGAGCGGCGCGGGCCGGCCGGCTCGGCACGATCACCGTGGAGCGGGCCAACGGCGACCCGGCCCTGACGTCCCCGCTCGCCCGCCCCCTGGAAACGGCGGGCTTCGTCCCGACCCCGAGGGGGTTGCGCCTGAGGCCCTGACACCGATCGGCCCAGCGCGAGCGCCGCCGGACCGCTTCTCGCGTCCCTCACCGCGCGCGAGGGCGCCCGTGGACGCACCCCGCTGCCCGCGGACGAGGCACCCAGCGCTTGCCTCCAGACACCCCCATCAGGCCCGGGCCCGCCCCACACGAGCGACCCCGCCCCGATACGCCCCGCGCCGCCCCGCAAGGGCAGCCCAGCCAAGCCCCCATGCAAGCCCCAAGCAACCCCCATCCGCCCCGCACCCCACTCCGCCGCACCCCACCACAAGCCCCCGTCGTCACCCACTGGCACCCCACCCCGCCCCCACCCCCGGCAGAATGGACTCATGCCCGAAGGTGACACCGTCTACCAAGCCGCGCGGCGGCTCCACGCGGCGTTGGCCGGGCAGGTCCTCACGCGGTGCGATCTGCGGGTGCCCCGGTTCGCCACGGCCGATCTCACCGGGCGGACCGTCCTCGATGTGACCCCGCGCGGCAAGCACCTGCTGGCCCGGATCGAGGGCGGGCTCACCCTGCACTCCCACCTCCGGATGGACGGGTCCTGGCGGATCTACGGTGCCGGTGAGCGCTGGGGCGGTGGGCCCTCCCACCAAATCCGGGCGATCCTCGGGAACGCGGGGCACACGGCCGTCGGCTACCGGCTGCCCGTGCTGGAACTGCTCCGCACCCGGGACGAGTCCAAGGCGGTCGGCCACCTGGGCCCCGATCTCCTCGGCCCCGACTGGGACGCCGAATCCGCTCTGCGCAACCTCCTCCAGGACCCCGCCCGCACCATCGGCGAGGCCCTGCTCGACCAGCGCAACCTCGCCGGGGTCGGCAACGTGTACAAGTCGGAGATCTGCTTCGCGATCCGGGTCGTCCCCTGGCTGCCGATCGGCGAACTGCCCTCCCCCGAGCGCCTCGTGGCCACCGCGAAGCAGCTCCTGGAAGCCAACAAGGACCGCCCGGTCCGCCAGGCATACGTCTACGGCCGAGCAGGACGGCCGTGCCCGCGCTGCCGGGCGCCGATCCGTACCGCCGCCCAACGCGACTCCGCGGGCCGCGAGCGTCCGACCTACTGGTGCCCCAAGTGCCAGCCCGCGCCCACCCTTTGACGCAGCACTCGCACCCCTCACACTTATTGACGACCCGTCAAGTCCGGTCGTACCGTCCCGGCATGGCCCTCACGGCGTACGACCTCAGCGACCGCACGGCCTTCGTCACCGGCGCGGCCAGCGGGATCGGCCGCGCCAGTGCTCTGCTGCTGGCGGAGGCCGGCGCGGCGGTGCACTGCGCGGACCGCGACGAGGTGGGGCTGCGCGAGACCGGGGCGCTGATCGCCAAGGCGGGCGGCACCTCCCACCCGTACCCGCTCGATGTCTCGGACCGCGCGCAGGTCAAGGCAGCCCTGGAAGCCGCCGGGCCGGTCCACATCCTGGCGGCGATCGCGGGCGTCATGCACACCAGCTCGGTCCTGGACACCGAGGACGCCGATCTCGACCGGGTTCTCTCCGTCAACTTCCGGGGTGTGCTCCACGCCTGCCAGGAGGCGGCCCGCATGATGATCGCGCACGGCATCCGGGGCTCCATCGTCACCATGGCCTCGGGCGCCGTGGACTCCTCGCGGCCGGGCCTGTTCTGCTACAGCGTCTCGAAGGTCGCGGTCGTCCAGCTCACCAGGACGCTCGCCACCGAGCTGGGCCCGCACGGGATCCGCGTCAACGCCATAGCCCCCGGCTGGGTCCGCACCCCCATGACCGACCACCACGCCGCCGAGCAGCAAGAGCAGATCGAGTCGACGATGCTGCGGCTCTCCCCGCTCGCCCGGCTCGGCGAACCCGAGGACATCGCGCACGCCGTGCTGCATCTCGCCGCGGACGCCTCGGCGTTCACGACGGGCCAGATCCTGCGTCCGAACGGCGGCGTCTCGATGCCGTGGTAGTCCCCGGCCCGTTGCCCGGCTTGCCCGGCACGGTCGCCACGTGCACGGGCAGCAGGCTCAGCCCCCAGCCGCCCGCGACCGTCGCCCCCTCGACGAACCCCGTCTGACCGGGCACCAGCACCATGCGCAGCACGGCCCACCACCACAGCGCCGCAACGACCAGCGCGGGCACCCAACGCACCGCCACCGTCATGGGCCGCCTCCTCGGGCCGACGCTAGACCGCCGGGAAACCCGCCGGGAGGGCGCACCGGGGGCAGGCCCGGCGCGCTCCGGGTTCCCCGCGCTTCAGAGCCTGCGTCTCAACCCCGCCCGGGCCTGCGGCGCATGATCGCGGGCTACGGTTCAGACGGTCTCCGCCTGGAACATCCACGCATGCTTCTCCAGGTCGGCGGTGAGCCCGATGAGGATGTCCTGGCTGATCGGGTCCGGGTCGGCGGTCGCTTCGATGCGCTCGCGCATCCGGCCGATCACCACGCCGAGCGCGGCCACCAGGACCTTCACGGCCTCGGTGTCCTTGATCCAGCCGTCCGGAACGGTGTCGATCGCGCTCGACTTCGCCACTGTGGCGGAGCGCCCGTCGGGGCTGACGCCGACGGCGGAGGCCCGCTCGGCCACGGTGTCCGAGTGGAGCCGCGCGGTGTCGACGACCTCGTCGAGCTGGAGGTGTACGGACCGGAAGCGCGAGCCGACCACGTTCCAGTGCACCTGCTTGGACACGAGGGAAAGGTCCACGAGATCGACCAGCGCACCCTGCAGGGCGTCACCGACGACCTTGAGGTCGGCGTCGGACAGCGGGCTCTTGATGTAGGACATGCATTTCCTCCACTCCGGACGGAACGTCCGCGGGGAGCACACGGGGGAACGCTCGTGCGGACCATACGGACGTGTGCGCGATCTCCTACCACCCTGCCACAGAAGCCCCAAAACGGGCGCGCCGGAAAAAGGCTGAGCCCCGGCCGGTCATCAAGTGACCAACCGGGGCTCAGTACAAGCCTGGGCGCGAGCCTGGGGATCAGGCCGCGACGACGTCCACCGCTTCCGCGGGCGCCTTGATCGTCACCCGCTCCGTCGGCACACCAGTCACCGACGTCACGGAGATCGAATTGAGCATCGGACGTACCGGCGCACGCACCGGCACCGGGTCGCTCGCTGCCGCAGACGCAGCGAGCTCGGCGAGTGCCAGCTCGTCGCTCACTTCCCGCATGAGCTCGGACATCCGTACGTCAAGCGCGTCGCAGATCGCGGAGAGCAGCTCGGAGGAAGCCTCCTTCTGCCCCCGCTCCACCTCGGAGAGATAGCCGAGTGAGACTCGGGCGGACGAGGAGACTTCGCGCAGAGTACGGCCCTGGCGCTGGCGCTGCCGACGCAGCACGTCACCCAGCAGGCGACGGAGCAGAATCATCGGTGGCTCCCTCCTCGGACCGCGTAGCCGCATCCTTCACGCCCCACCGTACCGCCTCGCGCCGCGGCCGTGCGGGGAGCGATGTCGTGTTCACTCAGGGCTGCAAACATCAAATCCCCCCGTTCTGTTCCGTATCCTGTGCCCGCTCATCCTCGCGGAGTTCACTGGAGAGCAGTTCGAGCACGCTGCGTACACTCTCCATACGAATTTCCGCCCGGTCGCCGTTCAACCGCAATGCGACGGTTTTCTTGGCTCCGGCCGGACCAACGGCCGAAACGTATACCGTCCCGACCGGTTGGCCGTCCTGCGGTTCGGGGCCCGCCACGCCCGTGGTCGCGATCCCCCAGCTCGACCCGAGCACCTCGCGCACCCCGGCCGCCATCTGCAGCGCGACGTCGGGATCGACCGCCCCGCGCTCGGCCAGAAGGGTCGCGTCGACGCCCAGGACGTCCCGCTTCAGTTCGGTCGCATAGGCCGTCACCGAACCGCGGAAAACGCGCGAGGCGCCGGGCACCGAAGTGAGCTCGGCGGCCACCAGGCCGCCCGTCAGGGACTCCGCCACCGCAAGCGTCTGGTCACGCTCCGTGAGCAGACGCAGAACCCGGGCCGCCTCGCTCACGACGCGGAGCCTCCGGCGGAGCGCTGCGCGGCAAGTCCCTTGCGCCTCAGCACCATCGCCTGGCGCACGTAGTCGAGCCCCGTGACGACCGTCAGCACCACCGCGACCGCCATCACCCAGAAGCGCAGGGTGGCCAGCGGACCCGTCAGCGCCAGGACGTACATCCCGGTCGCGGTGCCCTGGGCGAGGGTCTTGAGCTTGCCACCGCGGCTGGCCGGAATCACTCCGTGCCTGATGACCCAGAAACGCATGAGCGTGATCCCGAGTTCCCGGAACAGGATGACTCCGGTGACCCACCACGGCAGATCGCCGAGCAGCGAGAGGCCGATCAGCCCGGCTCCCATGATCGCCTTGTCGGCGATCGGGTCGGCGATCTTCCCGAAGTCGGTGACCAGGTTGTACGTGCGCGCCAGATGCCCGTCGAAGATGTCGGTGATCATGGCGACGGCGAAGGCCGCCCAGGCCCACGCCCGCATCCCCGGGTCGTATCCGCCGTCCGCGAACAGCAGCATGACGAAGCCCGGCACGAGCACGAGCCGGATCATCGTGAGGATATTGGCGATGTTCCAGAGGCTGGCCTGGTTGACGGCCGCAGCGCCCAGCTTGCCGCCGGGCGCCGGCGCCCGGCCGGTACCGCCCGCCGCCGATGCCGGGACTCCGGTCATCTGCCCGCCTCCTCAACCCCGTCAAGCAGTTCGACCACCAGGTCGACACCTTCGGTACCGACCACCTTGGCCTCGACGATACGGCCGGGCGCAAGACCGGCGCTCTCGGTGAAGATCACCTGGCCGTCGGTCTCGGGCGCCTGGTGCTCGGCGCGGCCGACGGCCCCGTCCTCCTCGTCGACGGTCTCGACCAGGACGCGCACGGTGTCGCCGATGCGCTCCTCGGCGCGCTGCGCGGTGAGCTCCTCGGCGAGCCGTGACAGGTGCGCGAGCCGCTCGGCGATGGTGTCGGCATCCAGCTTGTTCTCGTAGCCGACCGCTTCGGTGCCCTCCTCGTCGGAGTAGCCGAAGACGCCGATGGCGTCGAGGCGGGCGGCCGTGAGGAAGCGTTCCAGTTCCTTGAAGTCGTCCTCGGTCTCACCGGGGAAGCCGACGATGAAGTTGGACCGCACACCGGCCGTCGGCGCCTTGGCGCGGATCGTGTCGAGCAGTTCGAGGAAGCGCTCGGTGTCGCCGAAGCGCCGCATCGCGCGCAGCACGCCGGGCGCCGAGTGCTGGAAGGAGAGGTCGAAGTACGGCACGACGTTCTCGGTCGACGTCAGTACATCGATGAGGCCGGGCCGCATCTCGGCGGGCTGGAGGTAGCTGACCCGTACCCGCTCGATGCCGTCGACCGCCGCGATCTCCGGGAGCAGTGTTTCGAGCAGCCGGATGTCGCCGAGGTCCTTGCCGTACGAGGTGTTGTTCTCGGAGACCAGCATGACCTCCTTGACGCCCTGCTCGGCCAGCCAGCGGGCCTCGCCGAGGACGTCGCTGGGGCGGCGCGAGATGAACGAGCCGCGGAAGGAGGGGATGGCGCAGAACGAGCAGCGACGGTCGCAGCCGGAGGCCAGCTTCACGGAGGCGACCGGGCTGGTGTCGAGCCGGCGGCGCAGCGGGGCGCGCGGCCCGGAGGCGGGCGCCAGACCGTCGGGGAGGTCTTCGGGGGCGGTGTCCTGCGCGTGCCCGGGCAGCGCCACGTCGGGGGCGCCCTGCCGCTCGGCCGGGCTGATCGGCAGCAGCTTGCGCCGGTCGCGGGGGGTGTGCGAGGCGTGGATGCCGCCGTTGAGGATGGTCTGGAGGCGGTCGGAGATGTCGGCGTAGTCGTCGAAGCCGAGCACTCCGTCGGCCTCGGGCAGCGCCTCGGCGAGGTCCTTGCCGTACCGCTCGGCCATGCAGCCGACCGCGACGACGGCCTGGGTCCTGCCGTGATCCTTCAGATCGTTGGCTTCGAGGAGGGCGTCGACGGAGTCCTTCTTGGCGGCTTCGACGAATCCGCAGGTGTTGACGACGGCGACGTCCGCGTCCGATGCGTCCTCGACGAGCTCCCAGCCGTCCGCTGCCAAGCGGCCTGCGAGCTCCTCCGAGTCCACCTCGTTACGGGCGCAGCCAAGAGTGACAAGGGCGACGGTGCGGCGTTCGGGCATGGACTCAAGACTACTTTGTCCTGGCCCACGCCCCCGCCGCGAGGGTCGTGGGCCCGGGGCGTCAGCCGACCTGGGGGTCGCCCTTGGTGTAGCTCAGGCGCTCGACCTGGCCGTCCTGGAACTTGCTGTCGATTTTTTTGCCGTTGACGTAGAGCTCGATCGCCCCGGCGTTGCCGAGGATCAGGTCGACCTGCTGGCCGTCCTGGAAGGTCTGGCCCTCGCCCTTCTGGAGCAGGCCGTCGAAGAGCATCTTGCCGTTGTGGTCCTTGGCCGAGATCCAGCTCTTGTCGTTGATCGCGGTGACCTTGACGGTGACCTTGTCGGCCGGGACCGCCGCGATGGCACTGTCGGACGGCGTCGGGGTCGGCTTGGGGGCGGGGGGCTTGGGCGGGGCAGGGCTGGTCGACGCCGCCGGCGGCTTCTGCTGGGCGGGGCCTTCGGCGACGGAGGTGCCGCCCTTGCCCTTGTCGCTGCCGCCGCCGAACATCGTGAAGCCGACGAATCCGACGACCACGACGATCGCGGCGACCATGGCGGCGGTCCAGTTGGGCCGGCGCTGGTCGGGCCGGATCCGCTCCGCCTCGAACAGGGGGGCCGCGGGGGTGGGCGCGGGACGGCCGCCGTGACCGGCGTCGTACTCGGCGACCAGCGGGTCAGGGTTGAGGCCGACGGCCTGGGCGAGCGTGCGGATGTGGCCGCGCGCGTACACATCACCGCCGCACCGCGAGAAGTCGTCTTGCTCGATCGCGTGCACGATGGGGATGCGCACCCGCGTGGTGGAACTGACCTCGTCGACCGTCAGTCCGGCGGCGATACGGGCCTGCTGAAGGGCACGGCCGATCGATGGCCCGTCGTTTGCGATCGAAGGCCGGTCGTCTTCGGGAGAGTTGCCGATGGACACGGGGGCGCCTTTCGAGCGTGAGCCACCTGCTGGATGTTCAGTCTAGGGGGGGTACGAAAGAGTGGGGCAACCGGGAGAGCGGAGTTTGTACGCCATCGGTATGGCCTCGCCCCTGACAGCGGAACGCTGACCACATTTGTTTCCACGTCCCCCTCAACTTGACGTACGGCCAAGGGAAACGGTTGCTCGGGGATCCCGTACGAGTGCTGTTTGGGCCGGTCGGCTGTCAGCCGACCGATTCTGACCGCCGATAGCCCATCCATCTACCCCATTTCGCTCCCCGCCACACTCAGGGAGCCTCCCCCCGGATCACCGCCAGCACTCCGTCGAGTTCGTCCGGCTTGACCAGAACGTCCCGCGCTTTGGAGCCCTCGCTCGGGCCGACGATGTTGCGCGACTCCATCAGGTCCATGAGCCGGCCCGCCTTGGCGAAGCCGACGCGGAGCTTGCGCTGGAGCATCGACGTCGAGCCGAACTGGGTGGAGACCACCAGCTCGGCGGCCTGGCACAGCAGGTCCAGGTCGTCGCCGATCTCCTCGTCGATCTCCTTCTTCTGCTTGGTGCCGACCGTGACGTCGTCCCGGAAGACCGGGGCCATCTGGTCCTTGCAGTGCTGGACGACGGCCGCGATCTCGTCCTCGGTGACGAAGGCGCCCTGGAGCCGGGTCGGCTTGTTCGCTCCCATGGGCAGGAACAGGCCGTCGCCCTTGCCGATCAGCTTCTCGGCGCCCGGCTGGTCGAGGATGACCCGGCTGTCGGCCAGGGAGGAGGTCGCGAACGCGAGCCGCGAGGGCACGTTCGCCTTGATCAGGCCGGTGACGACGTCGACCGAGGGCCGCTGGGTGGCGAGCACCAGGTGGATGCCGGCAGCGCGGGCCAGCTGGGTGATGCGGACGATCGCGTCCTCCACGTCGCGCGGCGCGACCATCATCAGGTCGGCGAGCTCGTCGACGATCACCAGGAGGTACGGATAGGGCGTCAGCTCGCGCTCACTGCCCTCGGGCAGCTTCACCTTGCCGTTGCGGATCGCCTCGTTGAAGTCGTCGATGTGGCGGAAACCGAACGCCGCGAGGTCGTCGTAGCGCAGGTCCATCTCGCGCACGACCCACTGGAGCGCCTCGGCGGCCCGCTTCGGGTTGGTGATGATCGGCGTGATGAGGTGCGGAATGCCCTCGTACGCCGTCAGCTCCACGCGCTTGGGGTCGACGAGCACCATGCGGACGTCCTCGGGCGTGGCTCGCACCATCACGGAAGTGATGAGGCAGTTGATGCACGAAGACTTTCCGGAACCGGTGGCTCCCGCGACCAGGACGTGCGGCATCTTGGCGAGGTTGGCCATGACGTAGCCGCCCTCGACGTCCTTGCCGAGCGCCACCAGCATCGGATGGTCGTCCTCGGCCGCGTCCGCGAGGCGCAGCACATCGCCGAGGTTGACCATCTCGCGGTCGGTATTGGGAATCTCGATGCCGACAGCCGACTTCCCCGGAATCGGCGAGATGATCCGCACGTCCGGGCTGGCGACCGCGTACGCGATGTTCTTGGCGAGGGCGGTGATCCGCTCGACCTTCACGGCAGGACCGAGCTCGACCTCGTACCGGGTGACCGTCGGGCCGCGCGTGAACCCGGTGACGGTGGCGTCGACCTTGAATTCCATGAAGACGTTCTGCAGCGAGGCGACGACCGCGTCGTTGGCAGCGCTGCGGGTCTTGCCTGGCCCGCCCTTCTCCAGGAGGTCCAGCGAGGGCAGCGCGTAGGTGATGTCCCCGGCGAGCTGGAGCTGCTCGGCGCGCGGGGGCAGCGGCTCGGCGGACGAGGGCGCGGACTTCGTCAGATCCGGTACGACGGGCAGGGCGCCCGGCGTGGCCTTCGGCGCCTTGGGCTCCGCCTGCGCCTCGGCCTCGGCGGCGCGGGCGGCCGGCAGGGGGGTGGCCTGCCCGCGGTCCCGTTCGACGGAGACGCCCTGGGTGAGGTCGGCGACGACGGGCGAGGGGGGCAGGCCGTTCAGTACGGCGCCGTCGAGCGCCGCGGCCGCGGCGGCGGCCACGTCGACCGGGTCGAGGCCGTTCTCGAACGCCGGTTGCACCGAGGTGCGCCGGGGCTTGCGGCGCCGCAGCGCCTCCTCCTCGGCCCGCTCCGGGGCCTGCTCGACCGGGGTGGCGGGGCGGCGCCGGGCGCGGGGCGCGGGCTCGGCCTCGCGCCACTCGTCGTCGTACAGGTCCTCCTCGCCCGCCTCGTCCGGGAGGGGTTCGAGGACGCCGAGCTTGACGCCGAGGAGCCGCAGCCGCTGCGGGATGGCGTTGACCGGTGTCGCGGTGACCACGAGCAGCCCGAAGACCGTGAGCAGCACGAGCATCGGCACCGCGAGCACGTCGCCCAGCGCGAATTCGAGCGGCTTGGACGAGGCCCAGCCGATCAGGCCGCCCGCGTCCTGCATGGCGTCGGTGCCCTCGCCCCGGCCGGGCGAGCCGCACGCGATGTGGACCTGGCCGAGGACACCGAGGACGAGCGCGGACAGGCCGATGACGATCCGCCCGTTGGCCTCGGGCTTCTCGGGGTAGAGGATGAGCCGGATCGCGATGGCGCCGAGCAGCAGCGGCACCACCACGTCGAGCCTGCCGAACGAGCCGGTCACCAGCATCTGTACGAGGTCGCCGACCGGGCCGCGCAGGTTCGACCAGGTGCCGGCGGCGACGATCAGCGCGAGGCCGAGCAGCAGCAGCGCGACGCCGTCCTTGCGGTGGGCCGGGTCGAGTCCCTTGGCGCCGCGTCCTATTCCGCGGAACATCGCGCCCACCCCGTGGGCCGCCCCGAGCCAGACGGCGCGTACGAGTTTGTACACGCCGCCGGTCGGGGACGGCGCCGCTTTGGGGGCGGGCTTGGGCGCCGCTGCCTTCTTGGCGGGTGCCTTCTTCGGTGCGGTCTTCTTCGCGGGCGCCTTGGGGGCCGCGGCTTTCTTCGCGGGCGCAGCCTTCTTCGCCGGGGTACGGCCGGTGCGCTTCGCGGTGCCCGCCGTGCCCTGGGAACCCTTGCCGGACGTACGTGAGGCCATGGTGCTGAGGTTACCTGGGTCGGCGGCGGTGGACACGTGTGCCTACGGCTTCACCCGTCCGTGTCGTATGCCCCAAGGTTTCTGACGCCATGTCAGCCAGATGCGGCGTCAGAAACCCGGTCGTCAATTCTGCGAAGGGAGGGTGGGCGCGCCGCCGGTGCCAGGCTCCAGGGCGTCCAACGCCCGCCGCAGACCGGTGAGCTTGCGCTCCAGGTGGGCGGCGGTGGCGACGGCCGCGGCGTCGGCGGAGTCGTCGTCGAGCTGCTTGGAGAGCGCCTCGGCCTGCTCCTCAACTGCCGCGAGCCGCGCGGACAGTTCGGCGAGCAGACCCGCCGACTCCTTGGCCGCGCCGCCGTGGGTGCCGCCCTCCAGCTGGAGCCGCAGCAGGGCCGCCTGCTCCCGCAGTTGGCAGTTCTTCATGTACAGCTCGACGAAGACCGACACCTTGGCGCGCAGCACCCAGGGGTCGAACGGCTTCGAGATGTAGTCCACGGCGCCCGCCGCGTAGCCGCGGAACGTGTGATGGGGGCCGTGGTTGATGGCCGTGAGGAAGATGATCGGGATGTCCCGAGTCCGCTCGCGCCTCTTGATGTGCGCGGCGGTCTCGAACCCGTCCATTCCAGGCATTTGGACGTCCAGCAGAATGACCGCGAAATCGTCCGTAAGCAGCGCTTTGAGCGCTTCCTCCCCTGACGATGCCCGCACCAGTGTCTGATCGAGCGCAGAGAGGATGGCCTCCAGCGCCAGCAGATTCTCCGGCCGGTCATCGACCAGGAGGATCTTGGCCTTCTGCACCATGGCCCGTCCTCCTCGCCCCGGCAGTGCACCGGGCGCCGCCCCAGGGGACGACTCCCTTGCGTCGCCCGTCCTTGTGCCGGTCATGGTAGCCGCACCCCGCCTGTCGCCACACCCTGTCACCGCGATGTCACTGTGCACGTAGCAGAAACGCAGTGGGAGACCAGAAGGTTCCCCGAATACCGCCGCCTCACACGCCTTCGGCCACAGTCAGTCAGCAACGCCCGGGGATTCGTACAGCGGACGATCACTTCCCCCGCATCCACTGCTCCATCACAGAGAGCAGATGGTCCGGGTCGACCGGCTTGGTCACGTAATCGGAAGCACCGGACTCGATGGCCTTCTCACGGTCCCCCTTCATCGCCTTCGCGGTCAGCGCGACGATCGGCAGTCCGGCGAACTGCGGCATCCGGCGAATCGCCGAGGTCGTCGCATAGCCGTCCATCTCGGGCATCATGATGTCCATCAGGACGACCGCGGTGTCCTCGTGCTGTTCGAGGACCTCGATGCCCTCCCGCCCGTTCTCCGCGTACAGCACCGAAAGCCCGTGCTGCTCAAGGACGCTGGTGAGCGCGAAGACGTTGCGTACGTCGTCGTCGACGATCAGGACCTTCTCGCCGGCGAAGTGGAACGTCCGCGCGGGGGCCCGCTCCGGCTCGGTCGCCTCCCAGCTCTCGCCGGTGCCGACGGACTGCCCGGTCATCGCGGACTCCCTCTGACCGTCCGCGCCGAGCGCCTTGCGGCGCCTCCGGAAGAGCCCGGCCGTGCCCGGCTGGGAGACTCCCGGCCCGGACTGCGGCCCGCCGTTGTGCTGCGCGAGCTCCGGGCGTGCGGCCTCGATGGCGAGCCCCGCCGCGCCCTCCATGCCGCCGGGAGCGAGCTGCGGATAGCCCTGCGGGGGCAACTCGCTCAGCTGCAGCGGGAGATAGAGGGTGAAGGTGGAGCCGCGGCCCGGCTCGCTCGCCGCGTGGATCTCGCCGCCGAGCAGCCGCGCGATCTCGCGGCTGATGGACAGGCCGAGGCCGGTGCCGCCGTACTTGCGGCTGGTCGTGCCGTCCGCCTGCTTGAACGCCTCGAAGATGACCCGCATCTTGCTGGCCGCGATCCCGATACCGGTGTCGGTGACCGAGAACGCGATCAGGTCGGCGTCGGGGTCGCGCAGCGAGCCCGCCTCCAGGAGCTGCTCCCGGATGGCGTGCGGGACGTCGGAGCCGGCCGGGCGGATGACAAGCTCGACGGCGCCGCTGTCGGTGAACTTCACCGCGTTCGACAGCAGGTTGCGCAGCACCTGCAACAGCCTCTGCTCGTCGGTGTGGAGCGTCGCGGGCAGCTCGGGCGAGACCCGTACCGAGAAGTCGAGGCCCTTCTCCGCGGTGAGCGGCCGGAACGTCGCCTCCACGTAGTCGACCAGCTGGACCAGCGCGATCCGGGTCGGCGAGACGTCCATCTTGCCCGCCTCGACCTTGGAGAGGTCGAGGATGTCGTTGATCAGCTGGAGCAGGTCGGAGCCCGCCCCGTGGATCGTCTCGGCGAACTCGACCTGCTTCGGCGAGAGGTTGCCCTCCGCGTTGTCGGCGAGCAACTTGGCCAGAATGAGCAGGGAGTTGAGCGGCGTACGCAGCTCGTGCGACATGTTCGCGAGGAACTCGGACTTGTAGCGCATGGAGACGGCCAGCTGCTCGGCGCGCTCCTCCAGGACCTGCCGGGCCTCCTCGATCTCGGTGTTCTTCACCTCGATGTCGCGGTTCTGCTGGGCGAGCAGCTCGGCCTTCTCCTCCAGCTCGGCGTTGGAGGCCTGAAGGGCCCGCTGACGGTTCTCCAACTCGGCCGAACGCTCGCGCAGTTGCTCGGTGAGCTCCTGCGACTGCTTGAGCAGCACCTCCGTCTTGGAGTTCACCGAGATGGTGTTGACGCTGGTCGCGATCATCTCGGCGATCTGGTTGAGGAAGTCCTTCTGGATGTGCGTGAACGGCTGGAACGACGCCAGCTCGATCACGCCGAGGACCTTCCCCTCGAAGAGCACCGGCAGCACGATCACGTGCGCGGGCGGCGCCTCTCCGAGCCCGGAGGAGATCTTGAGATAGCCCGGTGGCACGTTCTCCACCAGGATCGTCCGCTTCTCCTCGGCGGCCGTGCCGATCAGCGTCTCACCGGGCCGGAAGGAGGTCGGCATGGACCCGGAGGAGTACCCGTAACTCCCGCGCATCCGCAGCTCGTACGAGCCGTCACCCTCCCCGCTGACCTCCGGGGTGCCGCCCGTCGGCATGGCCAGGAAGAACGCGCCGTGCTGCGCGGAGACGACCGGCGTCAGCTCGGTCATGATCAGCGAGGCCACGTCGTCGAGGTCGCGGCGGCCCTGCATCAGACCGGAGATGCGGGCCAGGTTGCCCTTGAGCCAGTCCTGCTCCTTGTTCGCGACGGTGGTGTCGCGCAGGTTGGCGATCATCGTGTTGATGTTGTCCTGGAGGGCCTGGATCTCGCCCGCCGCGTCCACGTCGATCTTCAGGTTGAGGTCGCCGCGGGTCACCGCGGTCGCGACGGCCGCGATCGCGCGGACCTGCCGGGTCAGGTTCCCGGCCATCTCGTTCACCGATTCGGTGAGGTCGCGCCACGTTCCGTCGACGTCGCGCACCCGGGCGTGACCGCCCAACTGACCCTCGGTACCCACCTCGCGGGCGACCCGGGTGACCTCCTGGCCGAACGAGGACAGCTGGTCGACCATCGTGTTGATGGTGTTCTTCAGCTCCTGGATCTCGCCGCGCGCATCGATGTCGATCTTCTTGGTGAGGTCGCCCTGGGCGATGGCGGTGGTGACGGTGGCGATCTGCCGCACCTGACCGGTGAGGTTGTCGGCCATGGAGTTCACCGACTCGGTGAGGTCCTTCCACGTCCCCGAGACGCCGGGCACCCGGGCCTGGCCGCCCAGGATGCCGTCCGTGCCCACCTCACGGGCCACCTTGGTGACCTGCTCGGCGAACGAGGACAGCGTCGTCACCATGGTGTTGACGGTGTCGGCGAGTTCGGCGACCTCGCCGCGCGCCTCGACCGTCACCTTCTTGGTGAGGTCTCCGTTGGCGACCGCCGCCGAGACCCGGGAGATGTTGCGCACCTGGGTCGTCAGGTTCGCGGCCATCAGGTTGACGTTGTCGCTGAGGTCCTTCCAGATGCCGGTGACCCCGCGCACCCGGGCTTGACCACCCAGAATGCCCTCGGTGCCCACCTCGCGGGCGACGCGGGTGACCTCGTCGGCGAAGTTGGACAGCTGGTCGACCATCGTGTTGACGGTGGTCACCAGCTCCAGGATCTCACCCTTGGAGTCGACGGTGATCTTCTTGGAGAGGTCGCCCTCGGCGACCGCCGTCGTCACCTCGGCGATGTTGCGCACCTGTGAAGTCAGGTTGTTCGCCATGAAGTTGACGGACTGCGTGAGGTCCTTCCAGGTGCCGGAGACGCCCTGCACCTCGGCCTGGCCGCCCAGGATGCCCTCGGTGCCCACCTCACGGGCCACCCTGGTGACCTGCTCGGCGAAGTTGGACAGCTGGTCGACCATCGTGTTGAGGGTGTTCTTCAGCTCCAGGATCTCGCCGCGGGCGTCCACGTCGATCTTCTGCGACAGGTCACCCCGGGCGACCGCCGTGGCGACCTGGGCGATGTTGCGCACCTGGGCCGTGAGGTTGCCGGCCATGCCGTTCACGGAGTCGGTCAGGTCGCGCCACACCCCGGCCACGCCCGGCACCTGTGCCTGCCCGCCGAGCCGGCCGTCGGTGCCGACCTCTCGGGCGACCCGGGTGACCTGCTCGGCGAACGCGGAGAGCTGGTCGACCATCGTGTTGATGGTGTTCTTCAGCTCCAGCATCTCGCCGCGGGCGTCCACGTCGATCTTCTGCGACAGGTCACCCCGCGCCACCGCCGTCGTCACCTGGGCGATCTGACGCACCTGTGAAGTCAGGTTTCCCGCCATGAAGTTGACGGAGTCGGTGAGTTCCTTCCAGGTGCCCGAGACGCCGTCGACGCGCGCCTGGCCGCCGAGGCGGCCCTCGGTGCCCACGTCCCGCGCCATCCGCGTGACCTGGTCGGCGAACGACGACAGCTGCGCCACCATCGTGTTGACGGTGTTCTTCAACTCCAGCATCTCGCCCGCGACATCGACGGTGACCTTCTGCGACAGGTCGCCGTTGGCGACCGCCGTCGTCACCTGCGCGATGTCCCGCACCTGACCGGTGAGGTTACGGAACGCGGTGTTGACGGAATCCGTCAGGTCCTTCCACGTCCCCGCCGCCCCGGGCACTTCCGCCTGCCCGCCGAGCCGGCCCTCGATGCCGACCTCACGCGCGACCCGGGTCACCTCGGAGCCGAACGACTGGAGCTGGTCCACCATCGTGTTGACGGTGTTCTTCAACTCCAGCATCTCGCCGGCGACATCGACGGTGACCTTCTGCGTCATGTCACCACTGGCGACCGCCGTCGTCACCTGCGCGATGTCCCGCACCTGGGTCGTCAGGTTGCGGAACACGGTGTTGACGGAATCCGTCAGGTCCTTCCACGTCCCCGCCGCCCCGGGCACCTGCGCCTGCCCGCCGAGGAGCCCTTCCGCGCCGACCTCGTTGGCGACGCGGGTGACCTCGTCCGCGAACGTACGCAGCGTCTCGGTCATCTGGTTGATGGTCTCGGCGAGCTGCGCGACCTCGCCCCGTGCGTTGACCGTGACCTTCTGCGACAGGTCGCCGCTCGCCACGGCCGTGGTCACCTGGGCGATGCCGCGCACCTGGGCGGTCAGGTTCGTCGCCATCACGTTGACGGAGTCGGTGAGGTCCTTCCACACCCCGGCCACGCCCGGCACCTGCGCCTGTCCGCCGAGCTCGCCCTCGGTGCCCACCTCCCGGGCGACGCGGGTCACCTCCGAAGAGAAGGAGGACAGCTGGTCGACCATCGTGTTGACGGTGTTCTTCAGCTGGAGCATCTCGCCGGCCACATGCACGGTGACCTTGCGCGACAGATCACCCTTGGCAACGGCGGTGGTGACGAGAGCAATGTCACGCACCTGTGCCGTCAGCCGGTACGCCATCGTATTGACGGAATCCGTCAGATCCTTCCAGGAACCGGACATACCGCGCACCTGGGCCTGACCGCCGAGCTTGCCCTCCGTACCGACCTCAAGAGCGACCCGTGTCACTTCATCGGTGAAGGCCGACAGCTGGTCGACCAGGTTGTTGACGGTCCGCCCGACCTTGAGGAACTCCCCGCGCAACGGCCGCTCGGCGCCGTCACTGCCGTGTGAACGCAGGTCCATGCGCTGTTCCAGATCGCCCTCGGCCACCGCCGAGAGCACCCGCCCGACCTCCGAGACCGGCCGCGCGAGATCGTCCACCAGCGCGTTGGAGGCGTCGATCGCGGCCGCCCAGGAGCCCTCGCAGGCTCCGTTCTCCAGCCGCTCGGTCAGCTTTCCCTCGCGGCCGACCATCCTGCGCACCCGGGCGATCTCGCCGGTCAGGTGCAGATTGCGGTCCGCGACCTCGTTGAAGACGGCCGCGATCTCCGTCATCACCCCGTCACCGGACACCGTCAGGCGTTTGCGGAAATTCCCGTCCCGCATCGACGCGAGGGCCGCGAGCAGCCGCTGCAGCGCCGCCGTGTCCACCTCGGTCGTGCCGTTGCTCCCACGCTGCTTGGAACTCCGGGCCTGTTGAGTCCGGGGCTGATCGTCTTTCGCGCGCGTGCTTACGCCCCGCGCCGCTGCGCCAGACTCCACCGTGTCCCTCCCGCAAGGGTTGACCGCACTGCCCGGGCTGTCTCCGGAAGCATGCCCAGTGTTTCACCATGGCCGAACCAGGCCATAACAGTTCGGCAGCTTCGCATATCCGTCCCCGCCCACGGAGGGCGGAAACACTGGTGACCGGCATCCGCTCGGACAGCGAAGGTAAGTAACCTGGCTTCCGGCTGTCCAACCGCCCCGGTCCGCCCGGCATGGGGGCGGTTTATACCCTTCTGCTCGGTAAAGCTTGGGGGAGGGCGGCACAAAGGACGACCACGGGACACCGGAGGGGGCGGGCCGACATGGGACTGTTGATTCCCGGAGAGCACGTTCCGGAGCCCCGGCAAGGAAATCCGGGCGACGAGACGCGTACGAGGAGTTCTGTGATCACCGCGCGGGCGGCAGCCAGCTTCGACCCTGTCGGGCGGTCGGTCGCGACCGCCCGCGCCTTCGTCCGGGACACCCTCCAGGGGTGGGGTTACGCAGACGTCGTGGACGACGCCGTCGTCCTGACCAGCGAGCTCGTCACCAACGCGGTGGTCCACGCCGGCACCAAGGCGGACGTCCTGTGCCTGCGCTCCGACGACGGCGTACGCGTCGAAGTGGCCGACCGCTATCCCGAACGTGAGGTTCCGCTCCTCGGCTGCCCCGCCGACATCGCCGGACCCGACCGCGAGAACGGCCGCGGCCTGCTGCTCTGCGCCGCCCTCGCCTCCCGCTGGGGCGTCGAGTACACGCCAACCAGAAAAAACGTCTGGTTCCAGCTCGACCTCCCCAACCGCCCCGTCGGCACCCGCTCCGCCGGCCCGGCCCTACCGACCGCGCTGCTCCCCGTCACCGACGGCAGAGTCCGCGTCGCGGTCGTCCAGATCGACCGCTCCGGCGCTGTCCGCGCCTGGAACGAGGACGCCGAGGAACTCTTCGGCTACCCCTCCGAGCAGGTCACCGGCAAGGCGCTGACCGACTTCGCGGCCTGGCCGCACACCCCCGGCACCTCCACCGGCATCGTCGAGGCCCTCCAGCTCTCGCGCTGGGAAGGCACGTACGGGATAAGGGGAGCCGACGGCCGCGTCGTCCCGGTGTACGCCTCGCACCTCAGGGTCCGCGACACCGAGGGCGAGCCGTCCACGGTCTGCCTGCTCGTGCGCGACGACGAGCGGGCGGTCCTGCAGTCCCCCGTACGCCAGCCCGCCACCGATCCGGCCACGCTGGGCGAGAACCGCAACGTCGACCCGTTCGAGGTCTTCATCGGCTCCCCCGCCCCCGACGACCTCGACGGCCTGCTCCAGCGCACCGTGGAGCGCGCCCGGGACATGCTGGACGGCGACTCCGCCTTCCTGCTGCTGGCCACCGACGACGAGACCGAACTGGAAGTACGGGCCACCACCGGCCTCCCCTCGGCCCGCCAGCGCTTCGCGCGGGTCCCCGTCGAGGCCGGCACCGGACGGTACGGCTCGGCGCGCATGCCCGCCGTCCACGAGGATCTCGCGGCGGTGCCCGGCGCCGTACCGCTGCTCGAAAGCACCGGCATGCGCTCGGTCGTCACCGTCCCGCTCAAGGTCGAGGGCCGCCTCACCGGCTCGCTCGGCGTCGCCGCCGAATCCCCCGGCCGCTACTCCAACGAGGAGGCCCTGCGCCTCCAGTTCGCCGCCGACCGCATCGCGCTCGCCGTCGAATCGGCCCGCCTGGGCGAGCTGGAACGCCTGCGAAGAGGCTCGTTGAGCTTCCTCGTAGAGGCCTCCGACCTGCTCGCCGGCACCCTGGACCGCGACCAGACGCTGGCCCTCATGGCCCAGATGACCGTCCCCACCCTGGCCACCTGGTGCGCCGTCTACACGATCGCCGACCAGGCCTCGGACCCGTACCTCTCCTACGTGCTCCACGAGGACGAGGAGCGCATCGACGGCCTCAAGGCCCTCCTTTCCAAGATCAACCCGCCGGAGCCGGTGCCCACCCCCGGCGCCCGCGTCTGGACCGCCCCCGGCGAAGCCGCCCACCAGGCCGCGCTCCGCGTCTCGATGCGCGACCTCAACCGTTCCGGCAGCCCCCACACGGGCGGCGGCCTCGGCACCACCTTGTCGACGGCGGCCGCGGTCGGCGGCGAGACCGTCGTACTCCCGCTCGTCGCCCGCAATCGCGTCATCGGCATGCTGACACTCGGCAAACCGTCGGACGACCATTTCCGTCAGGAGATCCTCGAACTCGCCGAGGACCTCTCGCGCCGGGCCGCCCTCGCCCTCGACAACGCGCGCCTGTACTCCGAGCGCATGGCCATCAGCCGCTCCCTCCAGCGCTCCCTGCTGCCGCCGGGCCTTCCGCAGATCCCGGGCGTCGAGGTCGAGGTGATCTACCGTGCGGCCGGCGAGGGCAACGAGGTCGGCGGCGACTTCTACGACCTCTTCCCGATCCGGGACGGCGCGTACGGCTTCGCCATCGGCGACGTCTGCGGTACGGGCCCGGAGGCCGCCGCGGTCACCGGCCTCGCCCGGCACGCCCTGCGCCTGCTCGCCCGCGAGGGCTTCGGCGGCCCCGCAGTGCTGGAGCGCCTGAACGCGGCGATCCTCGACGAGGGCGCCCGCAGCCGCTTCCTGACGCTCCTCTACGGGGAGTTGTGGCCCCAGGAAGACGGCAGCGCCATCCTGAAGATCGTCTGCGCCGGCCACCCGCTCCCGCTGCGCCTGCGCCAGAACGGCACGGTCGAACCGGCCGCCGACCCGCAGCCCCTGCTCGGCGTGATGGAGGACCTGGAGCTGTACGAGCAGACGATCACCCTCGACCCGGGCGACGTCCTGCTGTGCGTGACCGACGGCATCACCGAGCGCCGCGAGGGCACCCGCATGCTCGGCGACGACGGCCTCACGGATGTCCTCGCCTCGTGCACGGGCCTGACGGCGGGCGCGGTCGCGGCACGCGTGCTGCGAGCGGTCGAGCGCTTCGCCGCCGAACCTGCCTCCGACGACATGGCGATCCTGTCCATGCGCATCCCGGAGCAGGCCAAGCGGTAACCGCGAGAGGGTACGCGAAAGGCCCCGCCCAATGGGCGGGGCCTTTCGGATTACCGAGCCCCCATGCGGAATCGAACCGCAGACCTTCTCCTTACCATGGAGACGCTCTACCGACTGAGCTATAGGGGCCTGTTGTTGTTTCAGGGTTTCCCCCTCACCAACGAGATAAAGCATACCCCGAATCAGACGGTGTTCCGAACCACGGTCACCGGTTCCGGCTATGCGGGTTGCAGCAGCCCGCCGAGCGCGTTGCAGGCGGACACCAACCGCCGCAATTCCGCCTCGGAAAGCCCGTCGAGCGAAGGCAGCGCGAGCGTCTCGTCCGCAGCCCGCTCGGTCTCACCAAGCACCCACCCGTCCCGCCGGAACTCCCGCATCCTGTGTACGGGAATGGGCACGGGCACCTCGCACTGGACCCCGCGCCGCCGCAACAGCCGCGCGAACGCGTCCCGGTCGGGCCTCCCGTTGCCGGGCACCCGCACGACGTACCGCTGATAGCGGTGCCCCTCGGCAGGCGCGGGTGTCTCCACACCGACGAGCCGTCGGCTCAAATACCGGGCCCGCTCCCGCCGTTGGGCCACATCCCCGCCAAGGCCGGCGCGCTCCTCCTCCTCAAGGACCAACACCCCGCGCCCGGAGGCGAGTTGAGCAAACCCGGCGGCATCGACCGGATGCCCGAAGCGGTGTACGAGGATGACAGCGGCGGTCCTGACCGTGACGACCTGGTGGACGGCCTGCGGGGCCAGGCAGTAGGTGAGCGGATCGATGTCGGCGAACACAGGCACCGCCCCGGCGGCGACGACGGCCCGGGCCAACTCGCCGCTGTCGTAGGCCGGCACGATCACCTCGTCACCGGTCGCGACACCGGCAGACTTGAGCTCTCCTGTCATCCTCATGACAGCGGATCGTCCTCTTGCCACATGAACGCGAGGTAAGCGGGCACAAAAAAACGCTGGCCCCCGAACCGAAGTTCAGGGACCAGCGTTGAAGATTTGTTCGGCGGCGTCCTACTCTCCCACAGGGTCCCCCCTGCAGTACCATCGGCGCTGAAAGGCTTAGCTTCCGGGTTCGGAATGTAACCGGGC